>CALWEC010000120.1 GCA_944376945.1 uncultured Lachnospiraceae bacterium | reverse complement strand
GTTCCTGCAATTCCTTGGAAAACATCTCCATCACCCTTTCCGTGTTCCGGCATAGGTCGTAGATCTCTTGATAATAAGGCCTGAATGCCGGGTAGGCGTTGATCCGTGTCTCGATGGTCTCCGGGTCGTCTGTGCAAAGGAAGGTCAGCCATGCCTCCAGCGGTCCCCGGATACCTACATTGTGCAGAATTTCCCGGAAAATGTCAATTCATAAATAACGGCCATTTCCATTGACTTTTTCCCCCGGCAATAGTATCCTTTTTATATAGTTGCATATGCAACAGTTGCAAGAAGGAGGATGGCCTGCCGTGAAAACTGTATTTTTTTACCTGAAGCCATACGTCTTTCGTATGATGGTGGGCATGACGATCAAATTTACCGGCACGATCATGGAGCTGTTCCTGCCCTGGCTCCTTTCCCGTCTGATCGACGTGGTGGTGCCCCGGAAGAACCTGGGGGAAATTCTTTTTTACGGCGTGCTGATGCTGGTTTGTTCCGTCATCGGCCTGGTGGGCAATGTGACGGCCAACCGCATGGCCTCCCGGGTGGCCCGGAACACCACCCAGCGCCTGCGCCACGATCTTTTTTCGCGCATTTCCTATCTGTCCTGCCGGCAGGCGGACGACTTTACCATCGCCTCCCTGGAGTCCCGGCTGACCTCAGACACCTACAACATCCACCAGATGATCAGCATGATGCAGCGGCTGGGCATCCGGGCGCCCATCCTTTTGGTGGGCGGCCTTACCATGTCCCTGTTTATGGATCCGGTGCTGACCCTGGTGCTGGCGGCGGTGCTCCCCTTTGTGGCGGTAACGGTGTTTTCCATCTCCCGCCGGGGGATCCCTCTGTACACCAAGCTGCAGCGGGCCGTGGACCGGATGGTGCGGGTGGTGCGGGAAAACGCCTCCGGCATACGGGTGATTAAGGCCCTGTCCAAAACCGGGTATGAGCGGGAACGGTTCCGGGCGGCCAACCAGAATATTGTGGACAAGGAAACCCAGGCCGCCGTGACCATGGCGGCCAGCCAGCCGCTGATGAACCTGTTTTTGAACACCGGCCTGACCCTGGTGGTGGCGGCCGGCGCCTTCCGGGTGTATGCGGGCAAGACCCAGACCGGCACCATCCTGGCCTTTTTGACCTATTTTACCATTATCCTCAACGCCATGCTGTCCATCAACCGAATGTTTATGATGTACTCCCGCGGCTCCGCCTCCGCCAACCGGGTGCGGGAGGTGCTGGAAGCCCCGGAGGATTTGAAGGTGGAAGCCCCGGAGGAGCGGAAGGCGGAAGCTTCGGAGACGCCGGAAAACCGGGGAGAAGAAGCTTCGGCGGCTCCGGACGCCGGGTACCACGTCCGGTTCGACCATGTGTCCTTCTCCTACCACGCCGGGCGGGCCCAGGTGGTTTCGGACATCTCTTTCGCCTTGAAAAAGGGGGAGACCCTGGGGATTATCGGGGCCACCGGCAGCGGCAAAAGCACCGTCATCCAGCTGCTGATCCGCTTCTACGACGCGGACCAGGGGGACATCCGCATTGGCGGGCGGGACGTGCGGTCCATCCCGCCGGAGGAGCTGTACCATAAATTTAGCATTGTTTTCCAGAACGACGTGCTTTTTGCGGACACGGTGGAGGAAAACATCCGCTTTGGCCGGGACGTCCCGGAGGAGGATCTGGAGCAGGCGGTGGCGTGCGCCCAGGCCAAGGAGTTCATCGACCAGCTGGAGGGGCGGCTCCAATACCCGCTGGCCATCCGGGGCTCCAACCTAAGCGGCGGCCAGAAGCAGCGGGTGCTGCTGTCCCGGGCGCTGGCCTCCCGGCCGGAGATCCTGATCCTGGACGATTCCTCCAGCGCCCTGGACTACCAGACCGACGCCCGGCTGCGGCAGGCGCTGGCGGAGCATTTCCAGGGGGTCACCACCATTATTGTGGCCCAGCGGGCCAGCTCCATCCGCCATGCGGACCATATCCTGATGATGGAAAACGGCCGGGAGATCGGGTACGGCACCCACCAGGAGCTGCTGGCTTCCTGCGAGCCTTACCGGCAGATCTGCATTTCGCAGATGGGAGGTGAAAGCGTTGCGGCGTCCATCGGGTAAAGAAGACAAGCCAAAGGACCGGCGGTATGTGCTGCTCCGCCTGTGGAAGTACCTGTACCAGTATAAGTGGCTGCTGCTCCTGGCGCTGCTTCTGACCATCGTCAGCAACCTGCTGGGGCTGGTGGGCCCTATGCTCTCCGGTTACGCCATCGACGCCATCCACGGCCCCGGGGATGTGGATTTCCCCCAGGTCTTTTTCTACGCGGCGCTGATGATTGCCTTCTACGCGGCGTCCTCCCTGCTGGCCTATGTGCTGGCCCGCCTTACCATCCGCTTCAGCCAGCAGGTCATCCGCCGGATGCGCCAGGACATTTTCGATGCGCTGATGAACCTGCCGGTGGGGTATTTTGACCGCACCCAGACCGGGGATATTGTGAGCCGCATTTCCTATGATATTGACACGGTGAACGCGTCCCTGACCAACGACCTGCTGCAGATCTGCACCAGCGTCATTACGGTGGGGGGCTCCCTGGTGATGATGCTGATGATCGCGCCGGCGCTGGTGTCCGTGTTTGCCATTACCATCCCGGCCTCCTTCTTTATCACCCGCTATATGACCCGGCGGGTGCGGCCCCTGTTCCGCAAGCGTTCGGCCAAGCTGGGCGAGCTGAACGGCTTTTCCGAGGAGATCATCAGCGGGCAGAAGACCATCAAAGCCTACCACCAGGAGGAAACCATGATCCGCCGCTTCGACCAGAAGAACACGGAGGCGGTGGACGCCTACTACAACGCGGACTACTATGGCAGCATGATGGGCCCTTCGGTAAACTTTATCAACAACCTGTCCCTGTCCCTGGTCAGCGTCCTGGGGGCGGTGCTGTTCCTGTTTGAGAAGATTTCCCTGGGCAACCTATCCTCCTTTGTGCTGTATTCCCGGAAGTTTTCCGGCCCCATCAACGAGGCGGCCAACATCCTCAGCGAAATCCAGTCGGCGGCTGCGGCGGCGGAGCGGATTTTCCGGCTGATCGACGAGCCGCCGGAACCGGCGGACGCCCCGGACGCGGAGGAGCTGACGGAGGTGCAGGGGGACGTGCGCATGGAGCATGTGCGCTTTGGCTACCTGCCGGGCCAGGTGATCATCCACGACCTAAGCTTCCACGCGGAGCCGGGAAGCCTGACGGCCATCGTGGGCCCCACCGGGGCCGGCAAGACCACCCTCATCAACCTGCTGATGCGGTTCTACGATCCCCAGTCCGGCTCCATTACCGTGGACGGGAAGGCGATTTCCCGGCTGACCCGCAGCAGCCTGCGCCGGGCCTACACCATGGTGCTTCAGGATACCTGGTTGTTTACCGGCACCATCTACGAAAACATCTCCTATGGGAAGGAGGATGCCACCCGGGAGGATGTGGAGCGGGCCTGCCGGGCCGCCCATATCCACGAGGCCATCCTCCAGATGCCCAAAGGGTACGACACGGTGCTGACCGGGGACGGTTCCGGCCTGTCCAAGGGCCAGAAGCAGATGCTGACCATTGCCCGGGCCATGCTGCTGGACTCCAAAATGCTGATCCTGGACGAGGCCACCTCCAACGTGGACACCCAGACGGAGCAGAAAATCCAGCAGGCCATGCGGGAGCTGATGAAGGGCCGTACCTGCTTTGTGATCGCCCACCGGCTGTCCACCATCCAGAACGCGGACCACATCCTGGTGGTAAACGGCGGGGAGATTGTGGAGCAGGGGAACCACGAGACCCTGCTGGCCCAGGGAGGCCTGTACGCGAAGCTATATTATTCCCAGTTCCAGTAAAGGCCGTCCCCGCAAGGGGACGGAAGGAAAATCCAGAGGCTGCGGAAGGGGTTCCCCCCTTTCCGCGGCTTTTTTGGCGTGGGTTTTACACAGATTTTACAAAACACCCCCTTGTTCTTTTACATTCCTTCCGTATACTTGCCTCGAACTTGAAAAAGGAATAAAAAGCGAAGCGAAAGGAAGAAAAAATCATGAAGATGAGAAAAGTTTTGTCTGTATTCCTGTCCATGGCTATGGTTGCGGCCGTAGCGGCGGGCTGCGGCTCCAGCGATAAGGAAACCACCGCTGCCGCCGGCACCACGGCTGCCGCTGGCACCACCGCTGCGGCGGAGAGCCAGGATACCACCGCCGCGGAGACGGAACCGGCCGGCGGCGAGTTGAGCGGTTCGGTTTCCACCAACGGCTCCACCTCCATGGAGGATGTAATCGGAAGCCTGGCGGAGCAGTTCATGGCGGACAACAAGGGCGTGACCGTGTCCTACGACCCCACCGGCTCCGGCACGGGCATTGAGGCGGCTTCCCAGGGGACGGCCGACATCGGACTTTCCTCTCGGGCCCTGAAGCCGGAGGAGGAGGCCAACGGCCTGGTAGGCACCACCGTGGCCCTGGACGGCATTGCCATTATTGTCAACGCGGAGAACCCGGTAACGGACCTGACGGTGGAGCAGATTGCTTCCATCTTTACCGGTGAGACCACCGACTGGGCGGACCTGGGCGGCGAGGCCGGCACCATCGCCACCATCGGCCGTGAGGCAGGCTCCGGCACCCGGGACGGCTTCGAGTCCATCACCGGCACGGAAGACACCTGTGTGCTGAACCAGGAGCTGACCAGCACCGGCGCGGTGATTGAGGCGGTAAGAGGCAACGCTTCCGCCATCGGCTACGCTTCCCTGTCCGCCGTGGAAGGCCAGGAAGGCATCGTCGCCATCACGGTGGGCGGCGTGGCCTGCACCGAGGAGACGGTGGCCGACGGCACCTACGCCATCCAGCGTCCCTTCGTCCTGGTCACCAAGGAAGGCACGGAGCTGAGCCCGCAGGCCCAGGCGTTCTTCGACTTCGCCACTTCCGCGGACGCGGCGGACCTGATTCGCAACGCGGGCGCGGTACCGGTAGCAGAGTAAGCGGCAACAAAGAAAAATAGGAATAGGAAACGGCCTCCCCTCTGGCGGAGGCTATTCCTATGAGCAGATGGTAAGCGAGAAGAGAAGGAGCTGCCTTATGGAAAATAACGTGTCAGTGAATCTCAATACAACAGGCCAGACGCCGGCGGAAAAACCGGAGGAAAAGAAGGGGCCGGAGCGGGAAGCGGACGGCCAGGTGGTTGCCACTGTCGCCAAGTTCCGCGGCGCCAAGAACGCCATGGAGATGGGGATGCACCTGCTCTTTTTGGCCTGCGGTATTGTGGCTGTGGCCTTTGTGTTGTTCATTAGTATCTACCTGATTATCTCCGGTATCCCGGCCATCCGGGAGATTGGCCTGGTGGACTTCCTGTTTGGCGCCACCTGGGCCCCCACCCACGGCACCGACCCCCAGTACGGGATCCTGCCGTTTATCCTGACGTCCATCTACGGCACCGCCGGGGCGGTGGTCATCGGCGTGCCGGTGGGCCTGTTTACCGCCGTGTTCCTGTCCAAGATCGCCTCCCCCAAGGTGGCCCGGGTCATCCAGACTGCGGTGGAGCTTTTGGCCGGTATCCCTTCGGTGGTGTACGGCCTGGTGGGCATGATCATCCTGGTGCCGGGCATCCAGAAGCTCTTTGACCTGCCCTCCGGCGCCACCCTGCTGGCGGCCATCATTGTGCTGGCCATTATGATCCTGCCCTCCATCGTCAACGTGTCCAACACGGCCCTTCAGGCGGTGCCCAAGGAGTACGAGGAGGCGTCCTTAGCCCTGGGAGCCACCAAGATTGAGACCATCTTCCGGGTCAGCATCCCGGCGGCCAAAAGCGGCATTGCCACGGCGGTGGTGCTGGGCGTGGGCCGGGCCATCGGCGAGGCCATGGCCATCATCATGGTGTCCGGCAACGTGGCCAACATGCCGGATCTTTTGGGCTCCGTCCGCTTCCTGACCACGGCCATCGCCTCGGAGATGTCCTACGCCTCCGTAGGCTCCCTGCAGCGGAACGCCCTGTTTTCCATCGGCCTGGTGCTGTTCCTGTTCATCATGCTGATCAACGTGTTCCTGAATCTGGTCATCAAGAGAAAGAAGGAGGGGGAAGCGTAAGATGCAGAAATTATCGTTCCGCCGGTCCTGCTACGACAAGGTGCTGAAGTTTTTCCTGTACCTGTGCGCCGGGCTTACCTGCGCCCTGCTGCTGTTTGTCATTGGCTACATTTTCTACCGGGGCCTGGGCAATGTGACCTGGGATCTGGTCAGCAGCCAGACCAGCTACCTGAAGGATACCATCGGCATCCTGCCCAACATCCTGAATACCCTGTACATTATCCTGGTGTCCATGGTGATTGTGCTGCCCCTGGGCGTAGGCGCGGCCATCTATCTGACCGAGTACGCCGGCAGCCGCAAGGTGGTGGCGGTCATTGAGTTTGCCTCCGAGACCCTGACCGGCATCCCTTCCATTATCTACGGCCTGGTGGGTATGCTGTTTTTCACCCAGCTTCTGGGCTTAAAGCAGGGCATCCTGGCCGGCGGCCTGACCCTGGTGATTATGATCCTGCCCACCATCATCCGCACCACCCAGGAATCCTTAAAGACGGTGCCCCAGTCCTACCGGGAAGGGGCCCTGGCCCTGGGGGCCGGCAAATGGCACATGGTCCGGACTGTGGTGCTGCCCAACGCGGTGGACGGCATCGTTACCGGCTGTATCCTGGCCATCGGCCGGATCGTAGGCGAGTCCGCGGCCCTGCTGTTTACCGCCGGCTTTGGCCTGGTGCTCAACGATTTCGTCACCTCCCTCCAGGCGTCCTCCGCCACCCTGACCGTGGCCCTGTACGTGTACGCCAGCGAGCGGGGAGAGATGGACGTGGCCTTCGCCATCGCCGCCATCCTGATGCTTCTGACCCTGATTATCAACCTTTCCGCCGCCTTTGTGGGCCGGAAACTGAAGAAATAAAGGAGACCTTTATGGCTACCATCATAGAAGCGAAACACTTGAATCTCTGGTATGGGAGCAACCAGGCCCTGTACGATGTGAACGTGGCGCTGCCGGCCAATAAGATTACGGCTCTCATCGGCCCCTCCGGCTGCGGGAAATCCACGTTCCTGAAAACCCTGAACCGTATGAACGATCTGGTGCCGGGCATCCGCATCGAAGGGGAGGTCAACTACGGCTCCCAGAATATCTACGACCCGTCGGTGGACACCACCTGGCTGCGGAAGGAGATCGGCATGGTGTTCCAGAAGGCCAACCCCTTCCCCATGTCCATCTACGACAACATCGCCTACGGCCCCCGGACCCACGGCATCCGCTCCCGGGTCAAGCTGGATGAGATTGTGGAGCGGTCCCTCCGGGGCGCGGCCATCTGGGACGAGGTGAAGGACCGGCTGAAGAAAAGCGCCCTGGGCCTTTCCGGCGGCCAGCAGCAGCGGCTCTGCATTGCCCGGGCCCTGGCGGTGGAGCCTAAGGTGATCCTGCTGGATGAGTCCACCTCCGCCCTGGACCCCATCTCCACGTCCAAGATTGAGGATCTGGCCATGGAGCTGAAGGAAAAATACACGGTGATCATGGTCACCCACAACATGCAGCAGGCGGCCCGTATCTCCGACTATACGGCGTTCTTCCTGTTAGGGAAGCTCATTGAGTTTGGGGAGACGGAGCAGGTGTTCTCCATGCCCAAGGAGAAGGAAACCGAGGGCTACATTACCGGCCGGTTCGGCTGATGCAGGAAGGATGTGCGCGGAAATGAGAAACAGTTTTAACCGGGAGCTGGAGCTCCTGAATATGGAATTGACCAGTATGGGAAAGGCCATCGAGACGGCCATCGACTATGCGGAGCGGGCGCTGTTTACGCGGGATGAGAAGCTGGTGAAAACCGCCCTGGAGTACGACACGGAGGTGGACCACCTGGAGCAGACCATCGAGACCCGCTGCCTGCAGCTTTTGCTGCGCCAGCAGCCGGTGGCCCGGGACCTGCGGGTGATTTCCTCCGCCTTAAAGATGATTACGGACATGGAGCGGATCGGCGACCAGGCCGGGGACATTGCGGAGATCTCCCTGCGCCTGCCGGAAAATTTGGATATGGAGCGGATGAAAAACATCCAGGCCATGGCCAAGGCCTCCTCCAAGATGGTGACCAACGCCGTGGACGCCTTTGTGACCCGGAACCAGACCCTGGCGGAAAATATCATCGCGGCGGACGATGAGGTGGACCGGCTTTTTGAGGAAGTGCGGGATCAGCTGATCGGGATTGTGCGCCAGGAATCCGGGGACGTGGCGGCGGCGGTGGACCTGCTGATGATCGCCAAGTATTTTGAGCGGATCGGCGACCATGCGGTGAACATTGCCGAGTGGGTCATCTACTCCATCACCGGCCACCACGAGTCGGAAGAGATTGCGGTGGAGGAAGGCCGGAAGGCGTAAGGCGTTACGCTCCGGCCAGTTCGTCCAGCATGGCCACGATGGTTTCCACCGCGTTGCCCAGCGGGCTTTTTTCCATGGCCTCTATGTAGCGGGCCCGGTTTTCGTATACCTGAAGCACTGCCTTTGGCAGTGCTTCTTCCGTCAGTTCCTCCTCCGGGAGGACGGCGCTGAAGCCCTGCTTCTGGAAGCTTTCCGCGTTGAGGATCTGATCCCCCCGGCTGGCGGAAGCGGAAAGGGGAATCAAAAGGTTGGGCTTGCGCAGGGCCAGCAGCTCGCAGATGGCGTTGGCCCCGGCCCGGGAGATCACCACGTCCGCCAGGGCGAACAGGTCCTTCAGCGGCTCGTTGACGTACTCAAACTGCCGGTAGCCTTCCAGGCCCTTCCGGCTTTCGTCCAGGTTGTTCCGCCCGCAGAGGTGGACCACCTGGAAGGTTTCCAGCAGCTGGGGCAGGGCCTGGCGCACCGCCGTGTTTACTTTTACGGAGCCCAGGCTGCCGCCGATGACCATCAGTACCGGCTTTTCCGGGGAAAACCCGGTCAGCTCCAGCCCCCGGAGCCGGGAACCGGCCAGAAGCTCCGCCCGGATGGGGCAGCCGGTGGCCACCGCCTTTTCCGCCGGCAGGTTTTTTAAGGTCTCCGGGAAATTGCAGCAGACCTTGGAGGCGGAGGGGATGCTGATCCGGTTGGCCAGGCCTGGCGTCATATCCGACTCGTGAATGATGACCGGGATTTTCAGCCGCTTGGCGGCCAGCACCACCGGCACGGACACGAAGCCTCCCTTGGAGAAGATTACGTCCGGCCGGTATTTTTTTAACAGTTTCCGGGCCTCCCCAAAGCCCTTCAGCACCCGGAAGGGGTCCGTAAAGTTTTTCCAGTCAAAATAGCGGCGCAGCTTGCCGGAGGAAATGCCGTCGTAGGGGATTCCGGCGCCCTCCGCCAGCCTTTTTTCGATTCCCTCCTTGGAGCCAATATAGCGGATTTCATAGCCGTGCTCCTTCAGGACCGGCAGCAAAGCCAGGTTAGGGGTTACGTGGCCGGCGGTGCCGCCGCCGGTAAGAATAATGCGTTTCATGGAAAACCTCCTTGGGGTAAGGCGCCGGCGGTCAGCCCTGGGCCTGGGACGCCAAATAGGCCTTCAGCGCGCGGGAAAGCTGGTCCGGGCAGGAGGTGGGCTTGTAGCCGCACTGGATGCCTTCCAGCCGGCGGATGACTTCCTCCACCGGCATCCCCTCTACCAGGCGGCCGATGCCCTGAAGGTTGCCATGGCAGCCGCCGGTAAACTGTACCTGGGTCAGCTTGCCGTCCTTTACCTGAAAATCAATAAGCTGGGAACAGACTCCCTGGGTTTTATACTGCATGGTATGATTCCTCCTGAAATTTCTTCTTTGGTATCCGGGATTCGGATCCACTAAAAAGTATATCATAAAATTTCCGCCAGGCAAGCAGAAACCGCTTTCCTCTTGCATTCTCTGCCGCTTCCCGCTATACTGGACGTGGAATCCGGTGGGTTTATGCGCTGTGTGTACGGCGCGGCCTGCGGAGAAAGGAGATCACATGCTGGGAATTATAGGGGCGATGCCGGCGGAGACGGCGCAGCTGGTGGAAGAAATGGAAGAACGGGAGGAACGGGAGCGGGCGGGCCTCCACATTTTCCGGGGCAGGCTTTGGGGTGTGCCGGCGGCGGTTACCTGCGCCGGCGTGGGAAAGGTCAACGCGGCCATGTGCGCCCAGATCCTGATCAGCGAGATGGAGGCGGACACCCTGATCAATACCGGTGTGGCCGGGGGCGTGGCGCCAGGCGTGCGGCAGGGGGACGTGGTGGTTTCCACAGACGCCCTGTACCACGATTTTGACAGCACGGCCCTGGGGTATCCTCTGGGGCAGATCGCCTACATGGAGCGCTCGATTTTCCCGGCGGACGAGCGGCTTCAGGATCTGGCGCTGGACGCCTGCCGCCGCCTGCTCCCGGAGGGGCGGTATCACCGGGGGCGGATTGTCAGCGGGGACCAGTTTATCCAGAGCCGGGAAAAGCAGCAGTGGCTGTACCGCACCTTTGGGGCGGCGTGTACGGAGATGGAGGGGGCGGCCATCGCCCATGTGGCCTGCCTGAACCAGGTGCCCTTCCTGATCCTGCGGGCCATCTCCGACGGGGCGGACGACAGCTCCGCCGGGGACTACCAGGCTTTTAAGGAGACGGCCATCCGCATTGGAGTGTCCATCCTGAAGGATCTGCTGGCGAACGGTGCCGCTTCCTGACGAACGATTTTTGGAATTGGTTCTTCCCAAACCGTTGGGTTCATTCTATACTATAGATGGCAGAAGGGGCCTGGGCGGCCCGGCTGCCGGATCCGCCTGCGGCGGCTGCACCGCAGAGTATAGAAGAATAGGGGGAAGAGGAATGGCCGTAGTGTTTCTGGAACAGAACCTGGGACTCTTTGGGATTACCGGGCTTACGCTGCTGGGGCTTTTCTGCCGGCTGGCGGTAAACCGCCGCTGCCGGAAGCTGACGCGCCAGTCGGAGAACCTGAACACTACCAAGGACAAGCAGCTGAAAAACTGGAAAAGACAATACGAGGAACTGTCGGGGATCGGAAACGGCATCCGGCATACGGAGGACTATCTGGAAAAATGCCTGCGCCGGTGCCGCACCCTGGGGCTGACCCTGCGGGCCTGGAGGCGGCTGGCCGCCTTCTGCGCCGTGCTTTCCCTGCTGGGGGGCCTGGGGATGGGAGCCGCCGCCTGGATGCTGGATTTGGATTACCGGTATGCCATCCTGTACGGGGCTTCCGGCGTGGTGCTGGGCTGCGCCGGCGTCCTGTTCCGGATGCTGCTGGACAACGCAGGCAAGGAAGCCCAGACGGCAGAATGCCTGGCAGAACGGTTTGAGGAGCAGCTGTTGCCCCGCCTGCGGAAAGGCGGCGGCCGGAGCAGCTGGGAGGCCGGGCCGGTACAGCCGCCCCTTTCCCTGGGGCCGGAGGAGGAAAAAATCCTGGAGGATGTTTTCCGGGAGTACCTAACATAAAAGGACGCGGCGCAGGCCCTGTGGCCGGAAGCGCCCAATATGCCAAAGAAGGAGGATTTGCAACATGTCTCAGCTGAGATTTGACAGCAGCCACGCCAGTGGCTTTCTCACGGAGAAGGATTTTCAGGCCATGGAGCCGGCGGTGCTGGCCGCCCGGGATACCCTGCTGGGCCGCCGGGGGGCCGGTTCGGACTTCCTGGGCTGGTTGGATTTGCCGGTGGACTACGACAAAGAAGAGTTTGCCCGCATCCAAAAGGCGGCGGAGGAAATCCGCAGCCATTCGGACGTGCTTTTGGTCATCGGCATCGGCGGCTCCTACCTGGGGGCCCGGGCGGCCATTGAGTTCCTGCGCCACAGCTTTTACAACATGGTGTCCCCTCAGGTGCGGAAAGCGCCGGAGATCTATTTTGTGGGCAACAACATCAGCGGCACCTACCTGCGGGAACTGATGGACGTGCTGGAGGGCAAGGATTTTTCCGTCAACGTCATCTCCAAATCCGGCACTACCACGGAGCCGGCCATCGCCTTCCGGGTGTTCCGGAAGCTGCTGGTGGAAAAGTACGGCCGGGAAGGGGCGGCCCGGCGGATCTACGCCACCACGGACCGGGCCAAGGGGGCCCTGAAAAAGGTGGCGGATGAGGAAGGCTTTGCCACCTTTGTGGTGCCGGACGACGTAGGCGGCCGCTTCTCCGTGCTGACCGCCGTGGGCCTTCTGCCCATCGCCGTCAGCGGCGCGGATATTACGGCGCTGATGGAGGGCGCGGCCCAGGGGCGGAAGGCGGCCCTGGAAACCCCCTACGCGGAAAACGGAGCTCTGCGCTACGCGGCGGCCCGGAATTTCCTGTACCAGGGTGGTAAGAGCGTAGAGGTGATGGCCAACTATGAGCCCAGCCTCCACTACGTGTCCGAATGGTGGAAGCAGCTGTACGGGGAAAGCGAAGGCAAGGACCAGAAGGGGATTTTCCCGGCTTCCGTGGACCTGACCACCGATCTGCATTCCATGGGCCAGTTCCTTCAGGACGGCGCCCGGCTGATGTTTGAGACGGTGCTGGAGGTGGAGGAGCCTCGGGCGCAGGTAACGCTGGAGGCGGAGCCGGTGGATTTGGACGGGCTCAACTATCTGGCGGGCCAGACCATGGATTTTGTGAACAAGAGCGCCATGAAGGGGACCATCCTGGCCCACACGGACGGCCAGGTGCCCAACCTGATGGTACATATCCCGGCCCAGGACGAGCGTTCCCTGGGGCAGCTGTTCTATTTCTTTGAGTTTGCCTGCGGCGTCAGCGGCTATATGCTGGGCGTGAACCCGTTTAACCAGCCGGGGGTGGAAAGCTACAAGCGGAATATGTTTGCCCTGCTGGGAAAGCCGGGGTATGAAAAGGAAAAAGAGGAACTGGAGAAGCGGCTGTAAAAGGCCGGCGCATAGGAGGGCCCTGCCGGAGTTGTGTCCGGCAGGGCCCTTATAAGGAGCCAAAATGGAAATTTTGTTGGGATTGATGCTTCCGTTTCTGGGAACGGCGGCCGGGTCCGGCTGCGTGTTCCTGCTGAAGGACGCGCTGCGGCCCCAGGTGCAGAAAAGCCTGCTGGGGTTTGCCTCCGGCGTGATGGTGGCGGCCTCGGTGTGGTCGCTGCTGATTCCGGCCATGGATATGGCGGCGGATATGGGGCGGTGGGCCTTTGTCCCGGCGGCCGCCGGTTTCCTGCTGGGCATGGGCTTTCTGCTTTTGATGGACCGGCTGATCCCCCATCTGCACCTGGGTTGCGAGCAGGCGGAGGGGCCCCGGTGCCAGCTGAAAAAAACCACCATGCTGGTGCTGGCGGTAACGCTTCACAATATCCCGGAGGGGATGGCGGTGGGTGTGGTGTTTTCCGGCTTCCTGGCGGAGGACGCGGCCATCACCATGGCCGGGGCCTTCGCCCTTTCCATTGGCATTGCCATCCAAAATTTCCCAGAAGGCGCCATTATCTCCCTGCCGCTTAAGAGCGAGGGGACCGGCCGGGGGCGGGCCTTCCTGTACGGCGCCCTGTCCGGGATTGTGGAGCCGCTGGGGGCGGGGGCGACCATCCTTCTCTCCGCGCTGGTCCGCCCGGCGCTGCCGTATCTGCTGGCCTTTGCCGCCGGCGCCATGCTCTATGTGGTGGTGGAGGAGCTGATCCCGGAGGCAAGCCAGGGGGAGCACAGCAACCTGGGGACCGTCGGCTTTGCCGCCGGCTTCGCGTTGATGATGATCCTGGACGTGGCCCTGGGGTAAGGGACGCGGGGAGGGGCCGCCGGGGCCCTTACGGCATCGGGAAAGCCCGGCGGTCCAGAGGGAGCCCGGCCAGATCGGCCAGGCGGTAAAGCCCGGCCGTAGCGATGGTGACCATGCTCTCGCTGTGGATATAGTCGGTAGCGCTGCGGTCAAAAAGCAGGTTTCCCTGGGCCGGGAACTCCTCATCCCCCTCCCAAACCAGGACGCGCATGGGAATGCAGGCAAAGGCGTCCACCTGATAGCCCACATCGGAGCAGGGGAGCTTCCGGCCGCCCATGGCCTCCAGCGCCTGCCGCAGCTGTTCCCCGTGGCCGGAGAAGGTGGCCGCAAACGGGATCAGGATGCCGCGCTGATAGGCGGCCTGAAATACGCCGGTGCCCCGCAGCTGCTGGAAGGGGACCCAGTCGTCCTGGAACCGGGCCAAGGGGGAGGCATAGCCAAAGAGCGTGTAGATGTTCAGGCGCACCGTGGCGGAGACCGGCGCGCTGCTCTCCAGGGAGCGGATGCTTCCGTCGGCGGCGTTTACCGCAAACTTCTCCCCAAAATGGTAGAGGGTCAGATCCCCGCCCTCCCGCTTCAGCCCAGGGATAATGGAGAGCAGTTTTTCCTGATCCATGGCCAGGAAACGCTCCTGCCATTCTTGGCAGTTCTTTTCGTAGTTGGATACCGGTTGTTCCATATTTTCACTCCTTTTTTCGATTCTTTTTTTCGATTCTCTTTGTCTATCCTTTTTGGCCTATTCTTGATTGGGCCGGAGATAATGCTCCAGCCCGGCCTTGATAAAGCCGTCGATGGCCCGCTGCACCGCCTTCCAATCGGTGCAGTGGTTGCGGAGCATCAGGCGGTTGATGGCTAGGCACCCGTTCATCTGGAAGGTAAAGATGGCTTCCGCCTCCTGGAAGGTCAGCTGGCTGTGACGCATCAGATAGGTAACATACCGCTCCTTGCAGGTATCCGCCAGTTTGCCCAGCAAAGGATCCGTGACCGACTCGTCCAGAAACAGCACCCGGTACTGCCTGCTGCTGTGGATCTTGTCGCAGAAGGGGTAGGTAGCGCATGGCCGTTCCGGGCAGAGAACGTGGTCGATGGCGCAGGTGGTGTCGTCCAGCATCTCGGTGAGGATGTCGTCCAGCACGTCGTTCAGATCCAGGTAGTGGAGGTAGAAGGTCCCCCGGTTGATCTCCGCCCGCTTGCAGATCTCCGTCACCGTCACCCGGCTGAAAGGCTTTTCTTCCATCAGCTCCAGCAGCGTTTCCCGGATGACCTGCCGGGTGTAGCGGGTGCGGCGGTCCAATTTGCGGCCCTCTTTTGGGTATTCCATGGAAAATCCCCTCTCTCTTTCTCATCACTTTTCCGCTCTTTGTCTAGGAGCCGGACAGAATGGAAGAATTGACGATTGCATTTCTCTCTGCCCTTAGTATAATGGAATCGCAGCGAAAAATCAACACTATGTTCATAAAAATATAGTGTGTTCAGAAAAGGAGGCCATGGAATGGGACATGTGATTGCGGTGGCAGGGAAGGGAGGCGTCGGAAAGACGACCCTGTGCGGACTGCTGATTCAATATCTCTGCGAGAGCGGAAGGAAGCCGGTGCTGGCGGTGGATGCCGATGCCAACTCCAACCTTAACGAGGTGCTGGGGGTGGAGATTGGACCGACCCTGGGGGAACTGCGAGAGGAAATCGAGCGGGCAGGCTCGGACCCCAAGTACCAAATCCCCAGGGGGATTACCAAGGCGGACTGGCTGGAGATGCGGATGATGGACGCCGTGACCGAGGGGGACGACTTTGACCTGATGGTCATGGGCCGCTCCCAGGGGCAGGGGTGTTACTGCTTTGTCAACGGGCTGGTCCAGACCCAGGTGCAGAAGCTTCAGAGCCACTACCCCTATATTGTGGTGGACAATGAGGCAGGGATGGAGCACATAAGCCGCGGGATCCTTCCCGGCATGGAGAAGGTGCTGCTGGTCAGCGACTGCTCCCGCCGGGGCGTTCAGGCGGCCGGGCGGATCGCGGAGCTGATGCGGGAGATGAATTTCCACCCGGACACGGTGGGGCTGATCGTCAACCGGGCGCCGGAGGGCAAGCTGGACCAGGGGACCCAGGCCGAGATTGAGAAGCAGGGCCTGTATCTCCTGGGCGTGGTCCCCCAGGACGACACGGTCTACCGCTTTGACTGCGACGGCCGGCCGATGGTGGAGCTGCCGGCGGATTCCCCGGTGCGCCGGGCCCTGGGAGAAATCTTCCGGAAATTGGAAATCTAAAAGAAAGGAAGTGCGAGCCGTATGGACGGATGTATGGAAGCGAGAATGGCGGTTACAATCCAAGAGATCCCTTGCCCCCGGTGCGGGGAAGGCGTCGAGATCTTTCTCCGGGACGGGGCTCTGGCGGCGGACAGCGTGTGCGAGAACTGCGGCTGTGTCCTTCCCGCTGGGGCCAGGGTGTGAGAGGAGACCATATGAAGATTGCAGTGACGGGAAAGGGGGGCGTAGGCGGAGCGGGCTTTGCCAGGAACAGGCAGGCTCCGCAAGAAAAGGGCAGGCGCTGCCGCGGCAGCGCCTGCTTGATTTACAGCATCTGTGAGGCCGGAACCAATGCGGTTTACTCGATCAAGGATTCCACTTTAACATTCAAAACCTTGGCGAATATCTTCAGTTCGTAGTCTGCGATAAAACGGGTTCCGTTTTCGATCCGGCTGATGCTGTCCCGCTCCAGGGTAACCCCCTCCGTCTGTACTTTGGCGGCCAGCTCGGACTGGGACATCCGGCTTTTTACCCGGGCTTCCCGGATTTTTTCGCCGCACAGGTTCTTGCGGCCTTGATACGTATAAATTTTCATTTCCCCTATCTCCTGACGTGAAAAACCTCTGCAATTATTTTGACATTATCATAAGAACTACAGGAAAATGTGTTAAAGGTCAGAAAATGGGAAAAACCGGTAAAGCGGAAAAATTATGGAAAAAAGAGTGATAGGATCCTTTTAGCCGAAAGGAGGCCCGGCTTTTTTGGAGAAACATTCCAAAAAAGCCGGGCCTCCTTCGCCATTTTGCGCTTGCGCCACCGTGGAAACCTTTCACCGGATGAAAGGTTTATTTCACTATTTCAAGTAGAAGACTTCCGGGCAGAAGGCTTCCGGGTGTTTTTTTTCGCACGTTTTTTCTTTTTGGGCCCTTCCAGGATGGCAAACTCGTATACCGCGATGCCGTAGGGCGGCAGCGGATGGGGGATGGAATAGGGCTGGCTGTCGCACTCGGACTTGACGGCCTTCTTAACCGGCTTTTTCCGCCCCCGGCCATAGAGGCCCACGGTCTCGTCCAGGATCAGGGTATATTCCCCGGCCGCCGGCACGCCCACCCGGTAGTCCGGCCGCTCCATGGGAGTAAAATTGCAGACAAACAGCAAGTGCTTTTTGCCGGTAGGGCTGTAGCGGACAAAACTGAAAATACTCCGGTCCCCATCGTCCGCGTTGATCCACTGGAAGCCGTCCCACTGGTAGTCCTTCCGGTAAAGGGCCGGATGCGTCCGGTACAGGTGCAGCAGATCCCGGAAGAAGTGCTGGAGGTTCTGATGGGGCTCCTCCGCCAGCAGGAACCAATCCAGCTCCCGTTCCTCGCTCCACTCCCGTTTCTGGCCAAATTCCTGGCCCATAAACAGCAGCTTTTTGCCGGGGTGGCCGATCATAAAGGTATAGCCAGCCTTCAGGTTGGCAAACTTGTCGGATTCGTAGCCGGGCATTTTTTCCAGCATGGAACACTTTAGGTGCACCACCTCGTCGTGGGAGAGCACCAAGATAAAGTTTTCGCTGCAGGCGTAGGTAATGCCAAAGGTCATCTGGTTGTGGTGATATTTGCGGAACAAGGGGTCCTGCTTCATGTAGTCCAGGAAATCGTGCATCCAGCCCATGTTCCACTTAAAGGTAAAGCCCAGGCCTCCCTCCGCCGGATCCGCGGTTACGCCGCCCCAGGCGGTGCTTTCCTCCGCGATGGTCATGGCGCCGGGCACCCGCTTTTTGACGATGCTGTTCAAATGGCGGAAAAACTCGATGGCTTCCAGGTTCTGGTTGCCGCCGTACTGGTTGGGGACCCACTGGCCGTCCTGCTTGCCGTAGTCCAGGTAGAGCATGGAGGCTACCGCGTCCACCCGCAGCCCGTCCACATGGAATTTTTCCAGCCAGTACAGGGCGTTGGCAATCAGGAAGTTGGAGACCTCCGTGCGGCCGTAGTCAAAAATCTTGGTGCCCCAGTCCGGATGCTCCCCCTTGCGGGGATCCGCGTACTCATAGAGGGCTTGTCCGTCAAAATTGGCCAGCCCGTGGGCGTCCCGGGGGAAATGGGCCGGCACCCAGTCCAGGATTACGCCGATCCCGGCCTGGTGCAGGGTATCAATCAGATACATAAAATCCTGGGGCGTCCCATAGCGGGAGGTGGGGGCGTAGTAGCCGGTAACCTGATAGCCCCAGGAACCGTCAAAGGGGTATTCGGCAATGCCGATCAGCTCCACATGGGTATAGCCCATCTCCAGCAGATAGGGAGGCAGCGCTTCCGCCAGTTCCCGGTAGGAATAAAAGCCTGCGTCCCCCTCCGCCGGGTGGCGGCGCCAGGAGCCAGGGTGCATTTCGTAGATGGCCATAGGCGCGGTGAGCAGGTTCCTTTTCCGCCGGGCCTCCATCCAATCCGCGTCCTGCCAGGCATAGCCGGCCAGGCTGCAGATGCGGGAGGCGGTGCCGGGCCGCACCTCAAAACAGGTGGCATAGGGATCCGCCTTGGCAAAGGCTTCCCCGTCGGCCCCGGTTATGTAGAATTTATACAGCTGTCCCTCCTGGGCTTCCGGCAGGAACGCAGTCCAGATGCCCGAATCTGCCAGCGGCTCCATAGGGCTGGCCTGGGGATCCCAGCCGTTGAAATCCCCGATAACAGAGACAGCCTGGGCGTGGGGGGCCCAAACAGAAAAAGAAATCCCGTGCTTTTTTCCGTCCGCAGCCGGATGCGCGCCAAGTTTCTCATATATCTCATAATGGGTGCCTTGTCCGAAAAGATAGCGGTCGGTTTCCGTAATTGCTGAATAAGACATGCCAGAACCCTCCTTTTTCCTAACCTTATGATAGCAAATTCAGTCAGAAGGGTCAAGGAGAATCAGGTGCCGGAATCCATGCCCCGCACCTGCCGCAGAAGGAACCGGTACCGGAGCTGGGCGGCGGCAATCTCGTGGATGGTACAGTCCACCAGGATGGGGTCCACCACCTGGTCCAGATGGTTCATGGCCCGCTCCAGCTCGCTTTGGGTCTGGCGCAGCTCCGCCATCAGCTGCCGCCGTTCCGACTGTTTTTCTGTCATGCCGCGCTCCTTTCCTCCGCCTGTTATCTTTCCCACTCCCTGGGACCGCCTGTCATCTAAGTATAGTCCCGGCGGAGGAAAACTATTCCAGACAAGGGGGAAAACCAAAACCGGAAAGGAAAACAAAACCAGCGGGGAAAACAAAAACCGGCAGGCAGGAAGCCAACCGGTCGTCTTAAGGGAGAGGTTCAAAGAATTTGTGGGGAGGCAGATCCAAAGCACGGCAAATGTTGAAAAAGGTTTCCATATTTAATCCGCGCACTTTGCCGGAGGACTCCAGGGAACTCAGGTAAGGACGGCTGATGCCCGCTTTGGCGGCCAGATCCTCCTGGCGCATACCGGTTTTCTGGCGGTAATACTTAATGTGGGCGTACAGATCCAGATAGAAATCGATATTTTCAAAATGTATGGATCCTTTTTTCTTGGCGCGGTCTTCCATCGCGGATCCCCCTTTCTGGCCAGAATTTCCGCGTTTGCTCTTATTTTAGCGAGTTTTTGCGTTCTCATACACAAACAGGGCGGATAGAAATGTAAACGGAACGGGACATACTCGGTTTTAAAACATACATAATAAATATAAAAATGCGAATAAATGTTGCGGAATTTAAAAAACCATGCTACAATTGTATATTTCAGATAAACTGACCATCCTTCACGGTCAATCTGATCACCTTTCACGGAGATTCAGATCACTGATCTCGGAGAGGTATAGTCGGTGATCAAAGTCATTCTTATAATGATAATGGCACACATTTGTGTGACTATCATTTAAGGAGGACGATGATCATGGTAGATTATCGCGAAATCCTGAGGCTCCAGAGCCTTGGGCACAACATCACACAGATCGCCGGATCGCTGCACAGCTCCCGCAACACCGTAAGAGAAGTAGAACGCCTTGCGGATGAGAAAGGGATCCGGTGGCCGCTTGGAGAGGAGGTGACCAATCCACAGCTTTATATCCTGCTTTATCCGGAACGGCAGGAAAAAGCAAAAGTTTATCTGGAACCGGACTGTGCCTGGATCCACCGCGAGCTGGCGAAAAAAGGAGTGAACCTGACACTGCTTTGGAAAGAATATCAGGTTAATTGCTCCAATGCCGGGCGCATCCCATACCAGTATACACAGTTTTGTGACATTTATCGGGCATGGGCCAGAAAATCCAAAGCCACTATGAGGATCCATCATAAACCCGGAGAGGCCATGGAAGTGGACTGGGCCGGCGGGACACTGCCGATCCAAGATCCTGTTACTGGTGAAACAATTCCCGCGTACCTGTTTGTAGGGGTCCTTCCCTGCAGCTGCTATGTTTATGCGGAACTCTGCAAGGACATGAAGTCTGAAAACTGGCTGCTCTGCCATGTACATGCCTATGAGTATTTCGGGGGCGTCCCCAGGCTGACAATCCCGGACAATCTCCGTACCGGTGTGCTGAAAAACACCCGTCTGGATACAGTCCTGAACCGCAGCTATTCGGAGCTTGCCGATCACTATGGTACTGCGATTGTTCCTGCGCGCATTCACCGTCCGCAGGATAAGAGCCATGCCGAGGGCAGTGTCTCTTATGCGTCTACGTGGATCCTGGCAGCGCTGCGGAATGACACATTCTTTTCCCTGGCCGATGCCAAAGAGGCAGTTGCTGAAAAGCTGGAAGAGCTCAATGGTTATACCTTTAAAAAGCGGGAAG
>CALWEC010000119.1 GCA_944376945.1 uncultured Lachnospiraceae bacterium | reverse complement strand
GCCGGGAGCGGCTCAGTTCCGTATCTCCAATCGAAAAATCCTCATAATACCGCGTAGCCCCCATGGCTCATCCCTCCTTTCTTTCCACCAAGTAATGTTCCAAGGCATATACCACCGGCACGTCCTTCTGGTTGTAAACCGTCACGCCGCAGGTCAGCCGTCCACAACGTTTTCCCGCCTTCTCCCCCGGCAAACCAGCCCGTGTTTCTTCCGCCTGCTCCACCACCTCAAATTCTGCGTGAAGCACATCCCCCACGTAGATGGGCTTGATAAAACGGATTTTTTCATAACCATCTGCCAGGGCCAGCACCTGGTTCCCTGGGCAAACACTTTCAAAGAAAAATGCGTCTATTACGCCCAGTACCAAAGAACCTTGGATGATGGGACGGCCTACATCCGGCCGGCTGGCGCAATACACCGGATCCATATGCAGCGGGTGGCTGCCGCTGATTACCCCCATCAGCAGACGTGTATCCGCATCCGTCATCTGCCGCCCTGTGCTGCGAAATTTTTCTCCGGTTTCATAGTCCTCAAAATACCGGTCTTGGGTCATCGATCTCCGCTCCTTTCCGAATCCGCCTCTCACGATCCGAGGTCTTTCATGGTCCGTGGTGTCCACGTCAGCGAACATGAGGGTTTCCATGGAACTGGGTCTGGCGGACCCCCATCTTCTCCGGCCGGAACAGCCGGGGATCCATCTCCTTCAGGTTTTCCGAAACCCGGGGCCGGAACGCCATCTGGCTGAAAATATCCTTCTCCAGATCCATCCCCGGGGCCACCTCTGTCAGCACCAGGCCGCCTTCCTCCAGGCGGAACACCGCCCGCTCCGTGATAAAGAGAACCTCCTGACCTCTGCGCACCGCGTCTTTCCCGTTAAAAGTGATCTCCGGCACCCGCTTGACCGCCTTAACAAAACGGCCTTCCTGATCGATCCGGATTTTGCCGTCTTCCACCCGCTCCCGCAGGCCTCCAGTCTTTAAGGTGCCTGCAAACACCGCCTTCCGGGAGTTCTGGCAGATATCCACAAAGCCGCCGGTTCCCATAATCTTCCCGTTAAACTTGTGGACGTTGACATTGCCCTCCTCATCGAATTCCGCAAAGCTCAGGAAGGAAATATCCAGCCCTCCCCCGTCGTAGAAGTCAAACTGGGAGGGCATGTCCACCACCGCCCGGGCATTGACGCTGGCGCCAAAATAGATCCCCTGGGCCGAAACACCGCCCACAATGCCCGTTTCCACCGTCAGGGTGAATTCCTCGCTGACGCCTTCCTCCTTGGCCACCACACCGATCCCGTCGCAGATCCCCACGCCCACATTCCCGATGTAGCCGCTTTCCACCTCCATCAGCGCCCGCCGGGCAATGACCTTCCGCTCGGTAAGCGGCATGGCCTCCGGTTCCTCCGAAAAGTCCTGGATATACCGGCCGGACACAAAGCCGCTGGTAGGGACGCCGTAGAGCTGCGGCTGGTTGGGCACCACCACAATGGCGTCAACCAAGTGCCCGGGAATTTTGACCTCCGTAAATCCTCCGCAATTTCCTAAATCCGGCTGAATAATCTGCAGAGAATGTTCCTCAAAGTAGGGAACAAATTGCCATCTCCCGTAAATCCGCTCTCCACCAGCCAACGGAATATCCACTTCATCCGCAATATATTTTGTTAAGTATGGCGAGGGGGTATCCGGTTCTTCAAAAAACATGACATCATATTTCTTGAGAATTTTGGCAAAGCGAATTGCTCCGGACGTCTCCATTCGTGAATGAGCTTCTGCAATTATATCTACTTCTGGCCCAACTGCTTCTCTCACAGCAGCTAAACGTTCTTCTAGCATATGAAGATGACGAGGAAGGACAAACCCCATTCGTTCGTCACAGCCAAAATCTCCTTCGCCATTCGGTTTCTTTTCAAAAAAATCAAATTTCACCGCATCGTATCCCTCTTTTACCGCCTGTTTCGCCGCATCTGCAAAGCCTTCCGGTCTCGTCTGGAATACATATTGTTCTCTGCCATAATCCCAACCATTCTGAAGTTGGCTGGCATAAGCCCGAAGTTTATTGCGGCAGGCACCTCCCAAAAGAGTGTGAACGGGAACTCCCAATGCTTTTCCTTTTAAATCCCATAGTGCCATGTCCAAGGCCCCAATGGCTGCAAAAATTACCGGCCCTCCATTTTGTGCCCAAAAAGTGGTGCGATAGAGTTTTTCCCAAATCATCTCATTCTTCAAAGGATCCATTCCTAAAATTAATCCCGCAAATTCCTTCACCGCCGAAAAGCCAGCCTCTGCAGCCTGTCCGTAAGCCAGAGCGGCTTCCCCGTCTCCATAGATCCCTTCATCACTGTAAATACGGCAAAACACAGGACGCCAGGTCGCCCGCAATGTTTTTACTTTCAAGACTTCCACTTTTACAATTTTCATCCTTTATTTCCCTCTTGATGTCAAATTTTCTAACTCCTTCTTATGTTCAACATTTTATTCTTTTTATTAAAGTTTTTCAATTTATTATACTTGCCTTTTCTCAAAATATCTTCATACATTCTCGTACGTATTTTCTGGCTTTTTGCGTTTTCCCCCACAGTAAACCGTAATTATCTTGTTCATTTTTCAAATTATGTTGAGGGCGATCTTTTCTGGCAACGTCTTGAATTAAAAAACAAAATATGCTATTATAAATTTATTTCTTATGTTTATCCTTATAGGCACTGTTTTAGGAGATATATCCATGTTTTTCCAAAAATATTTTTGCAATTGCTTACCCTCTATTGAAAGAATTCACTTGGATTACAACTTGACCGATCAAGCCTATACGTTTCATCTGCACAAAGATGTAACGGAGCTAGTTTATATCGCAAACGGAAATGGAATTTATATGATCAACCATCAACACATTCCGGTTCAACAGGGCGATTTGCTAATTATTGAAAAAGGATTTATCCACGCAGGCGCTTCCAGCCTCCACAATCCAATGAAAACTTTGGCCGTTGTCATATCGGATATTCATTGGAATGACGCTGAAGCCCCTAACAATATTATTTACCCCAAATCCTATCCTTTAATACGAGGAGGGGCCCACTCGCCCTATCTTAGCAATACCCTAATGGAACTGTGGCGAATGTATCAAGATCCTCAGCCCGACACAGAACTATGCCGCATGATTTTGCACCACTTCTAATTTTGCTCCGGAAAAAATATCGGGATGTAAAACCTTATTGGAAAACAAAAGAAAGTCCACCTGCCAGTGATATTCTTTCCTATATTTATACCCATTATATGGAAAACATCAGCCTGGAAAGTTTAAGTCAGACCTTTTTTATGAGTGCCGGACATATTAATCATTTACTGCAAAAAGAATTCCAAATTTCTCCTATTAACTATCTCATTGACGTTCGATTTAGCAAATTCAAAGCATTACTGATCAACACAGATTTGCCCATCGCAGAGATTGCCTATTCCGTTGGGTATAATAATCCTGCACACTTTACCAAGCTTTTTATTAAGCGCATTGGCTATTCCCCCAATGATTACCGGCTGCTCCATCAAAACATCTCCCCTGAATTGTAGTTTTACCAAAAAGTCCATTGACTTCCCCCAAATTTTCTGATATATTTTTATTGAGTGAGAGCAGAACGAACCATCCGTTCTGCTTTTTTGCTTTAGCGGCCTACAACATCCGTGCAAACAGGCCGCTGCCCACAAGGAGGATCCCTATGCCTGCGGCAAAAGACATTCTGCTGGACTGCCCCATCATCGCAGCCGTAAAAAACGATTCCGATCTGGAGGAAGCACTGCGCTCCGAATGCCAGATCGTCTTTCTGCTGTACGGTAATCTGGTCACCGTGGACGCCCTGGTGCAAAAAATCCGCCGGCGGAAAAAACTGGCCATCGTACATATGGATCTGATCGACGGCCTCAGCAGCCGGGAGATTGCCGTGGACGGGCTGGCCAAGCTCTGCCGCCCGGACGGGATTATCTCCACCCGGGCCGCACAAATCCGCCGGGCCCGCCAGTTAGGGCTTTTCACCGTACAGCGGGCTTTTATCCTGGATTCCCTGTCCCTGGAAAGCCTGGGAGCCCAGCTGGAAGCCGGAAAGCCGGACTTTGTGGAGATCCTGCCGGGCATTATGCCCCGCATCATCCGGGAAATTACGGAAAAAATCTCCGTCCCGCTGATTGCCGGCGGCCTCATCCAGCACAAACAGGAGGTCCTGCAAGCCCTGGACGCCGGAGCCGTGGCCGTCTCCACCACCTGCCAGGCCGTGTGGAACATGTAGCCCGATGAAAAACCCCTGGGACGCCTGTGCGAAGGCATGGAGCCCCGGAAAGGAGCATAGATGAAGAAATATGTCCTGGCGCTGGATCAGGGAACCACCAGCAGCCGCTGCATCCTGTTTGACCGCCAGCAGAACATGCTGTGCGTCTCCCAAAAGGAATTTCAGCAAATCTACCCCCACCCCGGCTGGGTGGAACACGACCCCATGGAAATCTATTCCAGCCAGTACGGCGTGCTCATGGAAGTACTGGCCCAGAGCGGTGTCGATCCCCTGGAGGTGGCCGGCATTGGCATTACCAACCAGCGGGAGACCACCATTGTCTGGAACCGCCGCACCGGCCGGCCCATCTACAACGCCATTGTCTGGCAGTGCCGCCGCACGGCGGACTTCTGCGAAGAGCTGAAGCAGGACGCCGCCTTTTCCGCCTACGTCCAGGAAAAAACCGGCCTGCTGATCGACGCCTATTTTTCCGCCAGCAAAATCCGCTGGATTCTGGACCATGTGCCCGGCGCCCAGGAGCAGGCGGAAGCCGGGGAGCTGCTGTTTGGCACCGTGGACACCTGGCTGGCCTGGAAGCTGACCGGCGGGAAGGTCCACATTACCGACTATACCAACGCCAGCCGCACCATGCTGTACGACATCGGGAACCTGTGCTGGGACGAAGCCATCTGCCGGAGGCTAAACATCCCCCTGTCCATGCTGCCGGAGGTACGCCCCTCCAGCCAGATCTACGGCTTTGTCAACGTAGGCGGCACGGAGATCCCCCTGGCCGGTATGGCCGGCGACCAGCAGGCGGCCTTGTTCGGCCAGACCTGCTTCGAGGCCGGGGAAGCCAAAAACACCTACGGCACCGGCTGCTTCCTACTGATGAACACCGGCTCCCAGCGGATTATCAGCCGCCACGGGCTGGTCGCCACCATCGGCATCGGCCTGGAAAACGAAATCCAGTACGCCCTGGAAGGAAGCGTCTTTGTGGGCGGCGCCGTCATCCAATGGCTCCGGGACGAGCTGAAGCTGATTGCGGAAGCCTCCGACTCGG
>CALWEC010000118.1 GCA_944376945.1 uncultured Lachnospiraceae bacterium | reverse complement strand
CAGGAAAGTATTGACGCGCTGAACCATGAGCTGGGGTACGACTCTCCTTTTTTTTTACGCTATGTAGCCTATATTCTGGACGCTGTCCGGGGAGACCTGGGGAATTCCTGGAAAAGCGGACGTCCGGTGATCGCGGAAATTGTCAACCGCTTCCCGGTGACCCTGACCCTGGCGGCCGGATCCATCGCCATCGGTATGATCTTTGGCATTACCCTGGGGATCCTGTCGGCGGTGAAGCAGTATAGTGCCTTGGATATTGCCGGCACCACCTTGGCCATGGCCCTGGCGTCTTTCCCGGCTTTCTGGATCGGCATGATGCTGATTGTGCTGTTTGCCCTGCAGCTGCGGCTGCTTCCTTCCTACGGGGTGGGCAGCGTGCAGCACTATATCCTGCCCTGGATCACCACCTCCTGCGTGTTTATCGCTTCCCAGCTGCGGATGACCCGTACCTCCATGCTGGAGGCCATCCGCATGGATTATATCCGGACGGCCCGGGCCAAAGGCCAGAAGGAGCGGATTGTCATTACCCGGCACGCTTTGCGGAACGCCCTGCTGCCGGTGGTAACCATCCTGGGCATCAACTTTGGAAGCCTTCTGGGCGGGACCGTGACGGTGGAGGCGGTGTTCTCCCTGCCGGGCATCGGCTCCCTGATTATAGAATCCATCCGTATGAAGGATATTCCTTTGGTGCTGGGGGCTACGGTCACCTTGTCCACCTGCTTTACCATTATGATGGTGATTGTGGATATCTTGTACGCGTTTATTGACCCGCGGATTAAGGCACGCTACATCAAACGATAGGAGGGGTGGAAATGGCGGCGGAAAAACAGGTTAAAATCCGGAAAAAAGGACGGGCGGGAGAAATTTGGCACCGGTTTAAGCGCAACCGGGTGGCGATGCTTGGGCTGGTTTTGTTCGCGGTAATCCTCCTGGTGGTGATTCTGGCGGACGTGATTGTGCCCTACGAGGACGCCATGACCCAGAACATTGTAAACCGTCTGCAGCCTCCGTCTTCGGAGCACTGGTTTGGGACGGACAATTTTGGACGGGATATTTTTGCCCGGATTATCCATGGATCCCGGAACTCCCTGCTGGTAGGGCTGGGCGCGGTGGCCATCGGCATTACCATCGGCGGGCTTTTGGGGGCCATCGCCGGGTTCTACGGAAGCCATATCGACGCGGTGATTGTGCGGATTATGGATACCATCATGTGCATTCCCCTGATGCTGATGGTCCTTTCCATAGTGGCGGCTCTGGGGGCCAGCCTGGTCAACGTGCTTCTGGCTATGATGATCGCCAACATTCCTCAGTATACCCGGATCGTCCGTTCCGCCATCCTGCCGGTGGTGGGGCAGGATTACATAGAGGCGGCCAAGTCCTGTGGGACGCCTAACCGGTGGATTATTGTCAAGCACGTGATCCCCAACGCCATCGGCCCCATTATCGTCCAAGCCACCATGGCCGTGGGCACCATGATCATCAACGCGGCGGGCATCAGCTTCCTGGGTATGGGCATCCAGCCGCCTACGCCGGAGTGGGGGGCCATGCTGAACGAGGCCAAGAACTTTATGCTCAGCGATCCCTATACGGTGGTTTTCCCCGGCGTGGCCATCGGCCTTACCGCCCTTTCCCTGAACCTGATGGGAGACGGGCTGCGGGACGCCTTGGATCCCAAGCTGAAAGACTGACCGGCACCCTTCGGGGGCAGCGGAATGCCGCAGGCAAGGCGGCGACAGACAAAAGGAGGGCGTAAGATGACAGAGCCGATTCTGCGGGTGGAAAACCTGCACACCATTTACCAGGGGGAGGAGAGGAACGTATACGCAGTCAACGGCATTTCCTTTTCCCTGAATGAAAAGGAAACCATTGGCCTGGTGGGAGAAACCGGCGCCGGCAAGACCACCACGGCCCTTTCCATTATGCAGCTGCTGCCGGACCGGATCGGGAAGATTACGGAAGGGAAGATTTTCTACCAGGGGGAAAACCTTCTGGAAAAAAATAAAGAAGAGATCCGGCTGATCCGAGGCGCCTGTATCTCCATGATTTTCCAGGACCCTATGACGGCCCTTAACCCGGTGATGACGGTGGGGGACCAGATCCACGAGTCCCTCAGCATCCACAATTACGACAACCTGCCGGAGGAAGAGCTGCAGAAGCGGGTGGACGAGCTTTTGACTTTGGTAGGGATCCCGGCCAACCGGAAGAAGGAATATCCCCACCAGTTTTCCGGCGGCATGAAGCAGCGGATCGTAATCGCCATTGCTCTGGCCTGCAAGCCCAAGATCCTGATCGCGGACGAGCCTACCACCGCCCTTGACGTGACCATCCAGGCCCAGGTGCTGGTGCTGATGGAGGAGCTGCAGAAGCAGCTGGGAATGGCCATGATTATGATCACCCACGATCTGGGGGTGGTGGCGGCTACCTGCGACAAGGTGGCGATTATGTACGCAGGAGAGATCCTGGAATACGGCACGGTGGAGGATATTTTCGCAGGGGAGCGGCACCATCCGTACACCAAAGGCCTGTTTGAGGCCATCCCCAGCCTGGACAGCCACTCCCGGCGGCTGAAGCCCATCGAAGGGCTGATGCCGGATCCGGCGGACCTGCCGCCGGGCTGCCGGTTCCACCCCCGGTGCCCTTACTGCCGGGAGGACTGCAAAACCGGCGCTCCTTATCTTTTTGAACGCAACGGCCATCAGATCCGCTGCAATCTATTCCAGGAGGATACGGCTATATGACAAGTTTAATCCATGCGGTGGAACTGACCAAGTATTTTCAGGTTGGCAAAAAACGGTACCTGCACGCGGTGGATCACGTAAACCTGGATATCCCGGAAGGAAAGACCCTGGGGGTGGTGGGGGAAAGCGGCTGCGGGAAATCCACCCTGGGACGGGTGGTTCTGGGACTGCTGCCGGCTACCTCCGGAGAACTGTATTACCAGGGAGAGGATTTGATCCACGGCAATAAAAAGCAGCGGAAAAAAATGCAGCGGGAAATGCAGATTGTCTTTCAGGATCCCTATTCCAGCCTGAATCCCCGGATGTCGGTGTACGAGCTGATCGCGGAGCCTTTGGTGATGAACCATGTCTACGGCAGCCGGCGGGAAACCCTGCAGCGGGTGCAGGAGCTGATGGAGATTGTGGGGCTGGCGGAGCGCTTTATCAACTCCTATCCCCACGAGATGGACGGAGGAAGGCGGCAGCGGGTGGGCATTGCCCGGGCCCTGGCCCTGCGCCCCCGGTTTGTGGTGTGCGACGAGCCGGTGTCCGCCTTGGACGTGTCCATCCAGGCGCAGATTTTGAACCTGCTGATGGATATGCAGGAGGAGCTGGGGCTGACGTACATGTTTATCACCCACGACCTTTCTGTGGTCAAGCATATATCCAACGAGATTATGGTCATGTATCTGGGGCAGTGCGTGGAGCGGGCGCCGGCGGAGGAGCTGTTCCAAAATCCCCTTCACCCGTATACGAAAGCCCTTCTTTCCGCCATCCCGGTGCCTAAGCTGGGAGCCTCCCTGAAGCACAACCTGCTGCGGGGCGAGGTGTCCGATCCCATCAACCCGGAGCCAGGCTGCCGCTTTGCCAAGCGCTGCGACCACTGTACGGAAGCCTGCGCCGGAAAGAATTTCCAGCTGAAGGAGCTGGGCGACCGGCACTTTGTGGCCTGCGCCCTGTACCAATAGGGAAAATCCATCCGAAAGAGCAAGAAAAAATATATAGGAGGAAAACGTATGAAAATGAGAAAACTGTGGGCAGTGTTGTTGGCGGCGGCGCTTTGCGTCACCGGCTGCGGCGGAGGCGGAGGAGGCACGTCCACCACCGGGGCGGCCGGGGAGACCCAGGGGGGCCAGACCGGCCAGGCAGGGGATACCGGCCGCACGGTACATGTGGCGTACCAGGCCATAGCGGACTCTATGGAGCCCAGCGGCCTGCTGGGTGTGGCGGAGACCATCTGCTTTGCCCAGACCTACGACGCCCTGCTGTCCCGGGGCGCGGACAACGTGATTGAGCCGGGCATTGCGGAAACCTGGGAGGTTTCGGAGGACGGCCTGACCTACACCTTCCACCTGAACCAGGAAGTAACCTGGAGCGATGGGGAGGACGTGACGGCGGACGACGTAAAGTTTTCCCTGGAGCTTTTTAAGGAAAGCGGCAGCCATTCGTGGGTGTTTGAGGAAGTACAGACCGTAAACGTGCTGGATGAGAACACGGTGGAGGTGATCCTGTCCTCCCCCAAGGCTTCCCTGCTGTCCAGCCTTTCCAACCCGATGCACTTCTGCCTGGTGGCCCAGCATGCCTATGAGGAATGGGGCGACGAGTACGGGTCTTCCGTGGATAAAATCGTCAGCACCGGCCCTTACAAGCTGGTAGACTGGCAGCCGGATGTTTCCATGACCTTTGAGGCCCGGGAGGATTACTACCGGGGGACGCCGGATATCCAGCAGCTGGTGCTGCACCAGATTACCGACAAAAACGCGGCCATCGTAGCCCTGCAGACCGGGGAGCTGGACGTATACTTTGAGCCGATCAGCGGCAGCTCCTACGAAACCCTGGCGGCGGACAGCTCCATTACCCTGGACGAGTATTTAAGCGCCCGGTTTGAGTGCATCCATTTCTACTATAAAGACGGAATCTTCTCCGATGTGCGGATGCGGCAGGCGGTGGCTTACGCGGTGAACCCGGAGGAAGCGCTGACGGTAGGCGCGGAAGGCATGGGACAGCTGATCCGCTACCCGGGCGATATTGGCTCTGTTATGACGGGCAACCCGGACTACACGCCCAGCATCCAGTACGAGTACGACCTGGAAAAGGCCAAAGCCTTGGTGGAAGAGTGCGGCAACGTGGGGGCCCCGGTGGTAATCAAATCCTACAACACGGAACCCTACGCCACCCTGGCGGTGTGGCTCCAGAGCGTGCTGACCTCCATTGGCCTGGACGCCACGGTGGAGCCTATGGAGCGGGCTTCCTTCCTGGCTGCCTGCGACGGGGAGGAGGTTCCCATCCTGACCCTGGGCTGGAACGGCCAGGCTTACGACATGGATGAAAGCTTAGGCAACCTGGTGTACTCCGGCTCCGTAGGCTCCACCGGCAACTACGGCTTCTATGTGGAGGAGGAGATGGATCAGCTGGTGCTCCAGGGCCGGGCGGAGACGGATCCGGAAGCCCGGAAGGAAATCTACCGGCAGATGATTGAAAAGATTATGGAGGACGTGCCGCTGGTGCCTTTGTACGTGGTAAAGACCGTGATCCCGCACCGGGCGGACCTGACCACGGACAACATTCGCGGATACTGTATGTTTGACTGGAATTGGGTAGAATAGGAGGACAATATGGACCTCAATGAGAAAATCGCGGCATTGCGGGAGCGGATGCGCCAGTGCGGCGTGGACCTGTTTATGACTACCACGGAGGACGCCTACCTGGCGGAATCTGCGGTGGACTACTGGCGGGGCCTGCGGTGGCTTACCGGCTTTTCCGGTACCCTGGCCTACGCCATGGTGACCCAGGACGCGGTATCCTTCTGGACCGACGCCCGCTATATCATCCAGGCCCGGCATCAGGTGAAAATTGACCAGGTAGAGTATTACGATGTCACCAAGGTAGGGGCCGACTACTATCTGGACTGGATGGTGGAAAAACTGTCCGCCGTGGAGGGGGAACAGCTGGTGATGGCGGTGGACGGCCGTACCATTACCACCGCCAAGGGCCTGCTGATGAAGGAAAACCTGCAGCGGCTCCAGGGAAAAACCTGCGTCCTGCGGACAGACCTGGATTTGGTCAACGACATTTGGGCGGACCGCCCGGCTCCGGCCTACTGCCCGATCTTTGAGCACGAGATGAAATACGCAGGGCGGAGCCGGCAGGAAAAGCTGGCGGATCTGCGGGCCGGCCTGGCGGAAAACGGGGCGGATCATACCATTGTGGGCACCATGGAAGGGGTGGTCTGGCTGACCAACATGCGGGGCCAGGATCTGGTGAACCCGCTGTTTATGTCCCACGTGCTGGTAACGCCGGACACGGCCAAGCTGTTTGCCTGTATCCCTATGATCCCGCCGGAGCTGCAGGAAAAGCTGCGCCAGGATGGATACGAGCTGTACGATATTGACCAGGCGGAGGCGGAGATCCGCAAGATTTCCCCGGACGCCAAGCTGTTCTACGATCCGTACCGCATGAATTACGCGCTGTTTGCGGCGGTGCCGGAGCCGGTGAAAAAGATCCGGGGCTTTGACCTGGTCAACGACCTGAAGGCCATTAAGAACCCGGTGGAGATCCAAAACTTTATCCGCACGGACCAGGCGGAGTGCGCGGCCCTGTTCCGGTTCTTCCACTACATTAAAAAGCATGTGGGGGAAGGGAACCTGGACGAATACAACCTGTGGGAGCCTTTGTACCGGATCCGCTGCGAGAATCCGGAGTATCTGCGCTCCAAGCCGTACCCGCTGATGGCGGCCTACATGGAAAACGCGGCGGGCCCCCACTATTTTGCCACGGCTGAGGAGCATGCGCCGCTGCGGCCCTCCGGCGTCCTTTTGATTGACGCCCTGGCCCACTACTACGGCGGGACCACGGACCTTACCCGGACCCTGTATCTGGGCCCCTGCCCGGAGGAGGAGGAAATCCGCCGGGACTACACCCTGACCCTCCGGTCCCTGATGGATCTGACCCGCCAAGTTTTCCGGGAAGGGGTGGACGGCGCGTATCTGGACAGTGTGGCACGCCGGATTATGTGGAACGCGCATCTTCAGTACGGCTACGGCACCGGCCATGGGGTAGGCTACTGTATTGTCCCCCATGAAGGGCCCCAGTTTATCTCCGAGCCGTCCTACAAAAAAGAGTGGGCGTTCTGCTTCCTGCCCATTAAGCCAGGCATGGTTATGTCCCTGGAGCCGGGGGTCTATAAGGAAGGCCGGTACGGGGTGCGCCTGGAGGACAACATGTATATTGTGGAGGATCTGACCAACGAATTTGGGACGTTCTACCGGTTCCAGGTCATGTCCTATCTGCCCTTTGAGCGGGAGCTGATCGATGTGGAAATGCTGCATCCGGATGAGATCGAGTGGATTGACCAGTATCACCAGATCTGCTGGGAGAACCTTTCTCCTTATATGAACCAGGAGGAAAAGGAAGCACTTCGGGAAGCCACAGCGCCTTTGCAGGCTTAAAGTGGAAGCTGCCAGGAGGCCGCCGCAGACCGCGGCGGCCTTTCCTTTTTCTGGGATTGGGAGTATCCTGGCGTGGGAGATTTGGGTATGATACAGTTGGGAGACAACGGGAAGGAGCGCGGAAATGGAGGAAAACGTCAGAGAGATACAGGACTATGTTTTGGAGCGGAGAAGGCAGTTTCACCAGATCCCAGAGACCGGACTGGAGCTTTCGGAAACCCGGGCGGCGGTGGAGGGGGAACTGGAGCGGCTGGGGATCCCGTTTACACGGTGCCGGAACAGCTCCGGCCTGGTGGCGGAAATTTCAGGCGGCGCCGGCCGGCGGGTGGCGCTGCGGGCGGATATGGACGGCCTGCCGGTGACGGAGGACACCGGGCTGCCCTTTGCCTCCCGGCATCCGGGCCGTATGCACGCCTGCGGCCACGACGCCCATATGGCCATGCTCCTGGGGGCGGCCCGCCTGCTGGCGGAGAGGAAGGAAAGCTTAAAGGGGACGGTGCGCCTGATCTTTCAGCCAGGGGAGGAAACCATGAACGGCGCGAAAACGATGATCGAGGAAGGCTGCATGGAGGGGGTAGACGCAGTCTTTGGCGCCCACATCGGCACCCTGCTGGGGGAAGGGATCCCCAGCGGCACGGTGGTGGCCGTGCCAGGCTGCTGCCTGGCCTCCACGGATCCCTTCCGGCTTACCATCCGCGGGAAGGGGAGCCACGGCTCTATGCCGGAAACCGGCGTGGATCCCATCCGGACTGGGGCGTTGGTGCTGTTGAGCTGGGACGGCCTCCTGTCCCGGGAGGTGCCAGCGTCCCAGGCGGCGGTGCTGACGGTGGGCCGTTTTGCCGCTGGGAACACTGGCAACGTAATCCCGGAGACGGCCGTCCTGGAGGGCACGCTTCGGACCTTGGATCCGGCGGTCCGGCGGCTGGCCCTTAGGCGGCTGGAAGAATTGGCCCAGGGGATTGCCGCCGCCAACCGGGCGGAGGCGGTCTTGGAGATCGGGTCCAGCGCCCCGCCGGTGATCAATACGCCGGAGATGGCGGAATTGGCGGCAAAGGCCGCCGGCAAATGGCTGCCGACGGAAAAGGTCTGGAACCGTCCGGTGACGCCGTCCATGGTCAGCGAGGATTTTGCCTGGTATTTGCAGAAGGCGCCAGGAGCCTTCCTGATGCTCAGCGCGCCCCAGCCGGATCCGGCCAAGCGGGTGGGCCATCACAACCCCCGCTTCGACATCGACGAAAGCGTCCTT
>CALWEC010000117.1 GCA_944376945.1 uncultured Lachnospiraceae bacterium | reverse complement strand
GGACCGACATCTACCGGAAGCTGATTCAAGGCTACACGGAAAAGCAGTGGGGCCGGGACTGCCGGGATCTGCCGGCCTTTATCATCCGCCGGCTGCCGGTGCGCTACACCTACGACAACAACTATTTTAACGACAAATACCAGGGGATTCCGATAGGAGGCTACAACGGCCTGATCCAAAAGCTGTTTGAAGGCTGCCAGGTGCGGCTGAACACGGATTTCAACGCCGATCCGGAAAGCTTCCGGGCCCTGGGGGAAAAGGTGCTGTACACCGGCACCCTGGATTCCCTGTACGGCTACCGGTTCGGCCGCCTGGAGTACCGGAGCCTGCGGTTTGAGACGGAGGTGCTGGATACGGACAACTACCAGGGAGTGGCGGTGGTCAACTACACCGACCGGGAGACCCCCTACACCCGGATCATCGAGCACAAGCACTTTGATTTCGGCACGCAGCCCAAAACGGTGATCACCCGGGAGTACCCGGCGGAATGGAAGCCGGGGGACGAGCCCTATTACCCGGTAAACGATGAGAAAAACCAGCTTCTGTACCAGAAATACCGGGAGCTGGCCCAGCAGGAGCCCAACCTGCTTTTGGGCGGGCGGCTGGCGGAGTACCGCTATTACGACATGGACAAGGTGATTGCCTCCGCACTTCGCCTGGCGGAGGCGGAATGGGGGACCGAGGAGAAGGGATGAAAAAAATCCTCTTTGTGTGCAACAACCTGGACCACGGAGGCGTGGGACGCTCCCTGGTCAACCTGCTGCGGGAAATCCACCGGGATTACGCGGTGGATCTGCTGCTGTTTCACCCTTGGGGGCCGTATTTAAAGGATGTGCCGGAGGACGTGCGGCTGCTTCCCTCCGAGGGCCTGCTGCCTCTTTTGGGCATGACCCGGGAGCAGGTGCGGGAACAGTCTGGGCGGCTGGCGGTGCTGCGGCGTTTCCTGGGCCTGTGGAGCCGGGCCTTTGGCAGCGGGCTGCCCCGGAAATGGGTGTTCTCCACAGCGCCCACGCTGTCTGGGTACGACGTGGCGGTGGCCTTTGCCCAGGAGCTGGGCGGGCGGAATTTTACGGCAGGCTGCAATTCCTTTGTGCTGAAGCGGGTGCAGGCCGGCCGGAAGATTTCCTTTGTCCACCACGATTTTGAGCATTATAAAGGGAACACCCGGGAAAACCGGCGGCTGTACCGGCGGTTTGACCGGGTGGCCTGCGTCTCCCGGGGCTGCCGCACCGCCTTCCTGCGGGTGCTGCCGGAGCTTACGGAGCGCACCAAGATTGTCTACAACTGTACGGACTACGCGGCCATCCGGCGGATGGGCCAGGAGCCGGCGGACGTGTTTTCCCCGGATTGCCTGAACCTGCTTTCCGTCTCCCGGATTACCGCGGAGAAGGCCTATCCCCGGGCGGTGGAGATTATGAAGCGGGTGATGCAGGATTATCCGGCTCTCCGCTGGTATGTGGTAGGGGACGGGCCGGCCCTGGAGGAGTTGGTGCAGAAGGTGCGGGAGGCCGGTCTTTCGGAGCGGATTGTGCTTCTGGGCCCCCGGGACAATCCTTACTGCTACATGCGCCAGGCGGACGCCCTGTTCCTGCCGTCCCGGTATGAGGCGGCGCCGCTGGTGTTTGACGAGGCCAAGGCCCTGGGGCTGCCGGTGCTGACCACGGAAACCACCTCCTCCGCCCGGCTGGTGGGGCTGACCGGCTGCGGCCTGGTGTGCGAAAACTCGGAGGCGGGCATCGAAGGGATGCTGCGGCAGGTGCTGGAGGATCCAGGCCAGCTGCGCCGTTTCCGGGATAAAATCCAGCAGCAGTCCTTTGACAACCAGGTGGCCCGGGAGCAGTGGGAGCGGCTGGTGTGGAACTAAGGCCCAAGGCCCGGTATTTTTAGATGGATCCAAAGAGGTAGGATAGACATATGAAACTGATCATACAGATTCCCTGCTACAACGAGGCAGAAACCCTGGAGGTGGCGTTAAATGCCCTGCCCCGGCAGATTCCGGGGATCGACACCATCGAATATCTGATCATCAACGACGGCAGCCAGGACCGCACCGTGCAGGTGGCCCGGGAATGGGGCGTCCACTATGTGGTCAACTTCCGGCGGAACCGGGGGCTGGCCAAGGGCTTTATGGCCGGACTGGACGCCTGCCTGCGCCACGGGGCGGATATTATCGTCAACACGGACGCGGACAACCAGTACTGCGGGGAGGACATTGCCAAGCTGGTGCAGCCCATCCTGGAGGGAAAGGCGGAGATTGTCATCGGGGAGCGGCCCATCGACGCCACGGAGCATTTTTCCCCGCTGAAAAAAAAGCTGCAGCACTTTGGCAGCTGGGTGGTGCGCAAGGCCTCCCGGACCACTATCCCCGACGCCCCCAGCGGCTTTCGGGCCTACAGCCGGGACGCGGCCATGCGGATGAACGTGGTCAACGAGTACACCTATACCCTGGAGACCATTGTCCAGGCGGGCCGGGAAAAAATGGCCATCACCTCCGTGCCCATCCGCACCAACGAGGAGCTGCGGCCCTCCCGGCTGTTTCACAGCATGTTCGGCTATGTGAAAAAGTCCATGGTGACCATTCTCCGGGCCCTGCTGATGTACCGGCCCCTGCTGTGCTTTACGGTGATCGGCGGCCTTCTCTTCCTTATGGGCTTTGCCGTGGGCGTCCGGTTCCTGTATTTCTGGTTTACCGGGGACAGCACCGGCCACG
>CALWEC010000116.1 GCA_944376945.1 uncultured Lachnospiraceae bacterium | reverse complement strand
CGAAGCGCCGCCAACACCCGGTCCAGGGTTCCGCCGGAAAAGCCCGCAAACACCAGCAATTCCCCTTCCAAAGAACCGGCCGGTTCCTGCCTTGCGGCCGGTTCCTGCCCGGCTTCCGCCTGTCCGGCCGGTGCCTCCTGCCCAGCTACTGCCTCCTGCCCGGCCGTCCAGCCCTGCTTTCCCTCCGGAGTCCCCGCCGCCAGCGCTCCCACCGGGCAGCCCCATTCCTCCTCCGCCACGGTCCGCAGTTTCAGCCGCAGCGGGAGCAGCGCCTGCTTGACCTGGCGCAGCCGGGCCGGATCCTGAAAATTGATGAGCAATACGGTTTCTTTCACGGCTTTTCCTCCCCTTCCTTTTGGCTTATCTCCACCACCTGCAGCACATCCTCCCGCACCTGGAAGCGGATCTCCCTTCCGGCAAAGAGGAAGCCGTACACCCGCTCCGGATCCTGTTGGTAGCCGGGCCGCGGGTCCTGGGCCAGCACCTGCCGCAGCGCCTCCCGGTGCTCCGCCGGAATCCGCGCCAGCAGCGGCTCCGGAATCTCCACTGCCAGCCGGTGCCCCCGGGCCGGTCCGGCAAAGCTGCTTTCCGCCTCCGGATGGCTGTCCGAGGAAGCTACATAGGGCTTAATATCCAAAAGAGGCGTCCCATCCATCAAGTCCACGCCGGACACCCAGAGCGCCGGCCCCTCCAGCGTCTCCCACTCCACCCGGTCCAGCACCACCGAGGACAGGCCAATGGGATTGGGGCGGAACGGGGCGCGGGTGGCAAAGACGCCCTTCCGCTGATTGCCTCCCAGCCGGGGCGGCCGCACCGTTGGCGACCAGCCCTCCCGGATAGACTGGGAAAACACCCACAAAAGCCAGATATGGGTGTATTCCTCAATCCCCCGGAGGGCGTCTGGATTCCGGTATTCCGGCTCCAGGATAATACGCCCCTTTAAGTCCGGCACGTACCCGCTCTGACGGGGGATGCCAAACTTGGTGGGAAAATCCGTGTGAATGTAGGCAATAGGCTTCATGGTAAACACGTCCGGCATAGAAGCGCCTCCCTTCGTAAAGATTCCCTGAAATTATGCCTTCCTTTGCATTTTCCACAGGGTCTTCCATCCCTGTTTTCCCAGCGCGATTACAGCGATCACTGCCAGGATACTCACGCTTTTGATCACAAACTCCCGAAACCAGTTGATGGTAAACGGCAGGTAAGCGTATACCCAGGTATTCCAGTTAAAATACATCATCTCCAGACAATGGATCCCTAAAATTACCATGGAATTTCTCCCCACCCATGCCAGCGCTGCCGCGCAGAACCGAAACCGGCTCAAAACGCGGGAAATCGCAAGGACGGTCATACTGCCTGCTATCGCTTCCACCATGCAGAACACCGTATACGGATAGCTTCGGGTGGCCATCTCGATGTGGATTCCCATCCGAAGGAAATAGATCCAGACGGCAGCCGGCAGAACCAATGTATACCAGATATTTTTTTCGGACAAATTTTCTTTTCTCATCCAGTGCCCCACTGCCATAAAGGGAAGCGATACCAGTGCCACATCCAGGCTCCAAGGCAAAAACGCGTAATACTTACCAAGGATAAATCCGATGACAGCCAGAACACCTAAGACAAACAGATGCACATGGGAACCATATTTTCCAAACACCTGTCCGACCCAAACATAAATATTCCGGGTAAGGAACAGGCAAACCACAAACCAGACCACCCACACAGAATCAAAACTCTGAAAATGCGTGGAAATCTTACTCATCCCGCCTATCATTGCCTTGATTTTATAGACGAACAACGGCCAGAAACCGGCTTCCGGCCGGCCCATCCAGCCATAAATGACCGCCGACAAAAGGCACACCACCGAATATGGCACCAAGAGTGTCTTGGCAGAACGCCGAAGGGTTTTCTTTACATCATAGCCCTTAATAAAATATCCATTGGCAATCACAAACAACGGCATATGGAAGGAAAAAATAATCAACCGCAAATAGCCCGGCAGATTGGTATGCCCCAAGATCATTGCCAATATGGTAACTCCTTTGGCAACGTCCCAATAAACGACCCTTCCGTTCCCGCTTCCGGCCGCTTGCGCCGCTGGACACAAAGCGTGTATTCTCTGAAGGCATGCCGGCAGATGCGATTTTCCCCATGGAACGATCCGGTGGATCATCCCAACCCCCGCGGCGCAGAACACCAGCTTACATAGGACCCGTACCGCAACCACCCCGTAATCGGGAAAATGGAGCTGCTCCCCAAACAGCCGTCCGACCCAGCTCCAAGAAAACACATTCAGTTCAAAAGCATGGATACATAAAACCAGAAGAGAATTGGTCCCAAAAAATTTCAGGATTCTCGCGCTCCAAGCCAGTCTTTCCACCCTCTGAGATAGGATGATTACCACATACGAGCCAGCCAGCGCCCCCAGAATATCTAGGAGCCCATGGCCATAATAATTCCGTACCATGTAAAACTGGCCGCAGAATAAAATACACCATAGCCATACCGCCGTGGAAAGGCTCAGGACAGCGGGAGACGCCTTGCGATCTAGGATTCTATAGCGTTTCGCTATCATTCCAAGGTAGACAAACAGAGAAGCTGTCATACCTGCCTGCAGGCTCATGGGAAGCCAGAACATATCGGTCGTCTTCCAGCCAACGTAGGCAATGGCTAGAATCGCCGCGCCGCCCCAGCGGTAGGTCATCAGCCACCGGACCAACAGCAGGGAAACAAATAGAGCCGGTAAAAACCAGATGGCCCCAATCTGTTTTACATAAAATGGTTCTGTATATTCCATGGTGCCGCTCCCAAAGAAAGAGGCAATGGTATAGGTTTTAACATTGGAAACCACATTGGCGAAAGTATGGTTTCGGAATACATCCCAACTGGCAACCCCAGCAATCATAAAGAGGCAGGTCACTCCGTAAGGAAGAAGCAGCTGCCTCGCTTTTCGAGCCGCAAATTCCGCCATGGAACGCCGGTCGTTTAACAAATAACCGCTGATCAAGAAAAAAATAGGCACATGAAATGTAAAGACAAAGGAATTTAGGCGTCCAATACCAAAATGTCCCAAAATGATACAGATCATCCCGATTCCCT
>CALWEC010000115.1 GCA_944376945.1 uncultured Lachnospiraceae bacterium | reverse complement strand
CCAGAAGCCCAGCACTGTTTCCCCGGGTCAGCACCGCCCCTTCCCCAAAGGCGTCCAAATCCGCCTGGGAAATGGGGAAACCGGCGGCCGCCAGCTTTTCCACCGAACGGCGGTTCCGCTCTGCCCGGTCCCGCCGGGACTGCTCCATGCTTTCCTGCAGGGCGGCGCAGCCCGGCCGCAGGAACAAACCGATCATATGGACATCGTGATCCTCCAGGCTGGTAGAAAACTCAATGCCGGGAATCACCTGGATACCGGCCCGGGCCCCTTCGGATAGGGCCGCCGCCAGGCCCGCCGTGGTATCGTGGTCGGTTACGGCCAAGGCCGCCAGGCCCTTTTTCTTTGCCAGCCGGACCAGCTCCTCCGGGGAAAGGCTCCCGTCGGAACAGCAGGTGTGGGCGTGCAGATCCACCAAACGCTGCGGTACGCTCATATCTCTCTCCTCCTATGCCGCCGCAGGCCTGCGCCCCGGACCTTCCGGGCCGCCCTCCTCCGGCGCCCCTAGTATACACGATTTCCTCCCTTTCGTCCAGCGGGAAAAGGCTTGTGCTTCTGGCGGCGGGAGGGTATAATGGGGGCACTACCTACCCATAAGGAGGACATACCATGAGCCATCGGATGACCGACCAGGAAATCGTAGCCAAGGATCGGGACGCCCTGTACATTGGGAACCTGAACACCGTGGAGGCGGACCTGCATCTGCCGGAGCGGGGCCTGTACGGCTCGGAGATCACCTGGCAGTCTCACCATCCCATCTTCCTTTCCGACCAAGGGAAGGTCCAGCGCCCTGCCTACGGCATGGGGAACCGGAAAGTCCCGCTGACCGCCCGGCTACGCTATGGGACGGCGGAAGCGGTACGGGAGTTTACCGTGCAGATCCTGGAGGCGGAAAACCAGCTCCAGGTCCGGAAGGTTTGGCCGGTTTGGGGCAAAGGCACTGTGGGACAGCCGGTACGCCGCCCCAGCGCCGCCCTGGTGGAAACCGCGGAAGGGGAGCGGATCTCCCACCCGGTCACCTGGGAGCAGGAAGAGCCGTGGATCCCGCCGTTTCCCGGCGTCCGGGAGGAGGCCGGTCGGCTCTCTGGGACCCAGATCCCTGTGCGGCTGTTCCTGACCATCGGCGAGCGGGAGGATACGCCCCGCCAGGTTCCGCCGGAGGCCCTGGAAGATTTCCGGGAGGCGGCGGTCCAGATTGCCCCCGGCAGCGAATTTTCCGCCGCCCAGGACTACATGCGCACCTATCTGCTGCAGGCGGACGCGGATTCCCTGCTGTACTCCTTTCGCCAGACGGCTGGCCTGCCGGTGAAAAACGCCGCCCCCATGGACGGCTGGGACGCGCCGGACAGCCTGCTGCGGGGCCACACCACCGGCCACTTCCTGTCCGCCCTGGCCCTGTGCTTCCACGCCTGCCCGGATCCGCGGATCCAGGAGAAGGCCGCCTATATGGTGCAGGCCCTGCGGGAATGCCAGGAGGCCTTTTCCCGGCAGGAGGGCTTCCAGCCTGGCTTCCTCAGCGCCTATTCGGAGGAACAGTTTGACCGGCTGGAGGAATACTGCCCCTACCCGGAGATCTGGGCCCCCTACTATACCCTGCACAAGATCCTGGCAGGGCTGCTGGACTGCTGGGAATACCTGAAAGACGAGACTGCTTTCCAGATAGCCCGGGACCTGGGCGGCTGGGCCTGCCGCCGGCTGGGACGGCTGTCCCCCGGACAGCGGGCCCGCATGTGGAGCATGTACATTGCCGGGGAATACGGCGGCATGAACGAGGTGATGGCCCGGCTGTACCTTCTGACCGGAAAGCAGGAATACTTGGACTGCGCCAAAATGTTTGACAACGACCGGCTCCTCTACCCGCTGGCGCAGCGGGTGGATGCCCTGGGCGGCATGCACGCCAACCAGCACATCCCCCAGATCCTGGGGATTTTAGAGATCTTCCGGGCCACCGGGGAGGAGGACCGCTATCAGGCGGCCGCCCGCTTCTGGGAATTTGTCACCTCCCAGCACTGCTACGCCCCGGGCGGGACCGGGGAGGCGGAAATGTTCCGCCCGGCCGGCCGCATTGGCGCCCTGCTGACGGATAACACCCAGGAAAGCTGCGCCTCCTACAACATGCTGAAGCTGTCCCGGGAGCTGTACCGCTTCCGGCCGGATCCCCGGTATATGGAATACTACGAGCACACCCTGCGGAACCACACCCTGCCCGCCCAGGAGAAGGCCGCCACCGGGGAGACCACGTATTTCTTCCCTCTGGCTCCCGGCTCCCGGCGGAAATTTGAACCGGGGAACAGCTGCTGCCACGGCACCGGCATGGAAAGCCCCTTCAAATCCCGGGACGCCCTGTATTTCCGAAAAGGGGACACCCTGTACCTGCCGGTGCTGCTTCCCTCCACGCTGGAGGTTCCGGAGGAAGGGCTGTGCGTCCGGCATGAGCAGCCCTTCGGGACGCCGGAATCCATCCGCCTGTATCTCCAGGGGAGCTTCCGCACCGTCCGGCTGCGCCGGCCGGCCTGGTGCCGGGAGGACGCCTGGATCCAGATGGACGGGGAGCGCCGCCCCCTGGCCGCGGATTCCGAAGGCTATGTCTCCCTTTCCGGAGATTTTACCCAGGGCGTCCAGGTGGAACTGGGCCTGCCCTTCCACCTGGCCCTTCGCCCTGCGCCGGACCGGCCGGAGCTGGCGGCGGTCCAGGCGGGTCCTTACATTCTGGCGGCCCTGTCCCAGCAGAAGGAGTTCCTCCAACTGCCCCTGCGGGAGGAAATCCTGGAGCAGCAGCTGGTACGGGTGGAAGGCACCCTGGATTACCGGCTGGGGGATCTTTGCTTCCGCCCCCTCTGCCAGATTGGCCAGGAGGCGTACCACACCTATATCAGCATAGGGTCCCGCCCCTCCATCTGATAGCATTTGTCCCGCCACATTTTTCCGATCTGCTGCAGCTGGGCCGCCATCCCTGCCAGTTCCTGGTACTGGACACGGGCCCGGTCCAGCTGCGCCTCGTATTCCTGGCGCAGGGCTTCCACCTGCCGCCGGTATTCTGCCTGAGGGTCTGCCAGAGCCGCCTCCCGGCTCCGCAGGCCCTCTTCCTGTTCCGAAAGAGCCGCCTCCCGGGCGGCCAGTTCCTCCTCCCGGGACGATTGTTCTGCCTCACGGGCGGCCAATTCCGCCTCTCGCGCCGACAGTTCTTCCCCCCGCGCCGACAGTTCTTCCGCCCGGGCAGACAGCGCTTCCTCCCGAACCGACAGTTCTTCCCCCCGGGCAGACAGCGCTTCCTCCCGCCCGGCCAGTTCTGCCGTCCGTCGTTCCCGGCCCTCCTGCCAGGCCTGTTCCAGCTCCCAGGGCTTCCCGGCCAGCTCCTGCCACTCCCACAGGCTCTCCCATAGGAATAGGCGGCTTTCCCCGCCTGCCTCCGGCTCCGCCAGCAGGAGCGTTCGCCCCTGCCACTCCAGCAGGCGGCAGCGCCCGGGATTTTCCCCCAGGCCGCCTACCCGCCGGGCCGGTTCCGCCAGATAGGGGGCCGCCGCCCGCAGCTCATACGCGCCCCGCTCCGGGTTCCAGGCCTGGTACAGCAAGACCAGCTGCCCTTCCCGGACGGTCAAAAACAAGCCGCAAAACCGGCTTTCCTCCCGCCGCTCGGTGAGCACAATCTTTCCCTGGCCGCCGCCCACAGCGTCCACAGCCACCTGGTGCTCCAGGTTGCAGTAGGCAAAGTAGATCCGCCCCTGGAACCAGGCGGAGGTCAGCTCCTCCAGGCAGTCCCGCTTCTGTACCGCCGGCCCCGGCCGCCGGTAGGGCAAGGGGGCCGCCATCACCCGGTTTCCCTCCTGATACAGGGCCATCTGCCCGCCGTCTCCCATCGGATACATCTGACTCACGGGATCCTCTCCCCTCCATTGCCGTCTTTCCTTTATCTTATGCGGATTCCCGCTTTCTCCTGAACCAAAAAAAGCCCTCCGCATAGGATAAAGTAAGCATTCCTATGGAAAGGATCCTGAACCTTATGCCCAAAAGCAAACAAGGCGGCTGCAAGTGCCGTCCCAAACGCTATATCAGCAACGGGGTAAACACCACGGGGAAATGCCGGGATCTGTGCGTGGATCCAGTCTGCGGCGACCCAGATTCCCTGACGCTGCTGGCGCCGGTGGTGTACGATGAGCTGGGCATCAACCTGTGCCGCGCGGTCCCCCTGGACATTCCCACTGTCACCGGCACTGTGGCCAGCATTTCCGCCCAGGTCACCAACATCGGCTTTGCCTCCACCGGCCCCACTGCTACCACGGTGGCCCCCATCAGCGGACGTCCCAACTGCTATCTGGTCACCCTGACCAGTTTAAATGTTACCTTTGCCGTGTCCTTCTACGACTGCGCCAAGAGGCTGCTGGCCACCAGCACCGTAAACGCCACCTATCTGCCTACGGACAATACCGCGGACGGATACGCCTACTACGACGAGGACACCAACCCGGATTCGGTGGAGCTGGAAATCTTCGCCCCCTACGGGGTGGCCGCCGACAGCGGCACCGGTTCCCCTACCATCCAGTTTACCGGCCTGAACACCGGCGCCAACATGGTCCATCAGGGGCTGAACCTGCTGGCCATCCCCAAGATCCTGGACTTTGACCCCTCCGACCAGACCGCCACCATCGGCCTGAGCCTGTATGTAAAAAGCATCTACTTTTCCCAGTACAAGATCCCGCACCTGGGAAGGGCCATGGTGCCCAAGGCCTGCCTGCAGCCTACGGCGGACACCCTCTGCATGGACTTTGTGTCCGGAGACCTCCTGGATCTGTCCATCAAGCCGCTGGAGCTGGGGCCGCCTAAATTTGAGGAGTATCTGAAGCAGGAGTGCCAGCCTCCCTGTGACCCCGGCTGCGGGACCCTGGCGCCGGTGGCCGGCGATTTTCCAGGACCTGCCGTTTCGGATGGAACAGACGGAGCGGGGGCTCCGGCAGCTGCGGATAACAGCCCGGTGCCTGGTGAGGGAGCTGGGGAATAGCCTAAAAGGCCTGGAATGGCTGGTGAAATTTACGCCGCCGCCGTAAACGAGTTGGGAGCCGCCATGCCTTGTCCTCCGACTGGCATGTGCGGCTCCTCTCTAAAACCCTGGCAGGCTTTTATCAAAACTGGAATACAATGCCGATGACCGCCGCCACCGCAATGTAAAAGATCGGATGCTTGTTAAACTTACGAATGGCAAAAAACATAATCCCAAAGAACAGAAGCTTCCGCCAGTCCAGCACCTCCGTCAGCCGGGCAAAATCCGCCAGCTCGTACACATGGAAGAACGACGTCTGCACTACGGTCAGCCCCGCCACCAGGATCAGCCCGGTTACCGCCGGGCGCAGCCCGTAAAAGGCGCTGTCCACCAAACGGTTCCCATTAAATTTTTCCAGATACCGGGAGACAATGGTCACAATCACCATGGACGGCAGCACCACCCCCAGGGTCGCGATTACGCCTCCTGGAAGGCCTCCCACATTGTATCCCACGTAGGTGGCCATGTTGATGCCGATGGGCCCCGGCGTAGATTCGGAAATGGCAATCATGTCCGTTATAAAGGAAAGAGGATACCAGCCGGAGGATTGGGAAAGGTGCTCCAGAAAAGGAATGGTCGCCATCCCTCCCCCTACCGCGAACAGCCCAATCTTTAAAAACTCCCAGAAAAGCTGCAGATAGATCATTTGGCGCCCCTCCTTCTTGCTTCCTGGATCAGAATGCCGCAGACCGCCGCCGCCACCACAATCAGGATAGGCGAAAGGGAGGTAAACAGGGACAAAGCGGACACCACCAGGAAAATCAGAAATCCCGTCCAGTCCTTAACGCTCTTTTTCCAAAGGCCCATCAGCGTGCTGGCGATCAGGGCGCAGACGCAGACGGAGATCCCGGCCAGGGCATGCCGCACATACGGATTGTTCTGGAAATTCTGCAGGCAGGCCGCAATTAAGGTGATAATCAGGATGCAGGGCGAAACCACGCCCAGGGCCGCCGCCACGCCGCCAGGGACCTTCCGGCGGTGGTAGCCGATAAACACCGATACATTCACTGCGATAATGCCTGGAAGCCCCTGGCTCACCGCGTAGTAATCCAGCACCTTTTCCTTTTCCGCCCACTGGTATTTTTCCACCACTTCCCGTTCCAGGATCGGCAGCATGGCATATCCGCCTCCGAAGGTTACCATCCCCATCTTAAAAAAGGTCAGGTACAGCCGCAGGAGCGTATCGGTTTTCTGTTTCGGGTCGCTCATATCCGTCTCCCTCTTTTCCGGATGTTTTTCCATGGATTTCGATTTTTGCCCACTGCGTGGGCGGCCTTGCTGTCACTGGAAAAGATTTTCCACATCGTTGGCTGTTTTCGGTATATGGCCCGACAGGTTCTGCACGCCGGCGGAGGTCACGACCACGTTGTCCTCAATCCGGACGCCCATTCCCCATTCGGCAATATAAAGGCCCGGCTCTACCGTATGCACACAGTTCTCCGGGATGATCTTGTCCGCGTCCCGCAGGTCATGGAGATCCAGGCCAATGGGATGGCCGGAACCGTGGAAATAGTATTTCTCCACATCCCGTTCCTCCGTAATCAGGCCGATGGCCTTCAGGGCCTTGCCATAATGTCTCCGGATGGCCGCGTTTACCACATCTTCGCTGATCCCCACCCGGATGGTATCCAGGCCGATTTCCAGGGCCTCGTATACAATGTCGTAGACTTCCCGCTGCTTGGGGGTAAATCGGCCGTTAATAGGAAAAGTGCGGGTAACGTCCGAGACATACCAGTTGCTGACCGCCCCCACGTCCATCAGCACCATATCCCCGTCCTGGCACTGGTAGCCGGCATCGTTGTAGTGGAGGACCGTGGCGTTTTTCGCCGCCGCCACCACCGAGCGGAACCGAGGGCCGCTGCCCTGCATGCTCAGGTAGTGGATATAGTGGGCCTTAATCTGATATTCCCAGATCCCCGGCTGAAGGAAACCGGCCACATGGGCCAGGGCCTCCCCGGTCAGGTTCACCGCCCGGGTAATCTCCTCAATCTCTTCCGGCTTTTTGGGATTCCGCAGCTGGATCATCCGCGGCAGGGAATTTTCAATCTGGACCGACGGATACAGCTCCGCCACCCGCCGGGCAAACGCCTGGGAAGGGGTAAACGGCTCGTGCATTTCCGCGATGTTGGTAAAAAGATACACCTTCCGGCAAGGGCCAGGCGTAAACATCCGCTTGGCAAACTCTTCCTCAAACTGGTAGTTGTATTTTACCTCGGCAATTCCGGAAAGGGCGGCCGCCTCCTGGGGGCGGAGCATCCGGGCCTGCCATTTTTCATAGTGCTCATCCACCGGAGGAATAAAAAGCTGCGTGCCCTGGCGCTCCCCGTATTTCCACAGCATCAGGATAAAATTATCCCGGTCGATGCCGGTAAAATAATAGAAATTGCGCTCTACGGAAAACGGATACGTCAGCTGGTCGTTGGTGTTCCTCTGAAACCGGCCGGAGAAAAACACCGCCGCCGAACCATCCTCCATCTGCCGGAGAAACTCCCTGCGGTTTTCTGTAAAAAATTCAGCGTTCACGATTCATTCCCTCCCTTGTGATAAAAAAGATTGAAAACGGCGGCCGCAGCCTGCCGCTATAAAACACAGGAGACCCAATGTCCCGGGCTTCTCTCGGTCAGCGGGATCGCCTCTCCGGTACAGTCCGGACGGGCGTAAGGACACCGGGCCGCGAACCGGCACCCTGGCTTGGGATTTACCGGGCTGGTCACCTCGCCCCGGATCAGCTGCCGCTTTCCCCGGTCCCGGCGCAGCTTGGGAACCGGAATGGCGGAAAGCAGCGCCTGGGTATACGGATGGATGGGATTTTGGAACAGTTCGTCGGTAGGAGCCACCTCCACGCACTGCCCCATGTACATCACCATAATCTGATTGGAAATGTGTTTTACCACGCTCATATCATGGGTGATAAACAGGTACGTTAAATTTCTTTCCTCCTGCAGATCCATCATCAGGTTCAGGATCTGGGCCTGAATGGACACGTCCAAGGCGGAAACCGGCTCGTCGCACACAATAAACTGAGGATCCAGGGCCAGCGCCCGTGCCACGCCAATCCGCTGCCGCCGCCCGCCGTCCAGCTCGTGAGGATAGGCGTTGATAAACCGGTCCGACAGGCCTACCGTGTGCATCAGCTCCACCACCCGCTCCTGGATTTCCTGCTTGTGGCTTAGGACCTTGTTGGTGCGGATCGGGTCCGCGATGATATCGCTGACGGAAAGCCGCGGGTTCAGGGAAGAAAAAGGATCCTGGAAGATGATCTGCAGCTGCCGCCGCATTTTTTCCATCTGGCGCGCAGGCAGCCGGCAGATATCCTGCCCTTCAAACAAAACCTCCCCTTCCGTAGGCTCCAGCAGCCGCAGGATCACACGGCCCAAGGTGGATTTTCCGCAGCCGCTTTCCCCTACCACCCCCAGGGTTTTCCCTTTTTCAATGGAAAGGTGGATATCGTCCACCGCATGAAGGTCGCCCCGGGAGGTACGGAAATATTTTTTTAAGTTCTTGGTTTCAACAATCGGTACCGACATAGCGTTTTCCTCCCCCTACTCGGTTTTCTCCCGCCCGCTTTCAAACAGGTGGCAGCGGATTCCGTGGCTCTCCCACATGTGCATGGACGGCGCCTGGGCGGAGCAGCGCTCCGTGGCCTTCGGGCACCGGTCGTGAAATTTGCACCCTTCCGGAAGATAGGCCGGATCCGGCATCATCCCGTCAATGGGGTGCAGCCGGCGCTCCTTCTTCTCCAGATCCGGAATGGAGCCAAAGAGCCCCACGGTATAAGGGTGGTGCTCCCGCCCTTCAAAAATGTCTTCCACCGTGCCGATTTCAATAATCTCCCCGGCGTACATAATCGCCACCTTATCGCAGGTTTCCGCCACCACCCCCAGGTCGTGGGTAATCAGGATGGTGGAGGTGTGGAGTTTTTCCTTCAGCCGCTGCATCAGTTCCAGCACCTGGGCCTGGATGGTCACATCCAAGGCGGTGGTGGGTTCGTCCGCCAAAAGCAGCTGCGGCTGGCAGGCCAGGGCAATGGCAATGACAATCCGCTGGCGCATTCCGCCGGAAAACTGGTGCGGGTACTCGCTTTTCCGTTCCGGCGGCAGCCCCACCAGCTTAAAGATTTCGTCCACCCGCTTTTCAATCTCTTCCTTGCCCAAATCCTTATGGTGAAGCTCCAGCACTTCTCCCACCTGCTCCCCTACCCGGATGGTAGGGTTCAGGCTGGTCATAGGATCCTGAAAGATCATGGACACCAGGCTGCCCCGCAGCACCCGCATGTCCGCGTCGCTGGCCTTGGTAATGTCATTCCCGTCCAGAAGGATCTGCCCTTCCTGGATGGAGCCGGTGCGCTCCGGCAGCAGCCGCATAATAGCCAGGGCGGTGGTGGTCTTGCCGGCGCCGGTCTCCCCTACCAGTCCCAGGGTTTCCCCCCGGTCCAAGGTCAGGTCCACGCCGTTGACCGCCCGCACCAGGGCGCCGTCCCCTTTATATACCACGTGCAAGTTTTTGATTTCCAGTAAATGTTCCATACGTACCCCCTCCGGCTAATTCCGCAGTTTCGGATCCAGAGCGTCCCGCAGGCCGTCTCCGATCAGGTTAAACGCCATGACAGCCAGGACGATGGCAATGCCAGGAAACGTAATTAGATACGGTTCGTACCGCATAAATTCCTTGGCTTCGGAAAGCATAGAACCCCACTCGGGGATGGCCGAAGGCAGCCCCAGTCCCACAAAGCTTAAGGAAGAGATCATCAGGATAGTGCTGGCCATGGACAAGGTGGCCTGGACGATAATCGGCCCAATGGCGTTGGGCAAAATGTGGTACACAATAATCTTCCCGTTCCGGCAGCCGTACGCCCGGGCCGCCTCTATAAATTCCTGCCCCTTCACCGTCAGGATGGAGGACCGGACGATCCGGGCGAACCGGGGCACCGAGGAAACGCTCAGGGCGATCATCAGGTTCATCATGCCGTTTCCCAGGGCCGCCACAATGGAGATGGCCAAAAGAATCGACGGAATGGCCAGGAACACATCCATGATCCGCATCAGAACATTGTCAATTTTACCTCCATAATAACCAGCCGTCGCGCCAATCAAAGCGCCGCCAGCCAGGGAAATCAGGATGGTGGCGGTACCGACCCACAGGGAAATCCGGCCGCCAAACAGCACCCTGGCAAAAACGTCCCGCCCGTACTGGTCGGTCCCAAACAGATGCTCCGCGCTGGGAGGCTGGAGCCGGTTCTGCATGTTCTGGGTAATGGCGTCCGCCTCATAATCCGCGAACAGATCCGCACCTACGGCTAATACGACCAACAGCAAAAACAAGATTAGGCCAAATACCGCTAACTTGTTTTTCATATACCTTTTCATAATGGCGGCCAGCTGACTGTTTTTCTTGGTAGAAACCGCGACAGCCCCCGCCTTGTTTTCCACTTTCGGGTTTTTCATACCATCACCTCGATGTCTTTACATACTGGGATTTGATCCGCGGATCCACAAACGCGTAGATAATATCGATCAGCAGATTAATCAGGCTGATGGCGATTGCCACAAAGAGCACCGCCGCCATTACCATGGGAACATCCTTCTGGCGCACAGACGTAATCATCAGGCTGCCCATGCCCGGGATGGAAAATACCGTCTCACAGATCATGGCGCCGCCCATTTGCAGGCCAAAATTGATACCAATGATGGTAATAATGGGCAGCAGCGCGTTCCGCAGCTCATGCCTGCGGATAATCCTGCCTTCGCTGGCGCCCTTGGAACGGGCGGTGCGGATGTAGTCCTCCCGGATTACCTCCAGCATGGTGGAGCGGGTCATCCGGATCATGGTGGCCATACTGCCGATGGCCAGCGTAACGGAAGGCAGGACAAAACCGGTCCAGTCGGTAATGCCGATGGCCGGGAACCACCCTAATTTTAGGGCAAACACCAGCAGAAGCATCAGCCCCAGCCAGAAAGCCGGAATAGAAGTCATAATCAGGGCCAGCCCCAGGCTGACCGTATCAAAGATGGAATACTGTTTTACTGCGGAGATAATGCCGATGGGAACCCCAATCACCACCGAAAGGCCGATTCCAAAGAAAGCCAGTGAAAAAGTGTTGGGAAGACGGGTTAAAATCTCCTCCACCACCGGCAGGCTGGTGCGGTAGGACTCGCCGAAATCCAGCCGTACCGCGTCCGCCATATATTTGACGTACCGGATCAGAAAGTTCTCATTCAGCCCCATTTCCTCCCGCAGCTGCTGGATGTCCTCCAGGGAAGCGTTTTCCCCCAGGATCATCTGGGCAGGATCGCCGGGCGTAAGGGCCAAAATGCTGAAAATAATAAAGCTGATGCCCAGCACCACCGGGATCATCATCAGAATTCGTTTGCCGATATACTTGAGCATGGGAACCTCCTTTGCAGGGAGAGGGGAATAATATCCCCTCTCCGCGTTTCTCACTCATCATTCCCAATGATAATCATAGACATATTGCCGCTGGGATGTATTCGCCGTAACCCCCTGTAGGTTTGCTCTGCCAGCCACACCATTCATAGTACATACAAGAGGCACCACATAAGCCTGCTCCGCCATCAGCTCGCAGGCGTCCAGGTAGGCCTGCTGGCGTTCCGCCTCGTCCGAGGAGAAGCGCCCGATATCCAGGTACTCATCCAGCTGCGGGTCGCTAACCATAGCAAAGTTGTTGCCGCCGCCCAGGTAATCGGAGTGATACCGCATGTACATAATAAAGTCCGCGTCCGGAACCAGGGCCGTATAGCTGTTGATGCAGATCTCATAATCGCAGTTGGTGTACACATCCGACAGGAAGGCCGTCCGCTCCATCAGTTCCACTTCCGCGTTGATGCCTACCTGGCGAAGCTGCTCCACCACCACGTCCGCTAGTTTGGAATAAGTGCCGGATTCCATAGTGCGGAGAGTAATATTCAGTCCGTCTCCATATCCTGCTTCCGCCAGCAGCTGTTTGGACAGTTCCGGATCGTAGCTAATCCCTTCATAATTCTCTGGACAGCCGAAGCATCCGGAAGGGATCGGGCTGGTGCAGACTGCGCCTACCCCTTCTGCCGCGCCCAGCAGGCAGGATTCCCGGTCAATGGCATGGGCCAC
>CALWEC010000114.1 GCA_944376945.1 uncultured Lachnospiraceae bacterium | reverse complement strand
ATTTCTTCAGCAAAGTGTACATATGCGTAGTATAGCGGAGAAACGCATCTTTTGCAAGTGGTATGGAAAAATTTTGCCAGGGCAATTTCAGGAAAGCATGCCGCCCAGCATCCCGCCGGCCAGGCAGATACCGCAGGCGGCGCCTACTTCCGCCAGCCCTCCTTTTACCCCGCCGTGGATCACACAGGAGGCGGCCAGCAGCAGGAAAAAGTACAGCAGGCCCATCAGCATTCCCCAGAAGAAACGGCGGTTCCGCAGCTTTTTCCCTACCAGCAGGCCTCCGGCCAGGGAGGAAAGGCCATAGGACGCCCAGATCCCCGCCTGCAGGACCGTATTCCCCCAGCGGAACTGATACATCCCCCAGCTGAGCAGCAGCAATAGAATTCCGGAGGCCGCGGCGCTTGCCGCCAGCCCTGTACCATACGCCTTGATTTTCAAAACCAGTATCCCCCTTTGCAGATTCCGCGTTTTCCAAACGCTCCCCTGCCCTAATATATGCCCCCGGAACTTGACAATAGTCCTGCCATATTGTAGAATTTCCTCATGCTGCAGCGCCGCTTTCCAGGCGGCCTCCGGCATAAAATACGCTTACAGGAGTGATTCCATTTTGGATCCAAGTGACGGCATATTACTGCTGGTAATTCTGCTTTGTATCTACCTTTCTTCCTTTTTTTCCGCGGCGGAGACGGCCTTGGCCGCGGTCAGCCGCCACCGCCTGCGCATTCTGGCGGAGGAAGGGGACCGGCGGGCTGCCCAGGTCTTAAAGGCGCTGGAAAAGGAGGAGCGGGTTTTTTCCTCCCTGTTTATTGGAGATACCATTGTCAACCTTTGCGCCGCGGTCCTAACCACGGTTTTGGCCTCCCGCTTTGGAGGTTGGACGGCGGCTGCCGCCGCGGTTCTTCTGATCCTCCTGATCCTATTCTTTGGAGAACTGTCCCCTAAGGCCATGGCGGCTGTACGGGCTGAACAGACGGCGCTTCGCAGCATCCGCGCCATCCTCCTGATCACCTCGTTTTTGTCCCCTCTTTCCTTTTGCCTTCGCGGCTTGGTACGCCTGTATCTGCGGCTGTTCCGGGTGGACTTTTCCGAAAAGCCTGACAGCCTGACGGAGGAGGAGCTGCGCTCCCTGGTGGAGGAAAGCCACGAGGAAGGGGTGCTGGAATCCGAGGAAAAGGATATGATCAACAATGTGTTTGACCTGGGGGATTCCCAGGTTAAGGATGTGATGGTTCCCCGGGTCAGCGTGGTCTGCCTGGGCTTGGACGCCGGCTACTCCCAAATCCTGGAAGTGTTCCAGCGGGAGCGCTTTACCCGGATCCCCATCTACGAGGAGGATCCGGACAATATCGTAGGCATCTTAAATATGAAGGATCTGCTCCTGCACCGGCCGGAGGATCCGTTCCAAGTGAAGGATTATCTGCGGGAGGCCTACTTTACGCCGGAATTTAAGAACACCTACGAGCTGTTCCGGGAAATGCGCCAGGCCTCCGTTACCATGGCCATTGTGCTGGATGAATATGGCTGTACGGCAGGGCTGGTTACCATGGAGGACATGGTGGAGGAGATTGTCGGCGATATCCGGGATGAATTTGACCAGGAGGAATTGGAGCTTCTGCAAAAAATCCAGGAGGGGGAGTACCTGGTGGAAGGCTCCTACCGGCTGGACGACCTAAACGACGCCGTTGGCACCCAGTTCCGCAGCGAGGACTACGATTCCATCGGCGGTTATCTGCTGGGACTTTTGGATCATTTTCCCAAGGAAGGGGAAGCGGCGGAGGACGCAGAGGGCTACCGGCTGATTACGGAAAAGATACACCGCAACCGGATCGAGAAGGTGCGGCTGGTCTTCCCTCCCGCCCCTCCGGAAAAGGAGGAAACCCTATGAAAATCGGAGCGTTGGAGGCCGGCGGCACCAAGATGGTCTGCGCGGTGGGGGACGAACAGGGAAGGATCCAGGTGGAGCAAAGCATCCCTACCCGTACCCCGGAGGACACTCTTCCTCAAATTTTGGAATTTTTCCGGGAACATTCCATAGAAGCCTTGGGAATCGGCTGTTTTGGGCCCATTGACCTGCGGAAGGACTCCCCTTCCTATGGATCCATTACCTCGACTCCCAAGCTGGCCTGGCAAGGCTGCCGGATTGTCTCCTACTTTCAGGATGCGCTGGGGATCCCAGTGGGATTGGATACAGACGTCAACGCTTCCATGCTGGGGGAGGCTTTCTTTGGGGCGGCCCAGGGGCTTACCGACTGCCTGTACCTGACGGTAGGCACCGGCATTGGCGCCGGGATCCTTTCCGGCGGGCAGCTGATCCACGGCCTGGTTCACCCAGAGGCTGGCCATGTGCTGGTGCAAAAACGGCCGGAGGATCCCTACCCGGGGCACTGCCCCTATCATCCGTCCTGCCTGGAAGGGCTGGCCTGCGGCCCGGCCCTGGAGGAGCGGTGGGGGAAACCGGCCGCCGAGCTTCCGCCGGAGCACCCGGCCTGGGTTTGGGAGGCGGATTACCTGGGACAGGCTTTAACCGGCTATCTGATGGTGCTTTCCCCCCAGCGCATGATCCTGGGAGGCGGCGTCATGCATCAGGCCCAGCTGTATCCCTTGATCCGCAGGCGGGTACGGGAGTTGGCCAACGGATACCTGAAAGCGGAAGAACTGAATCATTTGGAGACATTTATCGTGCCGCCGGCCTGCGGCGGGCGCCAGGGCATCCTGGGCTGCCTGCGGCTGGGCTATGCGGCTGGACAGGAAGGTTAGACCGAGATGGAACGCTATTTAAAGCTGCAGCCAGTGGAAAAGACCCCCATCTGGGGCCGGGAGCTTTGGGTGATCGCCGCCCACGAACACGGGGATTCGGTGATCCAAAACGGCGCCTGGAAGGGAAAAACCCTCCGGTGGCTCTGGCAGAACCGCCGGGAGTATTTCGGCGGCATGGAAGGGGAGCGTTTTCCCCTGTTGGTAAAAGAAATCACCGCGGAGGCAGACCTGAGTATCCAGGTACACCCGGACAACGACTATGCCCGGGTACATGAGAACGGAGCCTCCGGCAAAAGCGAATGCTGGTATATCCTGGAAGCCCGGGAGGGAGCCAGCCTGATCCTGGGACACAACGCCCACAGCCGGGCGGAGGCGGAGCGCTGGATCCGAGAGGATCGCTGGCAAGATTTCCTCCGGGAAGTCCCGGTACGGGCCGGGGATTTTTTCCAGATTGACGCCGGCTGCCTCCACTCCATCAAAGGCGGGATCCGGCTTTTGGAGATCCAGCAAAACAGCGATATTACGTACCGGATGTACGATTACACCCGGCCGGGCAAGGATGGAAAGCCCCGGCCGCTGCATGTAGAGAAAAGCCTGGATGTCCTCACCTTTCCAGCTGCGTGCCACGCGCCGGAACCGGATCCGCAGCCGGAGGGCTGTGCAAGGAGGCTGATCCGCACCCCTTATTACCAGGTGGAAAAACTGACTCTGGAAAACCAGGCCTACGCCCTGCCGGCCGGCCGCCCCTTCCTCTGCCTTCATGTACTGGACGGCGCGCTG
>CALWEC010000113.1 GCA_944376945.1 uncultured Lachnospiraceae bacterium | reverse complement strand
AGCTTGCCCACAATATTTTCCATACGTTTTCTGCCTGTCCTTTCCGTACATGCTTACGGGATGGCACTTATTTCTGCCATACACCATATCATACACCTTTTGCCAAAAAAGGGAAGTACGTTTTTTTCGTATTTTGTTATATATTTGTTAAAATCAATCCATATCTTCAATGGCCAGGAAACAAAAATGAAGGGAATTGTCCTCCGGGTCCACTCCCACGCCCACTCCCACATACTGGTACAAATTCCCATTGTCGTTGGGAGCGGAAATTTCCCGGAGAAGGTCAAACAGCCCAATGTCCTCATCCAGGCTGGCCGCCGTTTTAAACCATATCTCGCTGTGCCCCCACCCTGTGATGGCTTCCTCCTCCAGGGCGGAGTACCACTCCCTTCCATCCGGCCGGGTGGTCCCAGCAAGCTCCGACTGCTCATAGGCAAGCTCCCAAGCGGCCCGCGTCAGCCCAAAGGCTGTGCCGGCAGGCGCACTGTCCTCCCGATAGCGGTTGATACTGGCGAGCATCTCATACGTCATCCGTAGGGCATAGTAGAGGGAATTGTAGTAACCCACATAGTCTTCCGTAAGGACAAAGCCGTTGCCATCGTGGACATAGACCCCCAGCTGCTCAAAGAGAAGGTACTGGGCCGGATCAAAGCCGCAGTACATGGAAATCCCCAGGCGTTCCAGCGCCCTTTCCCCGGAAACCGCGTTGGTATGGATATAGGTAACAGTGTACTCCCCAATCGATTCCGGAAGCTCCAGTTCCGTGATCTCCGCCGGAATATCCCAGAGGACATAGCGGTCACGGTCTGTCAGCGCGTACACACAGCCGTTGGCCGGGTCCACATAAAGGGAAACGGCATTTCCGTCCCCCATATCTGCTCCCTGTCGGACAACGGCAAACTGCGCCGGGATACTTTCCTCCCTTCCTTCCTCAAAGCTGCTGTCCAGGAAAAAGGCGCGGACGCCCGAAGACGCGCAGCTCTCAAAGAACCCCTCTGCCGGGGCGGCAACCGGCTTGCCCCGCAGCCGCCCCGGCAGGGAGACCGCAATCAGGGCGTCCTGGCAGGATACGGGGACCAGCTGATCCTCTCGCAGCTCATAATGGATCCCACCGTAGGTGCAGGCGGTTGCCGTAGAGTTGGTCAGGAAGGCGAACATTACATAGTCCTCCGTCTCGCTGTAGGGGCCATAGCCGGCACTCAGTCCCAGTTTTTCGTACTGATACGAGTCCTGCGGGTTCGCACACGCGTCCGTCAAGGCGGAAATCATGGCGCCGCACATCTCCTCCAAATCCGCCCCGTGATGGGTGTAGGAAGTCATCAGGTTGTAGCTGACCCCCCACTCTGTCAGGGCGGTTTCCGTCTCGGAGGAATCCGGACGGTCCGGGCCGTAAGCTTCGCCCAGTTCCTCCATCCGCAGGCGCGCCGCCTGGATTACCGAAAGATCTGGCTCAATCCGAACATCTATGCCGGCCGCAGAGCGGGCTTCATTGATCTGCCTTGCCGCCTGAAGGGTTAAGATATAATCATAGGTAAACGAATCCTCCGGATAGGAGAAAGCTTCCAGGGAAGCCAGCTGATCGTACATCTCACCGGGAAAGCTCATATTCCCGTTGAGCGTCAAGGAAGTCAGGCTGTCCGCTTCCTCCAGCGCTTTCGGATCCATGGAAGTAACCGCACAGAGCGTAACCTCCGCCACATCCTCCGGCCGCAGGCCGGCCGAAGCGCCCTGCTGCTCGGGAATCTCGTAGGAGGCCAGCCCCTCCGGTACCGAAAGAAGGACCGCCGTGGAAAAATCGTTCAGGACGCCGTACAAAACCCCTTCCGGATCCATGGCAAGGCTGGCAAGCCAAAGCTCCCCGTAGGCTGTCCCAGAATAAAAGACCCGGCAGCCCTCCGGCATACTGTCCGGCAGCGGGGTTTCTTCGTCCACCAGAAGATACTCCAGCCCCGGGCAGGACGAAAAAGCCTCCTCCCCCATCTCCGCCACGGTAACCGGCAGGGAAAGAACCTTTACCGATTCCGGGATCGCATGGTCATCCAGGCCGGCGACTTTCTCCTCATCCAGAAACTGCGGAATGGTAAGGACGGACTTTTCCCCTCTGTACTGGGTAATGACCGCCATTCCGTCTTCCATCCGGTAGCGATACAGGCCATCCTGGCTTTCCCGTTCCAAAAGCCGCGGAAGATCTAGCAGGCCGCCGGAATCCGTACCTGGATCCGAATCCCGGCCTGGGCCTTCCTCCTTGCTCTGGCAGCCGCCTGAAAAAAGCAGGCAAACCATCACCGCCGCCAGAAGCAAAAATCCAGGCAAAAAGCATTTCTTCCCCTTTTTATCCATATAGATCTCCTTTCCCTGCGGAATTCTTCTCATCATAGCAAGAAATACTACGTCAATTCTAATATGTTGCGTATTTCTCTGTCAATTCCCCGCAGGCAAAGAACGGTCCCTTCCCAAAAAAAGTAGGAATGCCAGGCATTCCACCAAGAAAGAAAAAACCGGGAAATCCCTTTTGGGGACTTCCCGGTCAAAAACGAATCACAACCCATTCCGCCTATACTTTGCGACTGGGCTTTCACAGTAAATGGCAGGATACAAAATGGCCCGGCTCAATCTCTTTCCGCACCGGAACCTCCGCCCGGCAGAGATCCGTGGCGTGGGGGCAGCGGTCCGCAAACTGGCAGCACTCCCCTGGATTGATAGGGCTGGGGATCTCGCCCTTGATGGTAATCCGCTTCTTGGCCTTGGTCACATGGGGATCCGCCACCGGAATGGCGTAAAGCAGCGCCTGGGTATACGGGTGGGTCGGGTGGGCGTACAGCTCATCCGCCGGCGCCTCCTCCACAATGGTGCCCAGGTACATGACGATGACCCGGTCGGAAATGTATTTTACCACGCTCAGGTCGTGGGCGATAAACAGGTAGGTCAGCCCCAGTTCCTGCTGCAGTTCCTTCAGCATGTTGATGACCTGGGCCTGGATGGAAACGTCCAGGGCGGAAATGGGCTCGTCGCAGACGATAAACTCCGGATCCACCGAAAGGGCCCGGGCAATGCCGATCCGCTGCCGCTGGCCGCCGGAAAACTCGTGGCTGAAGCGGCTCATGTGTTCCTTGTTCAGGCCCACCCGGGCCAGCAGCGCCTCCGCCTTTTCCTGGCATTCGGCATCGGACATTTTGCTGTGCAGCTTCATGCCCTCGGTGACAATCTCCCCCACCGTCATACGGGGGTTCAGGGAGGCGTAGGGGTTCTGGAAGATCATCTGCACCTCCGAGCGGAATTTCATCATCTCACTCTTGGTGTAGGTCTGGATATCCTTCCCCTTATAATACACGTGGCCTTCCGTAGGCGTGTACAGGTTCACCAGGCACCGGCCGGTGGTGGACTTGCCGCAGCCGGACTCGCCTACCATTCCCACCGTCTCCCCTTTGCGGATTTCAAAGTTCACATGGTTGACCGCCTTCAGGATCGCCTTCCGGGAGAGCTGGAAGAATTTGCACAGATCGTCCGCCTTTACCAGAGGCTCAAGGGCTGTCATGTTTTTTTCTTCACTCATACGGTCTCCTTTCTCTGCCTGTTGTGCATGTGCAGGTCCACCTTAGGAGCCCACTCATGCTGCAGCCAGCAGGCGGTACTGTGTTCCTGGGAAAGATCCGTGAATTCCGGCGGATAGGTTTGGCACACCTTCATGGCGTAGTCGCAGCGGGCCGCGAAGGGGCAGCCATGGGGCGGGGCAAACAGATCCGGCGGGGTGCCGGGAATCGGCTTCAGGACCGTGTTCTTGTCCGTATCCAGGCCGGCGATGGAGTTCATCAGGGCGTTGGTATACGGATGGGCGGTATCGTAGAAAATCTCGTCCACGGTGCCGTGCTCCATCACCTTGCCGCCGTACATGACCACCACCCGGTCGCAAAGCTTGGCAATCACGCCCAGGTCGTGGGTAATCATAATAATGGAGGTTCCCAGCTTTTCCCGCAGTTCCAGGAGCAGGTCCAGGATCTGGGCCTCGATGGTCACGTCCAGGGAGGTGGTAGGCTCGTCGCAGATGATCATGCTGGGCTCGCTGACCAGGGCCATGGCAATCATAATCCGCTGCTTCATGCCGCCGGACAGCTCGTGAGGGTACTGGCGGAAACGCTTCTCCGCGTCCGAAATACCCACCAGCTTCATAATATTCAGCGCTTTTTCATGGATCTCCACCTTGGAAATATCCTTGTGGCCGGTAAACACCTCCTCAATCTGCTTGCCCACCCGCATGGTAGGGTTCAGGGAGGTCATGGGATCCTGGAAAATAAAGCCGATCTCCTTGCTGCGCAGCTGCTTCAGCTCCGGCTTGCTCATCTGCAGCACATTCTGCCCCTTATAGAGGATCTCCCCGCTCTCAAAAAAGCCGGGAGGCTCCGGGTTCAGCCGCATAATGCACTGGGCCGTCACGCTTTTGCCGCAGCCGGACTCGCCTACAATCCCTAGGATTTCCCCTTTCCGCAGGTCAAAGCTTACGTCCCGGACTGCTTTTACCGTACCGCCGTAGGTCTTAAAGGAGAAAGACAAATTTTTAATTTCCAATAAATTTTCGTATTCTGCCATAAAAGCCTCCTTACTCGGTACCGCGCAGCTTGGGATCCACCGCGTCCCGCAGACCGTCGCCCAACAGGTTCAGCGCCAGCATGGTGACGCAGATGAAGAACGCCGGAATCAAAACCTGGTGAGGCGCCACACGCAGGTTGGCAATGCCCTCCTTGGCCAGGATGCCCCAGGAACACATGGGCGGCTGGATTCCCAGGCCAATGTAGCTGAGGAACGCTTCCTGGAAGATGGCGCCTGGAATGGCCATACACAGGTTGGTAACGATCATGCCCATAATATTGGGGATGATATGCCGCACCACAATGGTAAAGTCGCTGACTCCCAGCACCTTGGCCGCCAGCACATAGTCCTGCTCCTTCAGCCGGTACACCTCGCCCCGGACAAACCGGCAGGTGCCAATCCACCCGGTGATACACAGGGCCACAATCATGGTGGTCATGCCCCGGCCCAGCACCAGCATTACCAGGATAACCACAATCAGGTTGGGGATACCGTAAAGGATCTCCACAATCCGCATCATAATCATATCCAGCTTGCCGCCGTAGTAGCCGCACAGACCGCCCATTACCGCGCCGACGCAGGCGTTGATCACCGCGGCGATCAGGCCGATGGAAAGGGAAACCCGGGCCCCCATCCAGATACGGACCCACAGGTCACGGCCGGCGGAATCCGCCCCCAGCCAATGGGCCCTGGAAGGCGTGGCGTTGACGGCGGAGGTGTCCATGGCGGTGTAGGTGTATTGGCTGAATATCGGCGCAAAGATGGCCAGCAGGGCAAACACCACCAAAATACAGAGGCCTAAAAACGCCCAGCGGTTTTTCTTCAGCCGGCGCCAGGCGTCCTTCCAGAACGACAGGGTAGGCCGGGAGATACTGTCCATTTTTTCGACATTTTTACCGACGACGGTAAACAGGTCTTTTGTCAAATTTTCCATACAAGTACCCCCCTATTTCTTGCCAATGCGGATTCTGGGATCCACCAGGCCGTAGGCAATATCCACAATCAGGTTACAGAGAATCAGGAACGCGCCATAGAAAATGGTCATGCCTAAAATCATGGAGTAGTCGCTGTTGTTGACGGAATCCACGTAATACTTGCCCATTCCAGGGATGGCGAAGATGGATTCCACCACGAAGGTACCTGTCAGCACGGAAGCCACCGTAGGGCCCAAAACCGTGATGACCGGCATGATGGCGTTCCGGATCTGATGGCGGAAGGTAATCCGCCCCTGGGAAAGGCCTTTTGCCTTGGCGGTCTTAATGTAATCCTGGGACACCACCTCCAGCATGCTGGACCGCATCAGCTTGGAGACGGAGGCCAGGGTATAGAAGCCCAAGGCCGCAGCCGGCAGGATGGTGTACTCGATCCCCTTATATTGCGCAACGGGCAGGAGGCCCCATTTTACTCCAAAGACATATTGCAGGATGGCGCCCATAATAAAGTCGGGTATACTGGTGCCGAGAATGGCCACCAGCACACAGACCACATCCAGCTTTTTCCCTCGGTTCAAGGCTGCCAGAATTCCCAAAACAAGCCCAAAGGACACGGCAAATACCAGAGCTCGGATTCCCAGATCCGCCGAGTACGGGAAGGACTCAAAGATCATATCGTTTACAGTCCGGTTCATGTATCTGGTGGAAGGGCCTAAATCCCCGTGCAGCAAATTGTTCATATATATACCGTACTGCACCACCAACGGCTTGTCAAAGCCGTAATACTCGTATAGATTTTCCCGGACCGTATCCGTCAGCTTGGGATCGTTAAAGGGATCGCCCGGGATCAAGCGCACCAGGAAAAAGACGACCGTGATCAAAACAAACAAGGTGACAATGGCGGCCAGCGCGCGCTTTAGAATATATTTTGCCATATGGTTTCCCCCTTTTCACTGGGTAAAACAGATAAAGGAAAGGAGGCCAAAGAGAAAACTTTTGGCCTCCCCCGGTAAAAGGGAGGGAGATTGCTCTCCCTCCGGGATTGTGCAGTTAAGCAGTCGGAGCGCAGTCCGCGTACACCGGGCACTTATTGTAGCCTACATAGTAGAAGGCCATACCCGTTACATCCTCGTCCAGCAGGTAGTGGACGTCGCGCATCTGCAGCGGGATATTCACGCCCTGCTCAATCAGCATGGCCTCGGCCTGGGCCAGGAGATCCATACGGGCCGCCGGATCCGTCTCTTCGTTGGACGCATCGATGAGAGCGTCGTAGTCCGCATTCTTGTAATTGGAGTAGTTGTTCACATTCTCCGAGTGGAACAGGTACAGGTAGCTGTAAGGATCCGCGTAGTCCGGGCCCCA
>CALWEC010000112.1 GCA_944376945.1 uncultured Lachnospiraceae bacterium | reverse complement strand
CCGGACACGGTCTCAAAAAACGCGTCGATAAAGTTGGGGATGCAGCCGCTGATCACAAAGGGCAGGGCCCCCAGGGCCGACCACAGCACCCAGGCCAAGCCTACGATAAACAACCCTTCCCGGGCGTAAATGGTCCGGTTCCGGGGCTTCCGCCATCCCAGGGCCAGCCCCAGGGCGATCAGCGCCGCCGCCACAATCAAAAAGGACGTCCAGGTTTCCTCCCCGTACAGCAGCGCCACCCCCATGGGCAGCAGAAGCAGCACTCCTTCCATCCCCACCAGCCGGCAGAGGATGTAGCCGATCATCTTTTTGTTCATACGCCCTTATCCCCCTTCTGGGCCAACATTTCATGGAGGGATTTGACGTGGGGATGGGTGGTCACCAGCAGTACGCTGTCCCGGGGCTCAATGGTATCGTTGCCGCCCGGGATAATCTGCTTGTGCTCCCGGACAATATAGGCGATCAGGAAGCCGGGCCGCAGCTTCAGGTCCTTCAGCGGGATGCCGGTAAAGCTGGTCTCCTGCTCCACAATAAATTCCAAGGCCTCCAGGCGGCCGCCGATCAGCTGGCACAGGGATTCCACGCTGCTTTCCCCGGCGGAGGCGGACACGGCCCGCACATACCGGAGGATCCGGTTGGCGGTAATCTCCTTGGGGGAGATAAGGCTTTCGATGCCAATGTTCTCCAGCATATCCGTAAAGGGCAGCTGGGTCACCTTGGTCACCACCTTGGATACGTTCTGGGTTTTGGCGTACAGGGACAGGATGGCGTTGATCTCGTCCAGGCCGGTCATGGCCGCGAAGGCGTCCACCCTCTCAATCCCTTCCTCCAGCAGCAGGTCCTGGCTGCTGCCGTCCCCGCAGACAATGTCCGCCTTGGGCAGGGATTCGCACAGCTCCCGGCAGCGGGCCGGGTTCTGCTCGATGATCTTCACCCGCATCCCCTGCTCCAGCAGCCGCTTGGCCAGGTAGTAAGTAATCTTGCCGCCGCCGGCGATCATCACGCTGCGGACGCTGCTGCGGAACCGGTCGATCTCCTTGAAAAAGTGCTGCAGCTCGTCGTGGGAGGAAACCAGATAGATCCGGTCCCCGGCCTCCAGCACGTCGCTGCCCACAGGGATGAACACTTCCTTTTTCCGCTGGACGGCGCAGACCAGCACCCGGAACCGGAACCGCTGGCCGATTTCCGTCAGGGAACGGCCCACCAGCGGGTTCCCCTCCTCCAGCAGAAAGCCCATCAGCTCCACCCGGCCTTTGGCAAAGGGTTCGATGCTGTTGGCCGCCGGGAAGATGAGCACCCGGGAGATAGCGTCCGCCGAGGCCCATTCCGGGTTGATGGCAAAGCTTAGGCCCAGCTCCTTCTGGATATACGGCAGCTGTTCGTAGTACTCCGGCTTCCGGACCCGGGCCACCGTCCGGGCCGCCCCCCGCTTTTTGGCCAGCAGGCAGCAGAGCATGTTCAGCTCGTCCCCGTCCGTACAGGCCACCACCAGGTCCGCGGAGCCGACCTCCGCCTCGGTCTGCACGTCGTAGCTGACGGCGTTTCCCTCGATACACAGCACGTCCTCGTTGTTGGCCAGGGTTTGGAGCGCCTCCGAGTCCTGGTCGATGACCACCACGTCGTGCTCCTCCTGGGACAGCTGCTCCGCCAGCTTATGGCCCACCTTGCCGCATCCCATTATGACAATCTTCATGTTCCGCCTCCCACTTTCTTAGGGAAAAATCCAGGGGCAAAGCAGCTTTGCCCCTGGAATCCTTTATTTTTCTTCGGTCACGCAGCGGATGGTAAGCTCCTCCAGCTGCTTTTCGTCCACCGTATCCGGCGCCCCGGTCAGCAGACAGGACGCATCCTTGGCCTTGGGGAAGGCAATCACCTCCCGGATGCTGTCCGCGCCGGTCATCAGCATGACCAGCCGGTCCAGGCCATAGGCCAGCCCGCCGTGAGGCGGCACCCCGTAGCGGAAGGCGTCCAGCAGGAAGCCGAACCGCTTGTGGGCCTCCTCCTTGGTAAAGCCCAGGGCCGCAAACATCCGCTCCTGCACGTCCGGCTGATGGATACGGATGCTGCCGCCGCCGATCTAATTTCCGTTCAGCACAATGTCGTAGGCCTTGGCCCGGACGCGGCCCGGGTCGGTCTCCAGGAAGGGCAGGTCCTCCTCCACCGGCATGGTGAAGGGATGGTGCATGGCCATGTAGCGGCCTTCCTCCTCCGAGTACTCCAGCAGCGGGAATTCCGTCACCCACAGGAAACGGAAATCGTCTTTCTTCAGCAAATCCAGCTGCCGGGCCATCTCCAGCCGCAGGCTTCCCAGCACGTTAAACACCAGGCTGTCCTTGTCCGCCGCAAACAGCAGCAGGTCCCCCGGCTTGCCGTCCATGGCGTGGATTAAGGCTTCCAGCTCTTCCGGCTTCATAAACTTGGCAAAGGAGCACTTGTGGGCGCCGTTTTCCCCGCAGCCTACGCACAGGTAGGCCAAACCCTTGGCTCCCATGCCCTTGGCCATATCCGTCAGGGCGTCGATCTTCTTTCTGGGCATATGGCCCTGGCCTTCCACGTTGATGCCCCGGACGGAGCCGCCGGCGGCCAACGCGCTGGTAAAGACGCCGAAGCCGCAGTCCCGCACCAGCTCCGAAACATTCACCAGCTCCATGCCAAAGCGCACGTCCGGCTTATCCGAGCCAAACCGGTCCATGGCCTCCCGGTAGGGCATCCGCTGGATGGGCAGGGTTACCTCCACCCCCAGCACCTCCCGGAACAGGTATTGGAGCAGGCGCTCGTTGACGTCCATCACGTCCTCCTCGGTGACAAAGGACATCTCCAGGTCCATCTGGGTAAAGTCCGGCTGCCGGTCCGCCCGCAGGTCCTCGTCCCGGAAGCAGCGGGCAATCTGGAAGTACCGGTCGTAGCCGGCGCACATCAGCAGCTGCTTAAACAGCTGGGGGGACTGGGGCAGGGCGTAAAAGGCGCCGGGATGGATCCGGCTGGGCACCAGGTAGTCCCGGGCCCCCTCCGGGGTGCTCTTGGTGAGCATGGGCGTCTCAATCTCCAAAAAGCCCTCCCGGCTCATAAACTGCCGGGCCAGGTTGGCCACCTGGCTGCGGATCATCAGGTTCCGCTGCAGGCTGGGACGGCGCAGGTCCAGATACCGGTACTGGAGGCGCAGCTCCTCCCGGGTGCGGATGTCGTCCTCAATGGGGAAAGGCGGGGTGTCCGCCTGGGACAGGATCCGCAGGTCCGTTACCCGCACCTCCAAATGGCCGGTTTTCAGGTTTTCGTTGAAAGCGCCGGAGCGGGTTTCCACCCGGCCCACCGCCGCGATGACAAACTCGCTGCGGAGGGTCTCCGCTTTGGCAAAGCCCTCCGGGCCCACGTCGTTTTCGTCAAAAATCAGCTGCAGCAGGCCGCTGCGGTCCCGCAGATCGATAAAGATCAGGCTCCCAAGATTTCTTCTTTTCTGCACCCATCCCATTACGGTGACAGTCTGCCCCACCAGCTCCTGGGAGACCTCCCCGCAGCGGTGGGTCCGGTGCAGGCCCTGCATGGATTCCGCCATGATTTCTGTTCCTCCTGTGATAAAATGTGGGGCAGGCCGCCCCTTGGTGTGCTCTCTTTCCTGTGGGGCAGGCCGCCCCCTGGGGTGCTCTCTTTCCGGATGCGCCGCGCTCAGCGCTTCATTTCCTCCCGGTAGAATTCGCGGAACTCGGTGTAGCCCTGCTCCGCCAGCTGCTCCTTCTGGAATTTCTTGTTCTTATTCATGGTCACGGTCAGCACCGAGATCCCCTGCTCCCGCTCCGCCTGGGCCTCCCGCAGGATCTGGCAGAGACGGTCCGCCGGCATCCCCTTTTCCATCAGGTAGGCCTTTTTGGCCGGCGCGCCGGGCACCTGGAACCCCTGCTCCAGCAGGATGGTGATAATCCGCTCAAAGCCGATGGAAAAGCCGCAGGCCGGCGCGGGCTGGTTGGTAAATTTGCCCACCATCTCGTCGTACCGGCCGCCGCCGCCGGCGGAGCAGCCCAGCCCGGCAATCTCAATCTCAAAGATGGTGCCGGTGTAATAGGACATGCCCCGGACCAGGGTCGGGTCAAAGGCCAGGGTAAAGTCCGCGGCGGCGGCCGCCTTCACGCTGTCCACAATCTCCTTCAGGCCTTCCGCGGTGCCGCCGGGCAGGCAGCCGCCCAGGGCCTGGCCCAGGTAGGAAATGCCGTCCTCCTGCCCCGAAAGGGCCTCAAACAGGGCCAGGTACTTGTCCACCGCCTCCGGGGCGTACCCGGCGGCCCGCAGTTCCTCCGATACGCCGGAGAGGCCGATTTTGTCCATCTTGTCCAGGATAATGAATACCTTGTCGTAGGAATCCTCCGGGAAGCCGCTGTAGGCGGCCATGGCCTTCAGGATCCGCCGGTCGTTGATCCGCACCGTAAACCCGGCAAAGCCCAGCTTGCCCAGGAGGGTGGTGGTAGCCAGGATCAGCTCGATCTCCGCCATGTTGGAGGCTTCGCCCAGGATGTCGATGTCGCACTGGTAAAACTGGCGGAAGCGGCCCTTCTGAGGGCGGTCCGCCCGGAACACCGGCCCAATCTGCAGGGCCTTAAAGGGCTTGGGCAGCTGGTTGGCGTTGTTGGTGTAAAAACGGACCAGCGGCACCGTCAGGTCGTAGCGCAGGCCGCTGTCCGCCAGGTCCTCCTCGCAGGTGGCGGCGGCCAGGTTCAGCTTCTCCCCCCGCTTCATAATCTTAAAAATCAGCTTTTCGTTGTCCCCTCCCTGCTTGCTGGTCAGGTTGGGCAGGCTTTCCACCACCGGCGTCTCAATGGGGGTAAAGCCAAAGCTCTGATAGGTCTTTTTGATCAGGCCGATCACGTAGTCCCGGATTTCCATCTCCCGGGGAAGGATGTCCTTCATGCCGTTGACCGGTTTTTTGGTTAATGCCATGGCTGGGATCCCTTTCCTTTCTATTCCCATACTGGTATGGTTCGCGTATCATTATAGCCACTTTCCCCGCAGATGGCAAGCGGGAAATGCAGTTTTCCCGGCTTCTTCCCGGTTTCCATAGAAAAAGCCGCCGTTCCCGGGGGATTCCCAGGGACAGCAGCTTTTCCTAAGCGACGCGGCGGCCTGCTTACTCCGCCGCTTCCGTTTCCATTTCCGCCTCCGGCCCGTTCTGGAAAATGTCCAGCACCTTCTCTACGTCCCGGATGTTCACTACCATGGAAGGTTCCTCTCCATTGACGGATACTTGATAGTAATCTTGGTTGTAAGGGATATAGGTGAGGGTCACCGTAGGGCAGGCCGATACGTTCCGGTGGTACACCACCGTCAGGATCCCGTCCTGGACCTGGGCCTGAGCCTCCTGGGAAAGGGCCTCCCCTTCCTCCAGAATCCGCTGGCCGGATATTTTCAGAGCGTCCGTGTAGGTCAGGAACACATCCTGCTCCAGCTCCGTCCCGTCCAGATAGTAGGTCACCTGGGTCTCGGTCTCCGGCTCTTCCTCCTCCGAAGAATCGGACGCTTCCGTCTCCGTGGAGGCATCCTCTGAACTCTCGGATGCTTCCGTCTCCACCGGCACCTCCACCCGCTCAATGTCCAGGGTCTGGGTTGCCCCGCCGTAGGACACTTCGATCTGATCCACCGAGGTATTGGCAATGTCCGCCGGCGTCAGGCTGGCCAGGGTGCGGGGGTTCAGATCCAGCAGGTCCTCCAGGCCGGAGGCCGCCATGCTCAGGATGTTGGAGCCGCCCTCGTAGGCCACCGAGTAGGTGTCCTCCTCCTGATTGTAGTTTCCCACGTACAAGACAAACTGGGCGTCGGTTTCCACGGTTTCCGTGGTGTCCTCCTCCCCTTCTTCCTCCGCCTTGATGGTGACGGTTTCTTCTTTGGTGTAGTGGACGGTAATCACCGCCGCCGGTTCCGCCAGGCCTGCCGCCGCCCGGTCCTTCTCGGTGGCCTGGTACACCTCCACCCCGTCGTAGGAGAAGCCTCCGATATCGCTTAAAAGGGAGCTTTGCACATCCGAATCCACCGGCATGTAGCTGCCGTCCTCCTTCTGGAAGAACAGGTTGGCTTTTTCCGTCCAGTCATACATGGGCCAGCCGGCAGACTGGTACAGCAGGTACTGGGTGCTGCCGCCCTGGGCCACCGTCACGTCCTGAACCGCCTCCGAGCCGATTCCCGGGCCGTCGTCCACCTGGATCAGATCCAGCCAGCCGTCTGTAAAGGCGTCTGCCAGGGAGGAGGTGGTCAGGTACACCTGGCCGCTGCCCTCCAGCATGGCGTAGCAGCCGCCGGCGGCGGTATTTTCCGCCCCCACCAGCAGCACCACAGAAGCGCCGGTGTCATCCTCCACCGTCACCTGGGCGCTGGGGGCGTCCAGCCCGTAGTCCGCCAGCTGGGAAGAAGCGTCCGGGATCTCCCGCTGCTGCTTTGCGCCTGCCAGGGTGTCCGCCAGGGTACCGGCGGTGCTCTGGTTCACCGGGAAGCGGGCGTCGTCCTCCCGGGTCCATTGCTCCTCCTGCCGCACCAGGGAGATGGCCTCTCCCTCTTCGGTCTCATAGGAAATCCGGCAGATATTCCCGGTAAGGCCCAGCAGGCTGGGACCGGCCTCCTCCTCCGCTTCCGCGGCGGCGGACTCCGCCGCCTCCTGGGCGGCGTTGTACCGGCTCAGGCCGTAGTAGCCGCCGCAGGCCGCCGCCAGCACGGCCACCAGGATCAACAGGTTCCTTGTCTTGTTCTTCTTTTTTTTCTTCATTACTTTTTGCGCCTCCACGCCCAGACGCCGACGCCGCAGGCCAGCAAGGCCACCGGGATCACGCCCATGGAAAGGATCATCCAGAAACGGCTCTCCGACTCGGTCAGGGTGAGGGTACCGGTGCCCATGGCTTTCGCCGAAATGGAGATACTGGACTCCCGCCCGCACATCCAGCTGATGGAATTAAGGAACAGGTCGGTGTTGCTGACACTGAACTGCTCAATAATAGTTTCGTCCAGCAGCCCCTGGGAGGCAATCACCACCAGATGGGACTGGGCATCGCCCACCGTCTCCGTGGCGGCGGCCGCCACCGTAAACGGCCCCTGGGCGTCCCCCTCCGCCTTCTCCAGGGAGGAAAGCTGCCCATTGGTCAGGGTCTTGGCGTAGGCGCTGTCCGAGGTCGCCGCCAGGGAGGACACGGTCAGCGTATCCCGCACGTCCCCAGAGATGGCAATCCCCTGGCTGCTTCCCAGCACCATGCTAATGTTTTCCTCCAGGATCGGGGAGGTGATGGTGTGGCTTTCCACCTCCGGCACCAGGTAGTAGGGCAGCTGGAAGTAGGAGCCGGTGCTTCCCTCAATGACCAGGGAGTCGCTTAAATCCATGCCGTAGCTGTTGGTAACCGTGTCCAGGTTGGGCATATCCTCCCCGGTCATGGCCGCCACCAGCAGCACAGAGCCGCCGCCCTCCAGGTAATCCAGGACCGTCTCCGCTTCCTCCGCGGACAAATCCGCCGTGGGGCAGTAGATCAGCAGGCCGCTGGCGTCCTCCGGGATGGTCTCCTGGGTCAGCAGGTTCAGCTCCTGCAATTCCATATTCAGGCGGGAAATCTGGGTCTCCACCGAATCCGGCAGCGTCCCCTCCCCATGGCCGGTGAGGGTGTAAAGGATGGGCAGGGTGTCGGTGGTCACATAGTCGATGGCGCTGGTGATCCCCGACTCCCCGTTAAAGGAGTACTCGTAATCGTAGCTGCCGGTGGTGTAATAGCTGGAATAGTCGTAATCCACCTGGTACAGGTCGCTGTAGGCCACCGTGGTGGAGCGCTTTTCGCTGCGGACCACCAGGCTGCCCTCGCTGACGTCCTCCACGCCGCTGTCCGCCCCAAAGGTGGGATTCAGGGCCGGATCCACGTACTCCACCTTCAGGTGGTCCGAAAGCTCCTGGTACCGCCGCAGCATCTCCCCGGTGATCTTTAAAATCTCATCGGCCTCCGCGTCCTCCTGGGACGCCATAATGGAAACCGTCACGTCCGTTTCCAGGGCGCCGACGATGCTCCGGGTCAGATCCCCAATGGAATAGTAGCTGGACGCGCTGGTGTCGATGGCCGTATACCGGGACGGAAGATGGGCTACGATCAGGTTGGCCACAATCACAATGGCCAGCACCACCACGGTCACCGTGGCGCTGTAGGAGCCGTACCGCACCCGGGTGGTGCCCAGCCGCTCCCGCAGGGAACGCCGGGGAAGCTTGGCTTTCCGTTCCTCCGCGCCGTTTTCCTGGTTTCTCTTTTCTCTCTCGCTCATGGTGCCACCTCCTTAACGCCACCGGCGCTTATTCACCGACTGGATACTGAGAAATACAAAGAAGCCAGCCAGGGACAGAAAATAAAACAGGGAAGGAATATCCAGCAGGTCATAGACGAAGCCTTGCAGCCGGTCCCGGATGGAAAACTGGGACAGAAGGGAGGCCAGGGCGTCTATGGGCAGGATGCCGCCGATGTCCGAGATCATGTACAAAATCAACAGCACGCCGAAGGTCCCTACGCAGGCCAGCACCGGGCTCTCCGTCAGAGAGGACATATAAAGGCCAATGGCCAGGTAGGCGCAGCCGCTTAAAAAGAAGGCCAGCAGCATACTGTAGTCGGTCTTTCGGTTCACTTCCCCGTACTGGGACAGCACCAACGGCCCCAGGGCGCAGATCAGGCACACCAGGGCGTACACCGCCACCATGGCCAGGTATTTTCCCAGCACAATCCGGGAAACGCTGACCGGCGAGGTCAGCAGCAGCTGGTCCGTGCGGCTTTTCCGGTCCTCCGCCAGGCTCCGCATGGTCAGGATGGGGACCGCGAACATAATAATCAGGTTAACGCTGTACAGCGGGTAAGAAAAGGAAGAAACATAGCTGCCGTTCAGGTTGTACCCGGTAAAGTACAGCCCCACAAAAAACAGCATCACCGCCATAAACAGATACCCGGTCACCGAGGTAAAATAGCTTCGGAATTCTCTCTTAAATACGGCCAGCATGGCTCTCCTCCTCTCCGGTCAGCTCCAGGAACAGTTCCTCCAGGGAAACCTTCTCCTGGTTCATGGCTAAAATCGGGCACTGATGGCGGGCAAAGAAGTAGAAGGCCCGCTCCCGGATGTCCTCCTCCCGGCGGGAAGCCAGGGTCAGCTCCGTAGTGCCTTCCTCCTCCCCGGCCTTCAGCTCCACCTGCTCCATCTCCCCGTCTTCCTTCAGCATTTCTTCCACCGCATCCGGCGTTTCCTTCAGGGTCAGGCGCAGGGTACTGCTGTGCCGCGCCTGGCTGGACAGGCTTTCGGCGGTGCCGCTGGCCACCAGCTTCCCGTGGGAGATAATCAGGATATGGTCGCAGACCGCGCGGATCTCTGTCAAGATGTGGGAGCTTAGGATCACCGTGTGCTCCTTTCCCAGGCTTTTGATCAGATCCCGGATTTCAATGATCTGCTTGGGATCCAGGCCTACCATGGGCTCGTCCAGGATGATCACCGGCGGCATGCCCAAAAGCGCCTGGGCCAGGCCCACCCGCTGCCGGTAGCCCTTGGACAGGTTTTTGATAACCCGCTCCGCCACGTCCAGCAATGCCGTTCGCTCCATGGCGTCCTCGATAGCGTCCCACCGTTTGTCCCGGGGGATTTTCTTAATCTCCGCCGCGAACTTCAGGTACTCCAGCACCGTCATATCCGTGTACAGCGGCGGCAGCTCCGGCAGGAAGCCGATGCGGGACTTGGCTTCCTCCGGCTCCTCCAGGATGTCGTGGCCGTCTATGACCACCTGCCCGGAGGTGGCCCCCAGGTACCCGGTCATCATGTTCATGGTGGTGGACTTTCCGGCGCCGTTGGGCCCCAAAAAGCCGTAGATCTGGCCGGTCTCCACGGTGAAGCTTAGATGGTCCACCGCCAGATGCTCGCCAAACCGTTTGGTCAGGTTTCGGACTTCAATCATATCCTGCTCCTTTCACTTGCTCGTTTTCCGGCGGCGTTTCCGGCCGCCGCAGGCGCTCCTGTTTTTCCGCGAAAAAATAGGGCGCATCCTGTTTTACTAGGATACGCCCCTTTTGTGTTGAATTTGATATGAAATTGTGTTTTTTTTCGTACCAATTTATGTGGATTTGGTGAACGGATCAGCCGATCACGTCCCGCATGCTGTAGAGCCCGGCAGGCTTTCCCGCCAGGAACTTGGCCGCCGCAATGGCCCCCTTGCCGAAGATGGCCCGGGAATAGGCGGTGTGGGACAGGGTGATCACCTCGTCGGTGCCGGCAAAGATCACATCGTGATCGCCTACAATGGTGCCGCCCCGGACCGACTGGATGCCGATCTCCCTGGGATCCCGCTTCTGCCGCACCTGGCTCCGGTCGTAGACGTAGTGGTAGGCGCCTGCCAGGGAATCGTTGATGGAATCCGCCAGGGCCAAGGCGGTGCCGCTGGGAGCGTCCACCTTCCGGTGATGGTGCTTTTCCACAATCTCGATGTCGAAGCCTTCCTTGGCCAGCACCGGCGCCATCTGCTCCAGCAGCTTGAACATCAGGTTGACGCCCAGGGACATGTTGGCGGAGCGGAGCAGGGCCACCTGGCCGCTGGCCTCCTCCACCTTCTGAAGCTGCTCCGGGCTCAGCCCGGTGGTGCACAGCACCGCCGGCAGCTTTTTGGCCTCCAGGGCCTCCAGCAGGCCGTCTATGGCCTTGGCCGTGCTGAAATCAATGACCACGTCCGCCTTCTCCTGGCAGTCCGCCAGGGAGGCGTACACCGGGTAGCCATTTTTCGGATCCGTGTTCAGATCCACGCCGGCCACAATCTCCATCTCCGGGTCCTCCGCGGCCAGCTGGCTGATGACCTGGCCCATGGCCCCGTTGCACCCGTGCAGTATCGCTCGTACCATTCTTCTCACCTCGGTTATTTCAGCAGGCCCATCTGGGTCATGGCTTTCTTCAGCACCTCCACATGCTCCGGCTCCATCGGACTCATGGGGCGGCGCAGCGGTCCCACGTTCCAGCCCATCAGGTTCAGGGCCGTCTTCACCGGGATGGGGTTCACCTCACAGAACAGGGCGTTGATCAGCGGGATGGCGCCAATCTGGAAGTCCCGCGCCGCCTGGATGTTCCCGTTCAGGTAGTTCATCACCATGTCGTGGGTTTCCCGAGGCATAATGTTGGACAGCACGGAAATCACGCCCAGGCCGCCCAGGGAAAGGCTGGGAAGCACCTCGTCGTCGTTTCCGGAGTACACGTCCAGGGCCCCTTCCGCCAGGCTGATCATTTTCGCGGTCTGGGACAGGTTCCCCACCGCGTCCTTTACCGCCACCACATTGGCGTTGGTCTTGGCAATCTCCGCCGCCGTGGCCGGCAGGATGTTGCAGCCGGTGCGGCTGGGGATGTTATACATAATAATGGGAAGCTTTACCGACTGGGCAATCTGAGTGTAGTGCTCCACCAGGCCCTTCTGGGTGGCTTTGTTGTAATACGGCGTTACCACCAGCAGGCCGTCCGCCCCGTCCTGCTCCGCCTCCTGGGACAGCTCGATGGCGGTGGCCGTACAGTTGGAGCCGGTCCCGGCGATCACCGGCACCCGCCCGGCCACCCGCTGAATGCAGTACCGGACCACTTCCTTGTGCTCCTCCATGGTCAAGGTAGAGCTTTCCCCGGTGGTGCCGCAGATGATAATGGCATCCGTCCCGTTGTCTACCTGGAAGTCGATCAGCTCTCCCAGTTTGTCGTAATTCACTTGGTAGTTATCATGGAAAGGGGTTACGATTGCTACGCCTGCACCTTTAAAAATTGCCATGCTAAACTCCTCCTCTAGCGTCTTGCTTAAGGAAAAATTTTACCATTCTTTCCCCCTGTTGTCAACTGGAGGGGGGCTTTTCCCCCGGATTCCGACAATTTTTTCACATATTTCCGCACAGGGCTACGGCTGTTCCACAAATTCCAGCTTGCTGACGGAAACCTCGTAGGCCACCCGTTTTTCCACCTGCTCCTCGCTGATTTTTTTGGTGTATTCCCGGCTCTGCACCCGTCCCCAGACCCGGAAGCGGCTTCCCACCTCGAAATTGGAAGCATAGCGGGCGTTGCGCCCCCAGGCGATACAGGGTATGTAGTCGGATTTCCCATACGGCCGGTTTACCGCAATCAGCAGGTCCGCGATCTCCCGCCCCAGCGGGGTCCGCCGGTAAATGGGGGCTTTGCAGAGAAAGCCGTCCAGGTAGATCTGGTTGGTCTTGGTGGCGTCGGTGTAGTCCTCCGGGAAGCGGATCTCCCGGGCGAACACAGAGAGCACCAGCCGGTTCCGGCTGCCCTCGTGCCGGTTAAAGGAACGGAACTGGCCGGTGGCCTCGATCAGCCCGCCCCGGTAGTCCTGCTTTACGTCCATCAGCCGTTCGGAAACCATCAGCGGGATTTCGTCCACCTGATCGCTGAGCCGGTTGACCAGGATGGTGGTCAGGTAAAACCCTTCCCCATACACCTCGTGGCTGAAGGTAAACGGAGAAGCCACTTCCCCCACAACGCTCACTCGATTGTTCTCCAGAATTTTCTCTGACATTTGGTATATTTCCTCCTGAAACAATGTAATCCTCCCCCTAGGGAGCCTATTACCATATATATTCCCGGATGGCAGGGATATGCCTGGAAAAGGTCGGGCGCTTCCGACAGGATCCGACGCCTGCTCCCCCATCTGGGTTCTTTACTTTTTACCCTCTTTATATTAGAATAGGAAGAGCTCAAATTCCGGACTTTGCAAAGGAGACTCGTCTTGAAGGAAAAAATCCGTAAGCTCTTGACACCGGAAACCGTTTCTTACCTGGTTTTCGGTGTTTTGACCACCTTGGTCAATTATCTGGTGTACTATCCCTGCCGATTTCTGGACATGCCCTACGGTCTGGCCAACGTGGTGGCCTGGGTGTTCGCCGTGGCGTTTGCCTTTGTCACCAATAAGTGGATCGTGTTTCAAAGCAAATCCTGCGGCGCCCGGGTACTGTTCCGGGAGATTCTGATGTTTGCGGGGGCCCGCCTGTTTTCGCTTGCCTGCGAGACCGGTTTTCTGGTCTTTACCGTGGAAGTGATGTGTCTGAGTGATCTGCTCATGAAGTTAGTAGCGGCGGTGTTTGTGGTGATCCTCAATTATATCTTCAGCAAGCTATTCATTTTTAAGAAGGAGTCCTGACATGACCTTTGGAAAGAAACATACCATGGAGGAACGGCTTCCTCGCATCCTGGCCTTCCTGATTCCCATTTTGATCATGCTCGGCGTGTTTGTAGGAAAAGGCATCTATCCCTTTGGGGACCGGAGCTTCCTGCGCACGGATATGTACCATCAGTATGCCCCGTTCTTCAACGACTTCCTGACCCGGCTAAAAAACGGGGAAAGCCTGACCTACGCCTGGGATATTGGCCTGGGCAGCAACTATCTGGCCCTGATTGCCTACTATCTGTGCAGCCCGTTTAACGTGCTGCTGTTCCTGGTGCCCCAGAGCCTGATTATTGAGTTTATGACGTACCTGATCGTCCTCAAAATCGGCCTCTGCGGCCTGACCATGACCGGCTACCTGCAGAAAAAATTCCGCACCAACAACCTGGGCACCGCCATCTTTGGCATCTGCTACGCCCTCAGCGGCTACATGGCCGCCTACAGCTGGAATATCATGTGGCTGGACTGCCTGTGGCTGGCGCCTTTGGTGCTGCTGGGGCTGGAGCGGCTGGTACGGGAGAACCGCCCGTTCCTGTACTGCGTGACCCTGGCGGCGTCCATCCTGACCAACTACTACATCTCCATTATGCTCTGCCTGTTCCTGGTGCTGTATTTTATCTGCCTGATGGTCCTGCTTCCCAAAAAGACCCTGGGGCAGTACCTTCTGCGGGCGGGCAGCTTCGCCCTGTTTTCCCTGATCGCCGGGGGGATTGCCGCGGTTTTGCTGATTCCGGCGGCCTGCGCCCTGATGACCACGGCCTCCGCCGATACCACGTTTCCCTCCACCCTGACCTCCTACTTTTCCGTGGTGGAAATGCTGGCGCGCCATCTGGTGGACGTGGAGGTGGAAATCGGCCTGGACCACTGGCCCAATCTGTACAGCGGCATTTTAGTCTTTCTGTTTTTGCCGATGTATTTCATGAACACAAAAGTATCCTATAAGGAAAAGATTGTCAAGACTATTTTGCTTTTTGTTTTACTTTTAAGTTTTTCGTTAAATATACCGAATTATATCTGGCACGGCTTTCATTATCCTAACAGCCTGCCGGCCCGCCAGTCCTTTCTGTACACCATCGTCCTGCTTTCCATGTGCTTCGAGGGTTTCCAGGCCTTTGGCTCCCTGTCCAAGGGCCGGCTGGTAGGCTGCTTCTGGGGAGCGGCCGGCCTGATCCTGATCCTGGAAAAGCTGATTACCGACGGGGCCTTTGAGTACCATGTATTCTACGTCAGCCTACTTTTCCTGGGATTGTTCACGCTGGTTTTGTATCTGCAGAAAACCCGGCGGGTCCTTTCCTCCACCGCGTTTATCCTGCTGATGGGCGTCCTGGTGGTGGAGATGGGCCTAAACACCGCCGTCACCAGCGTAACCATCACCAGCCGCACCGCCTACTGGCAGAACACGGATACCTACCGGCAGCTGCTCTCCCAGGTGCAGGGTTCCGACGGGGCCCTGTTCAGCCGGGTGGAGAAGGATACCCGCCGGACCAAAAACGATGGGGCTTGGGTGGGATACGATTCCGCCTCCCTCTTTTCCTCCACCACCCACGCGGGGATCAGCGACATCTACCGGGATCTGGGGCTGGAGGGGAACACCAACGCCTACAGCTTTACCGGGGCCACCCCCTTTACCTCCTCCCTGCTGGGGGTCCGCTACCTACTGACCACCCAGGTGCTTCCGGAATCCCAGCTGTACGCCCTGCGGGCCGAGGAGGACGGGGTGTATCTGTATGAAAACCTGTACACCCTGCCTTTGGGCTTTACCATCCCTTCGGATACGGAGGACCTGTGGGCCTATGCGTCCGGGAACCCGGCCCGGGTCCAGAACAACCTGGCCCAGGCGGCGGCCGGGACCGGGGAGGTGCTGACCCGGGTGGAGGGGGACGCCACCGGCGCCGACTATCACCTAACCGTAACGGAGACGGCCCATCTGTTCGCCTATGTGGAGAGCAGCCGGGTCACGGAGGTAACCGCCACCATCGGCAGCGTTACCAAATCCTACGACAACGTAAACCGGGGCTATCTGCTGGATCTGGGGGTCTGTGAGGCTGGGGAATCCATTGTGCTGAAGGCGGAGGACGAAGATGTGGCCTCCCTTTCCGCCTCGGTGTACGCTTTTCACGAAGAAAACTTCCTGGCCGCCTACCAGGCCTTAAGCCAGGAACCCCTGACCCTGACGGAATTTACCAACACCCTGACGGAAACCCGGGTGGCCGGTACCGTTACCGCCGCCGAGAACTGCACCCTGTTTACCTCCATCCCCTACGAGAAGGGCTGGACGGTGCGGGTGGACGGCGCGGTGGTGGAGGCCCAGGAATTTGCCGGCGCCTTCCTGACCATCCCCCTGACGGCCGGGACCCACACCATTGAAATGACCTACCTGCCGGAGGGGCTGCCCCTGGGCGCCCTGGTGACCGCCGCCAGCCTGGGCCTGCTGCTGATCCTGGCGCTGGCCTTCTACCTCCGCCGCCGGGCCGCGGCGGCGGCCGGTTCCGGCGAAGCCGCAGGGACCCCCGGAATCCCGGCGGAGGCTCCGGCCGCTCCAGGCGGAGACGGCACGGCGGGTTCCGGCAGCACGGCAGGTTCCGGCGGCACGGCAGGGGCCCAGGGCGCTACCCCGGACAGTGCCGCTCCTTCCGACAGCGCCGCTCTCTCGGACAACGGCGGCACGGCGGAGGCCCAGGGCTCCGTCTCCGGCGGCGCGGCAGGTTCCGGCGGCACGGCGGCATACTCCCTGAACCCTTTCCCAGAGCCGGAACATCTGACCGTGCGGGACGACCTGACGGAGGAGCTGCTGGCCGACGCGGAAGCCCGGCTCCGGCAGCAGGATCTGGATGAAGAGCTGGACCTGGAGCTGCGGCGGGCCAAGGAAGAACTGGAAAGCATTCTGGAAAAATTGGAAAACGGAGGAAAGAAAGAGTGAGCGCAAAACTTTGGGGCGGAAGATTTACCAAGGAAACGGACAAACTGGCCTATGCCTTTAACGAATCCCTGTCCTTTGACCAGCGTCTGTACCGCCAGGACATTGAGGGAAGCATCGCCCATGTAACCATGCTGGCCAAGCAGGGCATCCTGACGGAGGAAGAGCGGGATTCCATTATCCAGGGGCTCCAGAGCATCCTGGCGGACATGGAGTCCGGCGTCCTGACGCCGGATCCCTCCCAGTACGAGGATATCCACAGCTTTATCGAGGCGCATCTGACGGCCCGGATCGGGGAGGCAGGGAAAAAGCTCCACACCGGCCGCAGCCGCAACGACCAGGTGGCCCTGGACATGAAGCTGTACGTCCGGGACCAGATCCCGGAGCTGAACGCCCGGCTGCTGGAGCTGATGGACGTCCTGGAAAACCTGATGAAGGAACACGCGGAAACCTACATGCCCGGCTTTACCCACCTGCAGAAGGCCCAGCCCACCACCCTGGCCCACCATCTGGGCGCTTACTACGAAATGTTCCGCCGGGATCTGTCCCGGCTGGCGGACGCCCACAGCCGCCTCAACGAGTGCCCGCTGGGGGCCGGGGCCCTGGCCGGCACCACCTATCCCCTGGACCGGTTCTATACGGCGGAGCTGCTGCACTTTGAGTGCCCCACCGCCAACAGCATGGATTCCGTGTCCGACCGGGATTACCTGATCGAGCTGCTCAGCGACCTGTCCCTGATTATGATGCACCTGAGCCGCTTCAGCGAGGAGATTATCCTCTGGAACTCCAACGAATACCACTTTGTGGAGATCGACGACGCCTACAGCACCGGCAGCAGCATTATGCCCCAGAAGAAAAACCCGGACATTGCCGAATTGGTCCGGGGCAAGA
>CALWEC010000111.1 GCA_944376945.1 uncultured Lachnospiraceae bacterium | reverse complement strand
ACCGGGACCATAGAAGTATCCGGCTATACCTTTTATCAGACGGAAGCGGCGATCTGCCTGGCCGCCCTGCTCCTGTCCGCGCTGGCGCCGTGGATTGCGTTTGCCATCCGCCCGCTGATCCCAGTGTTCGGAGCCCTTTACTGTGCCTCCGTTGGCTACACCATCACCATGCTGGCGTCGGTGATGGGCGCGGAATATACGGTGCTGATCTACCTGGCGCTGGCGCTTACGGTGCTTCTGGTGTCGGTGATGGCCTTCCTCTACGGAGCCCGTATCGTGAAGGTGGGGAAGCGGTTCCGCGGGATTGTCCTGGCGCTGTTTATGACCTCGGTGTGCAGCGGCCTGATCTTCTCCCTGCTGGGCCGGATTCCGGGGGTGAAGCCGGTTTTAGCGCCGCTGCAGGAGTCGCCTGCCTTCAGCATGGGGCTGAGCGTCGTCTACATTCTGATCGCCTGCGCCTTCCTGCTGGTGGATTTTGACACCATCCAGCGCTGCGTAGAGCAGAAGCTGCCGAAAAAATACGAATGGACCGCGGCCTTTGGGCTGGCCTATACCATCATCTATTTGTTCCTGAAGATATTTAATCTGATCTGTAAGCTGACACAGAAAAAGGGTTCCCAATAAACTGTGTCCGATCCTGCGCCGCCTGGCCCTACGGGCGGCGCTTTCGTATGGAAAAGCCGGGAGGTGGAGAACGTATGGAAACGGGCAGCCGAACCCTAGAGCCCTTGACCGGGCCGGTCCGCCTGGAGCCGGAACTGGCGGCAGGCGCCATCCGGCAGGTGATCTGCGGCGGCGGGGCGGGAGAGAAGGCCCCGGTCTGCGATTATGGCTGGGTGCTGGATCTGCGCCTTCAGTGCATCCGATTTGGGGTGCCGTTTTCCTTCCGGACCACCGGCACTTGGTTCCGGAAGGAGGGAAAGCTTTACCACATTGCGCTGGAAAAGCAGGAGGAGCAGGCCCGGCGGGCCGGCGTGGACTGGGAGCCGGGGGATGGGCGCTGGCTGGAGGAACTGTTTGAGAGGCTGTCCCGTTCCCCCTTCCGCAGCGGCTTCCATCTGCGGGCCCGGGAGCGGGCCTACCTGGAGGAAAAGGGGATGGAAATCATGGAGCGGCACGCCCGGGATTTTGTGCGCCAGAAGCTGGCCCCGGCGGAGCCGTACCACGACGGGAAGCAGACGCCTATGAAGGGCCACCCGGTTTTCCTGGCCCAGCACGCCACCGGCGCCTGCTGCCGGAACTGCCTGCTTAAATGGCACCGGATTCCCAAAGGGCGGGAACTGTATCCTCAGGAGCAGGACTATGTGGTGCGGATTCTTATGGAGTGGATCCGCCGGCAGGAAGGTTCCCTTACAAAATTGTAAGACTGATCCGGGGAAATGTAAGCCGAATCCATGGCGGCCCATTTTCCTTTCTGTTATACTCCTGAGGAAAGCTCCGGAAGACTTTCGCCTGCGGCGGTCCAAAGCCACCGGCAGGCATTGGGAAAAATCCGGCGGCGGAAGGCCGCGGGAAAGCCGATAGGCAATCAGGAGGCAGAAAATGAGTATTTTGGAAGTAAACGGCCTGAAGAAGGTCTATACCACCCGGCTGGGCGGCAATAAAGTGGAAGCCTTGAAAAATGTGAATTTTCAGGTGGAAGAAGGGGAGTATGTGGCCATTATGGGGGAGTCTGGCTCCGGCAAGACCACCCTGCTGAATATTCTGGCGGCGCTGGATAAACCGACCGGCGGCACGGTGCGGCTGGACGGCCAGGATCTTTCCCAGATCCGGGAGGCGGATATCGCCGCCTTCCGCCGGGATCACCTGGGGTTTGTGTTCCAGGAATTCAACCTGCTGGACACCTTCTCTGTGGAGGACAACATTTATCTGCCGCTGGTGCTGGCGGGAAAGCGCTACCCGGAGATGCGGAAGCGGCTGGAGCCCCTGGCGTCCTGGCTGGGCCTCTCGGAGCTGCTGAAGAAATATCCCTATGAGATCTCCGGCGGCCAGAAACAGCGGGCGGCGGTGGCCCGGGCGCTGATCACAGAGCCCCGTCTGGTGCTGGCGGACGAGCCCACCGGCGCTTTGGATTCCCGGGCCACCGACGAGCTGCTGCAGCTGTTCCGCCGGATCAACCAGAGCGGCCAGACCATCCTGATGGTCACCCACTCGGTGAAGGCGGCCAGCCACGCCGGCCGGGTGCTGTTTATCAAGGACGGCGAGGTGTTCCATCAGATTTACCGGGGCCAGTGCGCCAACGAAGAACTGTACCAGAAGATCGCGGACACCCTGACCATGCTGACTACGGGAGGTGACCGCCGATGAGACACGGGTTTTACCGGCGGCTGGCCTGGACGGGGATCCGCCAGAACCGGAAGCTTTATATCCCCTACCTGCTGACCTGCGCCGGCATGGTGATGATGGCTTATATCATCTCTTTCCTCAGCCAAAGCCCGCTGCTGGAGGACATGGCCGGCGGCGCCACCATGGAGAGCATGCTGACTTTCGGATCCTGGGTGATGGGCATTTTCTCCCTGGTGTTTCTGTTTTATACCCATTCGTTCCTGTTCCGGCGGCGGAAAAAGGAGTTTGGCCTTTACAACATCCTAGGCATGGGAAAGCGCCATCTGGCCAGGGTGCTGATTTGGGAGGCCGTCCTGGCGGCGGCCCTTTCCCTGGGGGCCGGCCTGCTGGCCGGCATAGCCGTCTCCAAGTTCGCCGAGCTTTTGATGGTACGGATCCTAGACGGCAACGCCACTTTTACGCTTTCGGTGGCGCCGGGAGCCATCCTCCATACGCTGGCCTGGTTTGGCGGCATCTTTCTGCTGATCCTTCTAAACTCCCTGCGCCAGCTGCATTTTACCAAGCCGGTGGAACTGCTGCGCAGTGAGCAGGCGGGAGAAAAGCCGCCCCGGGCCAACTGGGTGCTGGCGGTCCTGGGACTGGCGCTGCTGGCCGGGGCGTATTGGCTGGCGGTGAACCTGGAGGATCCGGTGGCGGCCATGGTGTTCTTTTTCGTGGCGGTGGTGATGGTCATTCTGGGCACGTACCTGCTTTTTATGGCGGGTTCCGTGGCCCTGTGCCGGGTGCTCCAGAAAAATAAGCGGTACTATTACCAAACCCGCCATTTTGTCTCCGTGTCCTCCATGGCGTACCGGATGAAGCGGAACGGGGCAGGGCTTGCTTCCATCTGCATCCTCAGCACCATGGTGCTGGTGATGGTCTCCTCCACCGTCTGCCTGTACGCCGGACTGGAGGATACCATCCGGGCCCAAAACCCCCGGAACATTAGCGTGGAGGCCTATGTGGTGGATCCGGCGGCGCTGGAAGGAGAAAAGCCGGAACAGGTGCGGAAGCTGGCGGAACAGGTGACGGCGGAGGCAGGCCTGGCGCCGGAGAATGTGCTGGACTACCGGCAGGCGTCCTTTGCCGGCATCCGGGACGGCAGCCAGATGGAGTGGTATCTGAGCAGCCTGTACACCACCACCTCCCCGATGGATACGTCCGAGTACTGGCAGGTGTACCTGATCCCTCTGGAGGATTACAACCGGATCACCGGAGCGGAGGCATCCCTGGCGCCGGGGGAGGCGTTGGCCAGCACGATCACCGCCCCCTATGAGGAGGATACCGTCACCCTAAACGGCGGGAATACCCTGCGGATCCAGGGACGGGTAGAGCCCTTTGTCCGCAACGAGCTGGATGCCCTGGAGATGTTTCCCTCCCTGTACCTGGTGGTGCCGGATTTTGTGGAACAGGCGCAGGCGCTCCAGGACACGGTGGGGGATGAGACGGCGCTGAACCTTTCCTGGTACTACGGCTGGGATCTGGCCTGCAGCGACGCGGTCCAGCTGCAGGTATGGGAGAATCTGCGGGACGCCTCCGCGGAGGCAGAGCTGGAAGCAAGCGGGGAGGAAGCCGCCTCGTACTTCCACCTGTATTGGGATTCGGCGGCCCATGCCCGCCAGAATGTGTACGGCCTTTACGGCGGCCTGTTTTTCCTGGGGATCCTTTTGGGGATTGTGTTCCTGTTTGCGGCGGTGCTGATGATCTACTACAAGCAGGTTTCCGAAGGGTATGAGGACCAGTCCCGGTTTGCCATTATGCAGAAGGTGGGCATGACCCGCCGGGAAATCCGAAGGAGCGTCAACTCCCAGATCCTGACCGTGTTTTTCCTGCCCCTTCTCACGGCGGGGGTGCACCTGGCCTTCGCCTTCCCGCTGGTATACCGGATGCTGAGCCTGTTCTCGGTGGCCAACCGGGGCCTGCTGGCGGCGGTAACCGGGCTTTGCTACCTGGTGTTTGCCTTGTTCTATGTGCTGGTGTACCGGGGAACCTCCCAGGCGTATTACGCCATTGTCAGCGGAAAGGGGGAGTAGGTCAGCGCCAGTGCTTCCGCCAGTAGGGCAGGAACAGGCCCAGGGCCGCCGCCATGGCGCAGAAATCCGCCATGGGAGTGGCCCACACAATGCCGCTGACGCCGGCCAGATGGTTCATCAGGAACATAAACGGGATGTCCAGTCCGCCTTTCCGCAGCAGCGAGAGAAGGGCGGGCTGGGCCGTTTGGCCCACGGACTGAAATACGGTAATGACAATCATGGTCACGGAAATGCAGGGCCCGGTGATACAGATGATCCGCTGGAACAGCTGCCTGTAGCGGACGGTTTCCGGGTCGTTGATAAAGGCTTGGACAATGGGCCCGGCGCAGGTGAACAGGAAAAGGGTGCCTAGGATGGCGACCGTCATGCTGTACAGGAAGGTGGTCCGGATGGCTTTCATCATCCGGGGGTAATTTCCGGCGGAGTAATTGTACCCAATCAAGGGCAGGACGCCCTGGGACATGCCGGTGGCAATGGCAAAGGACAGCATATCAATCTTTTTGGCTACTCCAATGCCGGCCACCGCCCGGTTGCTGTAGGATACGATCAGCCGGTTCAGGGTAAGGTTGGAGGCTACGCCCATCAGGTTCATCAGGCAGCTGGGCAGGCCTACCAGCAGGATTTCCCGGCCCACCCGGGCGGCCGGCCGGTAATGCCGGGGATTCAGGGAAAGGACGGTTTCCCCCTTCCGCTTCTCAATCAGAAGGATAAAGTAGAAGGTGGCAATCCAGTTGGACAGCATGGTGGCAATGGCGGCGCCTGCCACCTCCAGGCCCAGAGGAAAGATAAAAATAGGGTCCAGGATCATGTTCATAACGCCGCCTAGGATCATGCCGAAGCTGGCTTGGCGGGAGAAGCCCTCGGAGCGGACCAGATGGGCCAGCTCCTGGTTTAGGACGGTAGGGACAGCTCCCACAGTGACGGTCCAGAACAGGTATTGGCTGCAGTACCGGTAGGTCCCTTCATTGGCCCCCACCGCCGGAAGCAGCATAGGCTGGACCGCGTACAGAAGGATTCCGTAGAGAAAGGAAAAAATTACGGAAGTCCAAATACTGAAGGAGGCCGCGGTACGGGCCCGTTTCGGGTTCCCTTTCCCCAGGCTGCGGGAGATTAGGCTGGCGCCGCCGATTCCAAACAGGTTGGCAAGGCCCGTAAGGAATATGAACATGGGCATACCGAGAGAGACCGCCGCCACCTGGTTGGGATCGCCGATCTGGCCGATAAAGAAGGTGTCGGCCATGTTGTAGATTACCGTAATCAGCTGGCTGATGACGGTGGGCACCACCAGGGAGACCACCGCCTTGCGGACGGAAGCCGCCGGCTAAATTTGGACAACAAAAAACCGGTTTAGGAACCGGTTTTCAGCAGGTGGATGGTGCCGCAGTCGTTGAGATACCGAAGGAGGGATAGGAGGATCGGGAACCCAAACAGGCCGACCACCCCTAGCAGCTGGGATCCTACGAACATGCTGGCTAAGGTGGCTACCGGGTGCAGCCCCAACTGGCCGCCAACAATCTTGGGCTCAATAATATTCCGTATGATGGTGATCAGGATATAGAGGATAAACAGCTGGATCCCCAGGGAATATTTGCCCTGGAGAGCCGCGATTACCGCCCAGGGGATCATAACGCCGCCGGTTCCCAAAACCGGCAGGATATCAAAGATGGCAATGGCCAGGGCGATGAAAGGGGCGTGGGCAATGCCGATGATGGAAAGCCCCAGGAACAGCTCAAAAAAGGTGATGGTCATAATCAAGGCATAGGAACGGATGCAGACAAAAAGGGTGCCTACCACGTATTCCTTGATTTCCAGAAATACCGTCTGGGTATGCTTGTTCATCTGCCGCACCAGGAATACGGTGAGTTTGTCGTAGTCTACGGCAATAAAAAAGCTAGAGATTACCAGCAGGAGCAGCTTGATAACCAGCATGGGAAGAGAGGAGGCCAGCCCGGAGAGAAACTCCATGCTTACCAGGGACAGGTTAGAAACCATCTGGCCGGCGGAGGCGATTACCTGCTCCCCCAGATACTCCAGAGCGTCCAGAAGCTGCGGATCCAGCCGCAGGGCCCAGGCTTCCAGGTTGTTGAAGATGCCGGTGAGAAACGGGACAATGTAGCTTTGGAAGATCCAGGGCAGGTTTTCCACCAGGGTGGCCAGCAGGGAAAAAAGGCGGATCACCAGCAGGGTCAGCAGGGTGCCGATGGTGCCAAAAAATAAGGCCACCATCAGGACCGCCGTCAATTTCCGAGGGAGGCGCAGTTTATCCGAAACAAAACGGATGGGCCGCTTCAGGGCGTAGGCGATGACAAAGGCAATGACAAACGGAAGAAGCAGGGGCAGCGCAAACTTGACTAAGACAAAAGCCACCGCCAGGATAATGGCGTAATAGCAGAATTGTATGACGAAATTTCTTTTCT
>CALWEC010000110.1 GCA_944376945.1 uncultured Lachnospiraceae bacterium | reverse complement strand
GCCTCCGCCATGGCGTTTTCCACGGAGTATCCTGCCGATAGGGCTCCGCACAGGGCCGTCAGCCCTTCCCGGAACTGTACCGCCAGCTGCCTTCTGCGGGCTTCCCGGCGCTGCTTTCTTCCCTGGGCCAGGGAAAGCGGCACCAGCGGGGCCAGCGGGATCAGCGCCCACGGCGACCGGTAGAACAGCCAGGCGATCCCCGCCGCCAGCGCCGCTCCCCGGAGGGCAAACCACGCCGCCTCCCCGGGGGACAGACGGTACGTCCTATAATCCGGCGGCTTCCAGCTTCCTTCGGTCCTCCAACTCCCCCACCCGTTCCAGCCGCCCTTCCCGGGGGTCCCGGGCAAACAGCGGCCGGCACCGGACTTGTCCTTCCTCATCTCCCGACACCTCCACAATCTCCAGCACCTTCCGGCTTCCATCCCGCATCCGGCCCAGGTGGATCAGCACATCCAGCGCGGAGCCGATCTGCCCCCGCACCGCTGCGGCCGGCAGCTCCCCGCCCATGAGCACCATGGTTTCCAGCCGGGCAATCATATCCCGGGGGCTGTTCCCGTGGCCGGTGGAAAGGGAGCCATCGTGCCCGGTGTTCATAGCCTGCAGCATATCCAGGGCTTCCTTTCCCCGCACCTCCCCCACCAGGATCCGGTCCGGCCGCATCCGCAGGCTGGCCCGGATCAGATCCCGGATGGTCACCTGGTTTTCCCCCTCCAGATTGGCGTTCCGGGCCTCCAGGCGCACCAGGTTGGGAATACCGGAAAGGCGCAGCTCCGCCGAATCCTCAATGGTAATAACCCGCTCCGTAGACGGGATAAACTGGGACAAGGCGCCTAGGAAGGTGGTTTTTCCGGTCCCGGTGCCGCCGCTGATAAACAGGTTGTACCGGGCCTCTACCAGGCGGCGCAGGAAGGCGGCTGCCTCCTCCGTCAGGCTATCCCAGGCCAGCAGGCGCTCCATGGTCAGCGGCTCCCGGGAAAATTTGCGGATGGTAAGAATCGGGCCGTCCGGCGCGACCGGCGGCAGCACCGCGTGGACCCGGGAGCCATCCGACAGCCGGGCGTCCACAATGGGAGAGGCCGTGTTGACCACCCGGTTTACCTGCGATACAATCTGCTGGATCACATCCGCCAGCTTTTCCGCCGAGGAAAAGCTGCGGTTCCAGCGGCAGATCCGCCCTTCCCGCTCCAGGAAAACCCCTTGGGTCCCATTTACCATAATTTCCGTAATAGATTCGTCCTCCACCAGGTCCTGGAGAATATCCAGACGCCGGAAGGAATCAAACAGCTGCTTCCGGCAGGCCGCCCTCTGGCCCACCGACAGGGAGCGCTGGCGGCCCTGCCGCAGCAAAACCCGGTCAATGCGGGCCAAAAGCTCTTGATCACTGATTTCCTCCGAAAGATCCAGCTCCGCCATAACGGCTTCCTGCAGTTCCCTTTGGATTTCCACCTGTCTCCTCCTCCTTCAGCAGTTCCTGCACATATTTTCCAAAGGCGCTCCACCGCAGCCCCCGGTAATCCTGGCAGCCGCCTGCCAGCCAGGAATAGTACGGAAGCGAAAGGCGATGGATCCGTGCCAGCAGCGTTTCCCTCCCCAGCTTCCGCAGATACCCCAAAAAAGCGTCCGCCTTGGCCGCGGAAGCCCGGTCCGCGCACACCGGCATATAAATCCGCTGGCACAGTTCCAAAACCGGCAGCGGATCTGCCAGCGACTCCCCGCAATCCACCACCAGAAAATCGTAGGCACCTCCGGAACCCAGCGCCCGGATCAGCGCCGCCACCTCCCGGGGATCGGCCTGCCGGATATCATCCGGGCAGGACACCGGCGGCATAACCGCCAGCCGGCCCAGATATTCCACCGCAGACGGCGGCATTTCCTCCGCCTGCCCAATCTTTCTCCGATAAAACAAATCCGAAAGATCTTCCTGGCAGTCCTGGCCCAAAAGCTCCGGGAAACCGGAATATTCCTCCAGGTTCAGATAGAGGGCGGCCCCCCGCTCCGTCAGAAGCTGCCCTAAAATCAGGGAGAAGGTGGTCTTATAGCAGCGGTGCACCGGGGAATACACCCCATAGATCTGGGAGGCCGCCGGATTTTCCGGTGCTTCCGGCTCCGGGCAGATCCGCGCCGCCGCCTCCCGCAGGATCCCCCCGCAGGACTGATACCGGTAAATGGCCTGCCGGTCCTCCGGATCCGGCCGCTCCTCCGACAGCCGCAGCACCAGCCCTACCCGGCCTTCCAGGCCGGCCGCCTCCTCCGGCGGCACCAGGGCCGCGTCCGCCGGCTGCCCCTCCAGGAACCGATCCAGCTCCTGCCGGTCCGTAAACGGGAGGATCTCCAGCAAAAGGGACTCCCGCTGGTTGCCATAGCCGGCAAACCGGGCCGCGTATTCCGGGTCCCGGTCCAGCAGCAGCAAGCGCTTTTTTCTCATACTCCCACCACACCCTTTCCAAATAGGTACAGCAGCACGCCGCCAAACACCGGCACCGCCAGGGGAAGCCTTCCCTCCGGCGCCTGAGGCGGATCATAGGGAAACACACATTTTAGCCTTGCAAGCAGGGAAAGGTAACGAAACAGATAGGAAAGGCGGCGGCCTAAAAACTGCCTCCTGGCCTTCACACAGAGGGAGACCAGCGCCGCCAAAAGCCCGGCGGCCGCCAGAATCCACAGGGCGGGGAAAAAGCCCAGATAGCAGGCGATCACCCCCAGAAGCTTTCCGTCTCCAGCACCCATCATGCGCACGGCCGCCAGAGGATAAAGTAAAAGAATCATTGGTATTCCACGAATTAGATAGAAAAAATTCCAATCAAAACCAAGCCCAACCAGCCAAAACAAAGCCAGAAGGCGGTTGGGGATCCGCCCACTCTTCCAGTCCCACAGGGCCGCCAGCGCTGTAAAAATCGCTAATGCCGCCCATTTTCCGCTTAAGAAAACAGTTTTTCCGCCTCCTTTCCTCTTTGGGCAGCCAAAAAACAACCTGCCTGCCGCCGGAATCCGTTCAAGCCGTTGGAATGGGAATTCGCATCCGGAGAAACCCGGAATTCAGAAACCACTTTCCAGAAATATTTCAGAATATTTTTAGAACATCTAAGAAATTAAGATTTATGATTTCTAATTATGCACCAGAATCGGCGGAATGTCAAGCATTTTTTTGTATTTCCGCCGCCCCGGCCCAAAAGGCTAGCTGACTCAAAAAACCGCCGCCCCGGCCTAAAGGACCGGCTGACTCAAAAAACCGCCGTCCCGGCCCAAAAGGCCGGAGCGGCGGTCTGTACGCGGCTGCCCGCTTCCCAAAGAGCGGACGCCCCTGCTTTTACTGATACCGGCTGTACCAAACCCGCGCTTTGTAGTAC
>CALWEC010000109.1 GCA_944376945.1 uncultured Lachnospiraceae bacterium | reverse complement strand
TAAAAAAATCCGTTTTGAGTTTGCCAGCAAACCGCTTTTTTGAGGGGATTTGAAGAAAAAGCCGGGTAGTTGGAAAGAAAGAACCGACTAAAAATCAATTTTTGAAGAAAAAGCCGTATGCCGCCGCAGCAGCGGAGTATGCCGCCGCCGCGGCGGAAGTTTGATTGGATAATGCAGCGAAGATAGGGTATAATCTTTCTGTAAAATTTTATTTAGTGGCATAAATAAATTTTACACCAAGAGCCAGGCCTTGCACAGACCTGGCTCTTATTCTCTGCAAAAAAAGTGCTGCCGCACTAATTATTTAGTGCGACAGCCCCTTATTCTGAGCAAAACGATAAGCCGGGTTCTGTCGTGGGTAATCATCTATCTAGGCCTGGCGTTGCCGCCAGGCTCCAGCAACCTACCCGGAAGCAGACGGGCCGCCTTACGCTTCCTGTTGGTCTTGCTTCGGATGGGGTTTACATGTGCCCCTCCCGTTACCGGGAAGGCGGTAGTCTCTTACACTGCCCTTCCACCCTTACCGGGAATCCCCGGCGGTACATTTCTGTTGCACTGGCCTTGGAGTCGCCTCCACCGGACGTTATCCGGCATCCTGCCCTGTGAAGCCCGGACTTTCCTCACCTGCCCGAAGGCAGCCGCGATTACCTGTCTTACTCAGCGATAACCATTTTACCATATCCTGGCTGGCAGGTCAAAAGAATTTTACGCCCGCTCCGACAGGGTTTTCAGATTGTAGTGGCGGGGAATGGCTTGGGCCACCCACAAGCTCCGATTATAAATCCGGTAGGGGATGCTGAGGGATTTCTGAAGCATGGCGTTTTTCTGCTTTTCCCGCTCCACGCCGCCCCAAGCCAGGACGTCTCCGTTTTTTACGGCCCGGATCAGGTCGTTGTTGTTGCGGATTTCCCCGGCAATTTCCGTATAGCCAAGGCCCACATCCTGCTCCCGGTGGGCGTCCGATCCGCCAAAGCCGACTTTCCCATACTCCTCCACCAGCTTCTTGGCGCAGGCATTGGACGCCTTGGTTTCGCAGGCGTTGAACCCCTCCACAAAGTCAAACTCGTGGATCAGCTCCCGCTCCCGCTTCATTCTCCGGCAGCGCATAGCGCTGAGATAAGCGGCCCCGTAAGGATGGGCCGGGCCCAAAATCCCATTGAAGGAATGTACCGTCTGAATCAGCTGGCGCAGCGGCATCCCCCGGTTTTCCATAACCTTTAATTCCACATCCTCCGGCAGGACCACCAAAATATGGCCCGCGTCCCGGGTATCGTACTCAATTCCCCGCAGCACAGTAAATCCGTCAAACTCCCGGCTCCGGCACTGGATCTCCTTCCACTCCCGATGGCCATTATATGTATTGTGATCCGTCACCAGCATGCCGCCGTAGCCTTTCTGGCGCAGCAGGCGGATAAAATCCCGGACGTCTACTTTGGAGTCAAAGGATCCGTTGCGGATGTGGCAGTGCATATCAAATTTCAACGTTTTAAGCCCTCACTTATCCGATTCGCATTTTTACACGCTCCGTTTTTTAGTATAGCACACTTTTCTGCCGGGTGCCACCACAAAATTCCTTCCTGAAAGAAATTCCCGTAAAGGATCTGTTAAGCTTTGGAGCGTCTCCGGCTAAGCAAAAAGCCCCTCGAAAGGTTCGAGAGGCTTTCACCGGACTTGCGTCCATCCACTGCGGGAAAAGGGACTTGAACCCTCACGGTCGTAGACCACATGATCCTTAGTCATGCCTGTCTGCCAATTCCAGCATTCCCGCGTGCCAAAGTATTATAGCACGGCCTCCGGCAAATTTCAAGCAGAAATTTCGCCGGATTTCTGCCAGGATTTCCGCGGGAGTTTCCGCCGGGTTCACCGGATTTCCGCCGGATCAGTCCAGCAGAAGCTCCTCCACCGTTACAAACTGGTACCCCTCCGCCTGCAGCCGGTCCACCGCCTCCAGGGCGGCCTCCACCGAAGCCGGATACACATCGTGCAGGAGGATCACGCTGCCGTCCTGGGTCTTTTCCAGCACCCGGCGGACAATTTCCTCTTTCTCCCGGACTTTCCAGTCCTCCGGGTCCACCGTCCACTTTACCACGGTCAGAGGGAAGTCCTCCGCCAGCGCCTCGCTCCAGTTGCCGAAGGGCGGCCGGATATAGCGCACCTCCTCCCCGGTAATCCGGGCAATCCGCCTGCTGGCCTCCTCAATTTCCCGCCGGGCTTCCGACTGGGTGCAGCGGGTCAGATCCACGTGGCTCTCTGTATGACAGCCAATCAAATGCCCGTCCTCCGCCATCTGCCGGACCAGCTCCTCGTTCCCCTCCACGTTTTGCCCAATCAGGAAAAACGTCGCTTTTACCCCTCTCTCCCGGAGCCCGTCCAGCAGCTGACGGGTGTAAACCGGATGGGGGCCGTCGTCAAAGGTCAGCGCTATCATCCGGCCCGCCTCCGCCGGCGCGGAAACCTCCTGCACCTGGCCGTTGCGCCAAAGCCCTGCCAACAGCAGCAGCCCGCACAGGCACACGGTCAAAACCTTCTGCTTCCTCATTTCCAAACCCTCCCGCCCGGTTACCTCTACGTATTTAGGGCTACGTATTTTGCTTCATGTATTATTGTATTGGCGGGACAAATTTGTTAGAATGGGGGACAAACGGGAATCATTTGGTTAGGGCCCCTATGGGCCCGGACAGGAGGACGGTATGCTATTTTCCCTTTCTACCCGCTTTTTCGCCCACCGGGGGCTGCACCAGCTCCCCCACGCCCCGGAAAACTCCCTGGCCGCCTTCCAGGCAGCCGCCCGCCAGGGCTATGGCATCGAGCTGGTCGTGCGCCGCACGGCGGACAACCAGCTGGTCGTGTTTCACGATTCCACCCTGGACCGGCTCTGCGGCCGCCCGGGGCAGATTGAAAAAATGAACTGGGCGGAGCTGAAAGATCTGCGGCTGGCAGGCTCCCGGGAAACCATCCCCCTGCTCTCCCAGGTCCTGGCGTTGGTGGACGGGCAGGTCCCGCTGCTGATTGAGATCAAGATGGAAGGGATGGATGGAAAGCTTTGCTCCCTGGCCGCGGAAATCCTGGATTCCTACCAGGGGCCTTTCTTCCTGGAATCCTTCCACCCTTACGTGCTGTACTGGTTCCGGAAGCACCGGCCCCAGGTCATCCGGGGGCAGCTGATCACCCACTTTCTCCGGGAGTTCCCCGACTTCCCCCTGTGGCAGCGCCTGCTGATGCAGTTCCGCCTTACCGACCGCTGGACCCGCCCCGGCTTCTATGCCCTGGACCGCCAGTACCGGGAGAAAGGCTTTTCCCGGAGCCTGGCCCGGCGGCGTCCGGTTTTCGGCTGGACCTTCCGCACCCGGGAGGAGCTGCGGGCCGGGGCCGGAAAATACGATTTTTATATCTGTGAGCGGGAGCCCTCTACTTAACCGGCGGGCCTCTCCGCCCTTCAGCGGAAGGTTTCCACCTTCATGCGGCCGCCCCGGATCCGGAAGCAGACGGCCCCTTGCCGGTCGGTGCGGTACACCCGGCTCCCTGCCTGCTCCAGCCGTTCCAGGGTTTCCGGATGCGGGTGGCCGTAGGAATTGCCGGCCCCGCAGGAAATCACCGCGGCCCGGGGGGAGAGGGCTTCCAAAAATTCCTGGCCGGAGGAGCCCCGGGAGCCGTGGTGCCCTACCTTCAGCAGGCTGACCGGCCTCCAGCCTTCCTGAAACTGCTGTTCCTGCTCCATCCCTAAATCTCCCGGGAACAGGCCGGAAAAGTCCTCCCATTCCACCAGCAGGGTCAGGGAAAGCAGGTTGGCGTCCTCCACCTCCTCCGCCTCCCCAGGCGGATAAAGGCAGGAAAAGCGCACCTCTCCCCGCTGGAACGCTTGCCCGGCTTCCATGGTGTAAATGGGAACGCTCTGTTTTTCCGCCGCTGCCCGCAGCCCTTCCCATTCCTCCAGCCCGGCGCTGGCCCGGGGCAGCACCAGGCAGCCGATGGGGATGTCCCCCAATTCCAGCAGTTCCTGGACGCCATTGGTATGATCCGCGTCGCTGTGGCTTAACACCACCCCTTCCAGGCGGCGCACCCCCTTCCATTGAAGAAAAGGCAAAATCCGCCATGTCCCCACTTGATCTACATCCGAGCTTCCCCCGTCCACCAGCCAGGCCTCCCCGCCCGGCAGCTGAAGGAAGGTGCAATCCCCCTGGCCCACATCCAGGCTGACCACCGTCAGGCCCGGGGCAGGCAGGGGGAACAGGCTGAGGAAGGCGGCCAGGGACAGGGCCGCCAAGGCCGCCCAGCGTCCCGGGCAGAAGCCCTCCCCCGCTTCCGGGAACGCCGGGGACTCCAGCCCTCCCTCCCGCTTCCGCCACCGGCGGGCCGCCCACACCGCCGCCAGGAGGCCTGCGTAATACAACGCCAGCTCCCAGGCCTGGGGCTTTCCCGCCGTCACGGAAAAGCCGCCTGCCTCGCACAAAAACCGGTACAGCTTGAGGATGTAG
>CALWEC010000108.1 GCA_944376945.1 uncultured Lachnospiraceae bacterium | reverse complement strand
TGGCCCTGAGCTTGGGCCGGACAGATGTTTTTCTTCCGCCCGAGCCCGGGAAGGGTTTTCGCTTGTTCCCCTTTCTCTGTTTCCTCCTGCTTCCGGCTCCCAAGTGGCCTTCTCCACGGTTCCCATTCCAAACTTATCTACAATCCGCTGGATACGGGAAGCATCGTCTGCCCGGGCAATAATGTCCACCTCTCCCCCCTCCCGGGAGCCCTTTTCTCGGAGGATGCAATACAAAATCCCATATTGTTTTGCGTGTTGGACGAATGTTGGCAGTTCCTTCCTGGGAATCGCAAAGACCTTCAATTCCTTCCCGGATTTGAGCATACTGGTGAGTCGTGCTCTGCCTCTGGTTTTATGAGTTTGGCTCAATTCCTCGCGAAGGACTGCCGCTAGCAAAGCCGCCACATTTTTGGCGGCAGAGCCGGTAAGCTTCGCCGCCACTTCCATCCCTTCCAGGGAGAGCCGGACCACCTGTTCTGCCGCGTCACCGTTTCCTGTCATCTTTTTCCATCTCCCTTCTGTATGTTTCTTCTTGCAAAATCTGATCCACTCGTTCCTTCATTATTCTTGACCGTTCCGCAATCCCGTCACAGAGCCGGATCTCTTCCCTCAGTTTTTTCAGGCGGAGAGAAATTGCAGGAAATATTTCTTTTGCCTTTCCTTTTTCTTCTCCGCTGACCCCCACCCGCCGGATTTGGTTCCGCAGGACCCGTCTTTGTTCCAGCAGGAAATCAACCTGCCCTTTCAACTCCTGCCGGTAAGAAAAGAGCTGCTCTTCCGTATCAATATGATTCCGGGAAAGCAGCGTCACCTGGGCCGTCAGTTCCTCCAGTTTGATCCAATCCTCCCGCAGCGAGGCGGGCATTTTCAAAGGCAGGGGCTTCTTATGGCCAGGGAAATATCCCAGCAGGTAGCAGTAGTAAAGATATAAACCATACAGACCTCCCTTCCTCCGGATTTTGTCCTTTCGGGAAGTAAGCCGGTATACCGCCGGCTTCGGGGAAGCTTGCTGGAAAAGAGAAAACTCCATCTGTCCAGCGTTTTGGCGCAGACGCTCCAGGATTTTTTCCTTGCTGTACGCCTCCCCCAGCCGGTACAGCCGGACTGGCCGCTGGGATCCAGGCGGCAGGATGGTCCAATATTTTCTCCGGTCATCCAGGTTGCAGGCATACCCCAGCTGCTTCATCCGGTATATTAGCTGCTTCTTGGTCCGGCTCTCCGTCAACGCCTGATCCAGTGCCTGCCGGAGGAGGCTGTACCGGGTGGGCATCCCCGCCTGCTCCTTCATCGTCAGATAGTCGGAAGACCTCTGCCTTTGTGGCCGCTCCACCACATGGAGTCCATACTTCCGGCAAATCTCATCCGCTCGGTGCCGGAACTTAAACCAGGCTTGTTCGTCCCCGTGCAGTCGCTTCCCATCTTTAAAGGAAACGCTGTTGACCACAAAGTGGCAGTGAAGGTGCTTTGTGTTGAGATGGGTCATCACCACTACCTGGAACCGCTCTCCCCAGACCGAACGGGCAAATTCTAGGCCGATCCGGGAGGCCAGCTCCGGCGTGATATGCTCCTCTTGAAAGCTGAGATACCCGTGGTAAGCTTGGATGCCATCCGTCTTGCCGAACCGCTTCTTCACCATCACAAACTGCTCTCTGGCGATGGAGGGATTGCAGTTGATACCCTCACAGAAAAGTTCCTGCTCCGTCTTTTCCTCATCCTGGGCATACGCCAGTACATCCTTCAGTGCCTGATAATCGGATTCCTGAAATCGGGCCTCTGATTTCCTTGTCTTCTCTGGGTTGTTGACATACCGCAGCACCTGGCCCAGGCGTGAAGTCACCGGCCACAGCTTACTCACCGCCACTTGGATTCCTTCTTTTCCGGCTGTAAAAATTCCTGCTCCACCCGCAGCTGAAACTGCCCCCAGCGCCGGGCTTCCACTTCCAATTTGGGAGCGTCTATAAAGTTTAAACTGTGAGCCTTTGCTGCCAGCTGGTTCAGGTTGTTCCCGATCGAAGACAGCTCTCGCATCACTTCATAGAACCGGTCATCCGGTTTGGCCCGAGGCTCGTAGCCTTTAAGCAGCAGCCGCAGCAGGGCCGCCTCGGTCAGACAGGCTTTCTTAGCTTTCTTCTGCAGATCTGCCGCTTCCTCCCGGGAAAGCCAGAACTGCTTTTTGATATTTCGTTTCATGCGGTCTCCTTTCCCGCCGCCGTTGGATTGGCGGCGTATCCGCCCACCGGCTAGGCAGCCAGGGTATTAGGGGTGTCCCCTAACGGGCACTGTTTTTCGACGGTAGGAGTAAAAACGGTCTGCTCGCTAAGAACGTACAGAAATTTCCCCTACAGTCCTATCTTTGCTTACCGCTCCCAGGATTGCTCTTTTTCTTCCACTTCTTTTACCTTTATTTTTCCATTCAAGTCAGTAAAAAAAATCTCTGGATGTTGGAATTGCCTTTGGTATTTGTCTATCAATCTTTCCGGAAGGCTATCGTACTTGTCACTATCCAGAGGGGCATAGCAAATCAAGAATGGCCCGGCAATAATGTCTTCGATTTCCCGCTTCCCATCCAACAGATAGCAGCGCTCAATCTTCCATCCATCCGGCCCACCCATCTCATCTTTCATATATCGGTCAATCCGGACATTCTGGTCTGTCCCATCCAGGGAGTCTGCATAAATAGAGCGGCTGCCAAATTTAGACCAAAACGCCTTGTTATCACTGCTGAACCGGTAAGTTCTGGACTCTAGGGAGTAGGGCTTCTGAAAGCTGTCCTGGGAAAAGACAATATAACCGGTCAAGTGGCCTTTCCTCTCTTTTTCCGTTTTCCAAAAGCGCTCCCCCAGTTCCTGATAGGTCATCTCAATCTTCTTTGGTTCCCGGTAAATGGCCCGGTTAAAGGGAAGCCCCAGAGATTTCCCCTCCTCATTACACAGGATGGCCACCTCATCCTCAAAAGGCATATATTCCTCGATCTCTCCACCCACCAATTCCTGAACTTGTGACAATGTGGGGGCAATCCACATCCGTTTTGGCGGCTTCATCGGCTCAATCCATAAGACCTGTATCTGTTTTTGCTTCTCACTTTTTTCTGTTTGGGGTTGTTCGCAGCGTGCGGCATCAAAAGAAATTGGGTGGAAGCCTGCACGATCACAGTAGTAAAATCCAGCCGGAACTTCTGTCCCATCACAAACTTCCACCACATCCGAAACAGATAGGGGATATCCCCGAAAGCCGCCCGGACGCCGCAGATTGAATAGCATATAGACACCTTCCAGTGTGCTGCAATTCACCTCTCCCTCATAAACCTGGTTATAAATTCTGCTGTCAATCTCATCCCGTTTCTGAAATATACGGTAGGCCGTTAAGGAAAGAAAGGCCACTCGATTCTCATCCCGGCTACTGTCTATTTGATAAATCTTGATATTCAAGCGCGTTCACACTCCTTCTTTTCTGGATACATGGGATGCCGCCCTAGCTGAAGCAACAGATAATCATTGACATCTTTTCCCTGGGGCGGTGGCGCATCACACACAGCATAACGGTCAGACAGGGTAAGTTCCAATGTCTTAGAGGCCAATCTCCCTGCTTCATCATTATCCAGATGCAGCTGGATTTCTTTTACATCCGGCCTGGCTTTTAAAAACGTCTTCAGTGTCGCCGGCACCTTACTTTCCCGGATATTTTTTCTTGGCTTATAAACGCCTGCCAGGGAAAGGAAGTGGTATTTGCCCCACCGAATCCCTTTCAACTGGCATAAGGAAACATAAGAGAGAAGGTCAATGGCTGATTCAAACACATGCACCCGTGGCATCATCCCTTCCGAATACTGGAAAGAATAATGTTTATCGCTGCCTGAGCAGTCCCCCATAACCCGGCTGGAATTGGTGGCTCGAAAGGCCGCATAGCGTGCTCGATGCTCCCGGTCATATCCCACAAAAACCACGTTGTGGTAGGGGAGGCTTTCATAAATCATGTCCCTCTCCAAAAAATAATCCAGCACCGCCCGATGAATTCCCCGACCAGTCAGATAGCGGATGACCCTGTCAGCGTTGTCGCTTTTGGCAGGCAGCAATAAGGTCTTTGGATCCGTCCTTTTCTCTTTTGCGCTTTCCTTTCTGACAGGGATTTTTTCCATCTTCATCAATGTCTCCGCCGCTTCTAAAAAGGAAAGATTCCGTACCTTGACCAGATAATCCAACGCACTGTACCCACCAGTTCCCCGGGACCACCACATCCATTTCCCGTTGGAAATCTTTAAGCTGTCATGGGTTTTGGTTGCGTAAACATTTCCGGAAACTTTTACCAATTCTTCCGGCTCGCATGTCCTCAAATAGGTTAAAAGATCCATCTGCCGGAGTTGTTCCACTATCTCTTCGTCTATATAGGGCATCTGATTCTCCTTCCTTTCCATAGAGAAAGCCGCCTGACAATACGCCGGCGGCTCCATGATTGGTTTGTATACAAGGATTCCCCCTTTCCTATCGCTCCATATCCGGAATCCTTTGGGATTTTGGTACCGTTTTTACCCGTCCTTCCCGCCCAGAAAACTCATAAATGTGATCCGAAAGAACGTCTTGCGGTGAGACCTCCGATAGATTAATTTCCCGTACCATTTGTCCCAACTCTTTTTCCGATACCGCGCGAACCCAGTCCGCATGTTTCGGTAGAACCAGCACCTCATGGACGGAGGATGGCACAAGATACAGCTCATCCCGCAAAATCTCCGTAACCTGCCTCAAAATAGATGGCATGGCCAATACAGCGGCCCCATATTCCCGCCTACGGTTCGTCAGAAGCAGAAATTCTCCGTCCGGATGAAATTCCTCCCGGAGCAGAAGATTTTCCGGGACCTGCCCCGACAAAATGGTTGTAAGGACTCCCATTAGATCATTGAGAACAACCGTTCCCTTCATATTGGAAACAGCCGTTTCGTGCAGTTCCTTGGTAGAAATTTGCCAGGATTCCAGCATCTCCCGGGTGACTTCAGTCCGGATACACGAGCCGTTTTTTGCCCCTGTTATCACCGAATAAACCGCTACCAGATCACAGACCTTGGTAGATGGCCTGTCCCCTATTTTTTGCTTTCTGGGGTTTAACATACGCAGTTCAATATACTTTTTCGCCCGTTCAAAATCATTTAGCCCACTCCAATCCGCATATTCCATTTTTCATTTTCTCCTTCCATATTCTCTGGCAAATACCTTCACCGTTCCTTTTGTGCTTTGATTTTTTGCTTGGCTTCGGCAGCCCTGGCCTGTTCCTGGACGGTATCCCATACCGTATCCATATAGGATGTTTCCTGGTTCTCCCACCGCTTAAAGATCTGCTTCAAGGGCTTGTTGGACTTCAGCAGGGCTCTAGCCTGCCCCTCCTCCAGGTCATGATATTCCAGAGACATCAGAATGTCCTCCCGCACCGTGTACTCATAGGCGTGGTTCAAAATTTCCGCTGGCGGCTGGGAGAGCAGCCAATCCCGGAACCGCTCCTGTTCCGCGAACATTTTCTCATAGAGCTTGGTATTGAATTCTTCGTTGGTCATCGTATTCCTCCTACCGTGCCAGCTCCACAGCTTTCCGGGCAGGCACTTTTTCGCCTTCGTCTGGGGTATCGTCCAGCAGGATCTTATCCTTCTCATCCATATTGAGTAAGATGTTTAGTTCCTTGAGCCGGGCGGTTTTCTCCGCCAGCTCCCCCTCGCGGGCAAAGGGGGCAGCCAATTCAGTGCGGGCGTTGTCAAGCTGGGTCTTGGTTTCCTCCAGGATGTTTTGTTCGGCCTGCAGGCTGCCTGCAAGGTTTTCCAGCGCATACACCTGGTTCAAGTGGCTGGCCTTCAGCATATTCAGCCGCGCCACCTCCATATCCAGGTTACACTTCTCAATGATAAGAGGGTTGCCGGTGGCCAACGCCTTGATTTCCGAGTAGCTAAGGGCTGTTTCGTCTACATCATCCGCTACGCGGACAGGGGATTTTGCGCTGTGTTTCCCGGTATAGCTCCGTCAGGGCTTTATATCGTATCGCCATCCGGCGTATCCTCCCTCCCATAAAAATAACCGGCAGACCACAAAATCTGCCGGCAAAGCCAAACCCTATAAACTTTTTCGGTTGTTACAGCAATTTCATCATCTTCAAATAACCGGCTGCGTCGGCGCATCCCTTAAAGTATACTCTCCGGAATTCCATCAGGTCTATCTCATTTTTGATCGCTACCCCCTGAACCAATGCCCCGCACTCTTCTTCTGTCAGTGACTGGGGTTCTTTCCAGTCCAATACTTGTCTAACCTTTGGATACTTTTCATACAGCTTCTTCAGTTTTTCTTCTTCCCGCGCATACTCCCCATCATCCACGCAGGACGCGGCGGCAGACAGATACTCCGTGACCCCAATTTCCTCATTCAGCAGAAACTTTTCAAACGTAAACTCCTTCTCCATAGGCGCACCTCCTGGAGCCATCATACTCCCTAGAAGGAAAAAAGCAAGTATGCGTGAAACGACTTAGCGGCACCTTTTCCCCCATTTCCGGTCGGTTCATTATATATCTGGAAACACATCCAATTTCATGGTTCATCACTCCCTTCCCTCGCACGTTTTTCCCATCCAAGCAGATAGGAATACAGGGTATGTGCCTTTACATTTTTCTGCAATTCCAAAATGATTGCCATATCCTGCAAGGATATACCATCAATATTTATAATCCGTTCCATGTCCAGGGCCAGCAACTCCTTCTCCGATTTACAAGCCGAACGGGCCAGCTTTTCCAGTACCTTCGTTTTTTGCGACAAGGTGTTTGTATCCATTGGTTTTCGGTTTGCCATTATATATCTCCTCCCTGAATGTGAATCGCTATCTCCACGGTTTTCTCCTTCCCATTCCGGGCACAACCTGGAAAGCAGGACTGTACTCTCTGCCTGGCCCGCCGGATTGTCTCAAAACAGGGGAGTTCATACCCTCGGTAATTGAGCATCACTTCTGAAAACGGCATTTTCCCCACACTCAGACACCCGTACCGTTGATAATACAGGAGAAAAAGAAACATATCATCCTCCCCGGCTGCTGGGCATTCCCTTAAAAGCTCCAGCACTCTGCTTTCTACTGTCGTTTTCTCTGTTCCCATTTTCATCTCCTTATAAGAGGGCGGGGAAACTCCCCGCCCTGTGCCGCTTATTCTTTCTCATCGCTTGCATCTTTCTTTTTATGGTACGCTGCCAGACAGATTCCGGTTCCCGCTGCAGCTGCTCCCAGCAACAGCATCCACAGGATTAAATTGGTATTGTCACCGGTCTTTGGAATATCCTGGGGCTGCTTTTCATTGTGCATCTCCACAATCGTCACAGAATTTTCCTGCACCGACGCCAGCTTATCCTCCGGCAGGATATAGGAAGCGGCCGCCTCATCTGAGATTTCAGAGATGGTATACTCCCCGATCCGGAGGCCTTCCAGGAAGATTTCCCCGTTCTCATTGGTCTTCATGGTCACCGAATACCCGTCGGGGCCCGTGATTTGAAATGAGAATCCCTCCACAATCCCATCTGAGGAAGTCTTCACAATTTTAAGCCGTCCTTCCATCGGCTGGTTGATAAATCCGACTCCGGCCTCATTTTCCACCGTCGCCGTTTCTCCGTCTTTTTCAATCCGGACTGAATAGATACCCGTATCCAGCAGGAATCCCTTCGGCGCTTGGGTCTCTTTCACCAGATAACTGCCATACGGCAGGTTCTCCATCTCATATACACCGGTCCCTTTTTCGGTCAGTGTTCCGACCAGCGTTTCCTCTTCCTCCAGGGCTCCATTGCCATTGGCATCTGCATAAACCTCAAAAACCGCTCCGGTAAGCTGATTCTCCGGATAATCCGCGTCTACCTTGGTCAACAGGATTCTTCCACGGATCTGTTCATTGGCCAGGGAAACCTCCACGGCCTGGTCTTCCGCCCCAATGGTGACAAGAATGGTTTCCTCCGAAAGCAGATACCCCTCCGGGCTCTCCAGTTCCTTCAGAATCCAGGTTCCATAAGGGATTCCCTCAAAGGAAAAGCTGCCATCTGCCGCGGAGGCTGCCAGGGACAGCGCGGTTTCTTTCGTAAACGCCGTTTCTTCCGGCTGGAACAGGCCGATGACTGCCCCTTCCAGGCCAGTACCGTTTTCATCGGTCTTCCGGCCCCCAATCCTTCCCCGAATCAGCTCATTCACAACGGATTCTCCTTGGTTTGCGCTTATCTCCACCATTGTGATAGAAGGTCCGCCATATTCAAAAGTAAAAGGGAACCGTTCTTCGTTCAGCCGGTAATGCACATCGGTGGAGATCTCCTGCAGGTAATAGCTTCCAAACGGAAGATCCGTGGCGCTGGCTGCCTGGCCGTTTTCGTCCACGGAAAGGATTTCCAAAAGCCCGTCCGCTGGGATCACGGAACCGTCCGCCGCTACAAGCTCCGTCTGGGCATACAGGCCAAAGGTTACGGCAGCGAATTCCCCGTTCATGCCAATGCCAAAAGCTTCATCCTGCTCCAACGCTTTCTGAAGTGATACTCGAACTTTCTGACGTTGATTAAAGATGCTGGCGGCGGTTTCGGTGACTTCCACCTCCTGGCCTGCGTACACTAGCTCCACGTTGGTGACATTCCCGCCGGTATCTACCATCCCATGAGGGAACTGGATTTCCTTCACCTGGAATTTGCCCAGGTAGAGGGGCTGGCTCTGGGCCGTTCCGTCCTCGCTGGTGGTGATGGTGTCCACTACCTCGCCCGCAGAGTAGCGCAAGGTGCCGTCCAGGGTGTAGATGTCCTCCAGGGCGGTGATTTCAAATACAGCCCCGGCCAATCCCGTTTCCCGGTATACTGGCTGATACATTCCGTCCGATTCCACCACAGAGGCAAAAACTTCCCCTGTCTTGGCTATATGAATGATTCCTTTCTGGGATACGTCCGCTTTGGTCACCTCTACCACCGTCACTGCCCCTTCCTCGCTGGAGGCATCCTGGGTAATGTCAAAGGTTACCGGTGTGCTGTCCAGCACATAGCCATAAGGGGCCTGTACCTCAACAAGGGAATATCCTGTGCCATACTCCAGTTTCTCCGGCGTCACCAAATACCCTTCCGCGTTGGTATAAAAAGTGTCGATGACAGCGTTTTCCGGGTAGGTCACGACCATATCTACCTTACTGCCGTCCGGCCGGTAAATCTGAAAACCTGCTCCCACATAGGAAATAGGGATGCCGGTTTCCGCGTCCACTTTGACCACTTTGATATAGCTTTCAAACACAGCATTGTTTAAGAGATACCGGTAAGTTTCCTGATCCTGGGAGATATACACATCAAAGTCTTTCATCCTCTCCCTGCCCTCCCAGCCTAGGGTCTGATGGACCACATAAATGCCATACGGCAGATCCTTGGACTGAGCGAAACCATATTCGTCACAAACCAGCGTATCCCGTTCCGATTCCTCTGCCGCTTCAAAACTCCCCGCTGCCTTCCGGTAGATCTGGAACTCCGCTCCTTCTTCCGGGGAATCTATTCCCGTTTCTCCATTATCGGCGTGCTTCGTGATGGCAACTCGCCCTTTTATGACCTGCTCTGTTACTTCCAGGGCAATGTCATTCCTTTCCACCGTGTAAAGCTCCGGTTCCGCTCCCACCGGATAAACCGTAGTGTCCAGTAAATATCCCTCACTGGCCACGATTTCCTGGAAATTCCAGCTGGTGCCGCAGGGATAGTATCCGGTGGTAAACTGGCCGTTCTCATCGGTGGTAAAGCGATCCACAAGAGCTCCATCCTGATACAGGCCATACACCGCTCCGGCCAAGGAAGCATCTCCTTGCGGTTCCCCGGTTTCTTGATCCACCTTAGTAACCGTAACACGAAATGTTTTCAAGCTATTGTGAAAGCTTCTTTCCGTCACTTTATTCCATTCAATGGAGGCGGTCTGGCTGTCCGGGACCACATAACGGCTGGGAGTGTCCACCTCCTCCAGTACATAGCCTGTACCAATGGGCACGTTTTCAAAACACGCCACACCGGCGGCATCCGTTACAGCGTATGCGTCCACCGGCTGTCCGGAATCGGACGTGCCGGAAAGGTGGAATGCGATGCCTTCCACCAAGCCATCCTCACTGGTCTTTGTCACCTCCAGGCTTCCCCGTTTCAAAACATTATTGAAAGTTACCGTTGCCGTCTGGCCGGGTACCACTGTTACAGTCTGGCTCTCTGGTGTTTCATAAAGATCTGAGGGCTGTTCTGTGATGGTATAGGTCCCCGGAGCCAGGTTGTCGATCTGAATCTCACCGTTTGCGCCCGTGGTAACCGTCTGATTGCCCCCGTTCCCAGTAAGGGTAAAGCGGATGCCTTCCACCTTTCCGTCTTCCGCTGTTTTCACGATTTTGGCGGAGCCGTGGCTGACCTTGGCTTTTAGAAATCCCTGAAGGGAATCATTTACAACCTGCCCATACGTGGCAATGTCCTGAATACCACCGTCTGGCCCCAAAATACCATCTGTCCAAACCACTACACCTCGCCGCTGGGATGTTTTGGTAGCGGAAATCAAAACGGTTTTTGAGGGAGCTTCCTGGCTGGTAATCGTCAACTGATTGCCATTGACAGAAAAGCGCAAAGTATCACTATTGGAAGTAAACGTAAAACTGCCTAATACGTTATTCGTATCCGTGAGAACCGCTGTATATTGCTCCCCATCCCAGGCCATATCAACATTCTGCGCCTGCTCTTGTGTACCCGACATAAAGCTGGGAAGGATTGTGTGTGTTTTTACGCTCTCCTCCATACTGTAATAGTATTCCATAGCCCGGCTTTTTAGGGGGTTTCCCTCTGCCAGCACGCTCAGCACCGCATCGGCTCCCCCCGTATCCACTTTATTGAAATTTTTATCCCGTTCACCAACCACCGTTTCCCAGATCAAAATCTGTGTGGCATAAGCATGGGCCATACTGTCCAGGTCATCCTGCGTTACCCACTTCGTGGAGATATTTCCCTGGTAGCCATATTGCATAATCCGGCCAATAAACAATTTAATCTCATTGGGAGAAATGGTATGGTTGTACTCCGCCGGGTAATCTGCCCAAAAATCTTCTCCATGCCCGGTCAGCACATCGCCTACATCCTGAGACACTCCGGGCTCAATGCAGTAGCAGATCTGCCCATTATACGAGGAGATGGCCCGCATGGTCAGCATGCGGGATGAGGTACTGCCCCAGCCATTCATATAGCTTTTGGCGCTATGGCCCCAATCCCCGTCATAGTTTGCGTCCCCATCCGCGGGATAAGAAACCTTATAAACTTCCACTTGCTCCCCGGCTGCTAAAACCGGCTCCGCGCTCATCCCCAGGAGCGAGGTGAATCCCAACACTGCTGCCATCAGCAGGGATGCGCCCTTTTTTATCCGCTTTTTCATTTTTTTCCTCCATAAATAAAAATGACGCACCTTATTGGATGCGTCCACTACGGTTCCCCGTCCAGCCGTGGCTGGTGCTTTTTATCCACACCTCCACCAAACCGGGCAGCTCTTATCCTCATTTTTTGTTCTTTCTCCCTCGGCTCCTTTGCGCCCCGCATCTGTGTTCCAGGGATGGCTTTGGCCTGGAAGATTTTCTTTTTCGGGAAGTAAACTGGTTGTTTAAGGGGTTGGAGTGTGAGGAAGGGGAGACACAGCAAACAGGCTCCTTTACCGGGACTCCCGATTGTCCCGGTTCCGCAGATGCCGGTTATAGTATTCCAACGCTTTGCAGACATACTCCTCCGTCTCCGTCAGAGAAATATTTTTCGGAATCAGGCTGCGGATCCGGTCCCCACGAAAAACAATCTTCTCCCGCTGATTCGGCTTTTCCTCCCGCATGATGAAGGGAATGGCCTCCGGCGTCAGCTTCCCCTCCTCAAAGGCTTTCCGCATTCGGATTGCCTGGGCATGGGATGGGGTCGCCTCATTCAGGTCAATTTCATCCACCAGAGCCCGCTGGCAGTCCTCATCCAGGTAGGACAGTTCTACCGCCGGGCGCATCTTGATCCGGCCTTCATCAACAAATTCCAGCAATTCCGGGACCAGTTCGGTCAGGCGGATATAGCGGTATATTTGTGGCTGACTGTCTCCGGATTCTTGTCCAATCAGAGCAGCCGTTTTCATTCCGCGAAAATTGTTATCCACTGGAGAACCATTTTCCTTTCTCGGTCTCCCGGCCTGCCGTTTCATGGCTTCCAGCCGCATCTTATAGGCAAAGGCTTTTTCGCTGGGCAATATGCTGGACCTCTGGAAGTTGCTCTCCACCATCAGAATAATGGCTTCGTCCCGGGTTAAGTCCACCACTTCGCACCGAAGGGTATCCAGGCCAACTAATTCACAAGCCCGTTTTCTCCGATGCCCAGAGACAATCTCATACCGTCCATCTTCTTTCTGACGCACCATCGCCGGGGTAATCACGCCCCGTTCCCGGACGCTTTCCACCAGCGCCTGCATATCCTCATCATCCCGCACCTTATAAGGATGGTCGGGGAAATCGTCAATCTCCGTAAGCGGGATCTCCCGGATCTTTGCCAGCTTCGCTTCCTCCCGTTCTTCTTGGGTAGAAAAAAGCTCATCGAGCGTCGGGAGTGTAAAGTCGCTCTTTCTTCCTGCCAATTTCCATCACCTCCTTGGTAAAGGCCCGATAGGCTTCCGCCACCGCGCTCTTTGGGTCATAAGCATAAATGCTTTTCCCCTGTGAAGATACTTCCGCCGCCTTGACCGCCGCTGGAATCTGCGTTTTGAAAATGTGGATTGCCGAACCGAAATTGTTCCGCAATGCCTCCTCCGTGCTTTTAGCCAGATTGGTCCGCCGGTCCACAATGGTCAGAAGAATCCCTTCCATCTGCAGCTTCGGATTCAATCTCTTTTTCACCCTGGAAACCGTCCGCAGCAGCTGGGTCATCCCTTTGGCTGGAAGATACTGGGCCTGCACGGGAACGATCACCGAATCCGCCGCCACTAAAGCGTTGAGCGTAATCATCCCCAAGGAAGGCATACAGTCAATCAAAATAAAATCGTACTGTTTCTGGAGCGGTTCCAGATACGTCCGCATGACTGTCTCCCGGCTCATGGCTGTCACCAGGCTCATCTCCAATGCGGATAATTCCAGATTGGAGGGGATTAGGTCTACCTTCTCCGGATGGCGCAGGATACCGGCTCTGGGAGTGTACTCCTCCTCTCGGATCACCGATGCCAGCTGCGTCGCCAATGTCACCGGAAACGAATCTGGATTTTGCCATCCCAGACAAGTGGTTAAATCCCCTTGCGGATCCGCGTCCACCAGCAGAACTTTTTTTCCCTGCATGGCAAGTCCAATTCCTAAATTAACCGCCGTGGTAGTTTTGCCAACGCCCCCTTTCTGATTGCAGACCGCAATCGTCTTACAATGGTTCACGGGTCTACCACCCCTTTCCTTTTTCATAGCCTCAGAAAACCGCTATGTACTCCTCCGATTCCGCTTTCGCGTGGTCCCACGGAGGAAAGGCACTATTTATCCTGGACATCCCGTGCCTGGCGGGCCGCCTGTGGGATTTGCTGAGGGCAGGCCGCTGACCTGCTCCACGGGATTTTCACCCCTCCGAGGTACTCTCCGAGCTGCGTACAGGTGTATCATTCTCCTTCTGACTGTCCTCGCCATATCCGGTGCGCCGGATACTTGTACCGGGAGTTCTCGCTCCTCCTCAAAGGAATCTTGGCGTACCCGGCACCGTAGCTAATCATCAGAATTAGCGTCTCAGCAAATGAAACGATATGAACTTTTCAAGGAGCAAGGAGCGTTTGAAAAAGACCTCCTCACTTATTCGCAATGGGAACAAGGGATTGGACACCCGAAAATGAAAAAAATTCAAAAAAAGAAAGGCCATCTCCCTTCTAGCAGGGAAATGACCTTGGCTGGAAACTGAAATAGATCTCTTATTGGTCAGACTCCTCCTTCATTGCCGGTGCCTGCAAATCCATCCTAAAAGCAATACCAGCACGGAATCCCAGTTCCATATAGATGGTAGACAAAAGATATTCATATTCATTGATGCTGTCACGCAGCGAGGAATCCTCCGGAACGCCGTTTTCTTCAAGTGCTGCGTCTATCAGTTGGTATGCTTCTTTCTGCCGGTCTTCTAATCTTTTTTCCTCTTGGCCAGGAATCGGTGTCGTCCCCGTCAGGATATAGGTGCTAATTTCTTGAATAGTAGCACGGTTTAAAATATCTTTATAATCCATGGCAGCCTCCTTTAGGCATCTCCGTCTTCACTGTATTCCATTTTCTTTCTCATGTCAACGATATATCGTAAATATCCAGTCCAGATAACCGGTATGCTGTTGGTAACTACTTATCGGTAAGAGGAAAATGTAAAAATGACTTATTCAGACGCTATCATGAAACGTATCAAGCAGCTCTGTGCGGAAAAGAAAATTACTTTGAATAAACTGGCAACCCTAGCAGGCATTCAAGAATCTACTTTGGACAGCATGCTCCGGGGGAAAAGCACCAATCCTACCCTGAAAACCCTGCATCGTATATCCATTGCCCTAGGCATGACCGTATCGGAATTGCTGGACTTTCCAGAGATGAACGAGGGGAAATTTGATAATGAATAGCCGGCTGCCGCTGCAAAAAGCGGTAGCTTTTTGTCCAATCGCCATTGCAAATATAAGAAAAACACCATAACAATCGCCTCGTCTCTTAGCAGAAAAATTTATCCTTAAAATCCGTTTCTTAGCAAATCCGGATTTTTCTTAGCAAAAGAGGAATTCTCCCGCTACGATTTCTTAGCTGACGTTCCGGCTTTTAGCAGACTGCACGAGTCCGCTTTTGATCGGACGGTGAAATGAAAGACACACCGATAGCACGGATTCTCCCAAAAAAGAAATGGCCAAAAGCCACGGTTTTACGTGGTTTTGGGCCATCCCGCAGCGTCCTCGGTACGGCTCGAACGCACGGCCTTTTTTTGGTACATAAACAAAACCCTCTGG
>CALWEC010000107.1 GCA_944376945.1 uncultured Lachnospiraceae bacterium | reverse complement strand
TGATCGGCACCCGCGAGGAATTGGAAATGGCCGCCAGGCGGTCTGGCCAGGAACCGGAGACGCTCTGTGAGCGATGCCGGAAAGCCGCTACCGCACAGATTCTGGCCGGCGTCTATGGGGATTGAGTTCAGAACCATACCTCAAAACGAAACAATGGGAAGGACGCAAAAGCAAACTTCCCATAACGTTTCAAAAAGCCTGTCCTTTCACCGGCACGGCTTTTATTTTCCGATAAAATACGCGGGGTACTGCTTCCTGGCTGCCGCCATCTCGCTCCGGTAATGGGTGAGATGGCGGTCGGTCCATTCCGCTGCCTTTTCGGTATTCCCGGTCAAAACCGCATCCAAAATGGCCTCGTGATCCTGCCGGGTGCCGTCTGCTTTGGAGGCTTCGGAGGAGATGGTAAGCATGCGGAGCCGGTCAAATTGGACCATCTGCTCCCGGAGCCTTCCGTAAACCCAGGATTTGCTGACAGAAGCGAACAGCAACCGGTGAAATTCATTGTCCGTCTCCAGAAGAGAATCTGTGTCACCTGCTTCCAGGAGGAGACGGTACTGTTCTATATTCTTCCGCAGGGCTTCCCGGCTGGCGGGGGAGATTCCCCCGCAGGCAAGCCGCACCACTTCTTTTTCCAAAATCAGCCGCATGAAACCGGATTCTTCTACGACCTCCGGATCAATTTTTGTGATATAGCTCCCCCGCTGGGGACGGATCTCCACCAGCCCCAGGCGGTTTAGTTCTGTCAGGGCTTCCCGGACCGGCATGCGGGAGAGGGAAAGGGCTTCCGCCAGCCGCACCGCGCGAATTTCCTCGCCGGGTTTCAGCTCCAGGTGGATGATATTGTATAAAAGCACGCGGGCTGCGTATTCGTAGGCGTTTTCCCGGGGCAGCCACTTTAAAATCTTCATTGCCGAATCCTCACATTTCCATTCGTCCAGAAACAGAATACCACAGCCGGAAGAAGAATGCCAGCCTTAGCTAAAGGTGAATACGATTTTTCGGACAGAGGGATCATGGCGGTCCGCCAGATCAAAAGCTGCCTGGGCCTCTGTGAGCGGAAAGGTATGGGAGACAGAATGGGACAGGTCCAGTTTTCCTTCCCGGATCATCTCAATGGCTTTTCCGAACATGTGATTCTGCAGGCGGGAACCACGGATGTCCAGCTCTTTGGAAGTAATCAGAAACGGATTGACCGGCACCGGCGTGGTAGAAAACCCCATGGTGATGACCCGGCCGGCGTTTCCGGTGGCCTGCAGGAGCAGCTGCAGGGAGTCTGCCACACAGGCCGCGTCTATCGAAACAGTGGCGCCTCTGCCCTGGGTGTATGCCAGCACCTTCTCTTGGAAATTCTCCCGCTGCACATGAATGGTATAGGTGGCCCCGGACTTTTGTGCCTCCTTCAGCTTTTCTTCCACAATATCCGCCACCAGGATATGGCGGCAGAACTGGCGCGCAATTTTTAAAATCGAACTTCCCAGGGAGCCGGCGCCGTAGATGAGCAAGGGAAGAAAAAGGAGGATCACGGAATGAGCCGGAATGGTTTAGAACAGCGGAAAGCCGGAAAGCCGCACCGCTTTTTGGCTCTGGGTGAGATCATGCTTCGTTTGACACCGCCGGACTATGGCCTGCTTGGGACAGCGGACCGATTGGAAGCCCACTATGGCGGCAGCGAGGCCAATATTGCGGTGGAATTGGCCGGTTTGGGAGTAGACAGTTCCTTTTTTACGGTGGTGCCGGACAACAGCCTGGGAAAAAGCGCGGTCCGAACCCTTCAGAGCCGGGGAGTATCCTGTGATCCGGTGATTTTCAGCACTCCGGAACAGACCCCAACCCACCGCCTGGGCGTGTACTACCTGGAATCCGGGTACGGCATCCGATCCAGTCGGGTGGTGTATGACCGGAAGCACAGCGCCATCACGGAATTTGATTTTTCTTCCTGTAATCCGGAGCTTCTTCTGGATGGCTATACATGGCTCCATGTAAGCGGAATCACACCGGCTCTGGGAGAAAACTGCCGACAGCTGGTGCTGGACTGCCTGCGGACGGCCAAAGAAAAGGGGCTGACAGTCAGCTTTGACGGAAACTTCCGCAGTGCCCTCTGGTCCTGGGAGGAAGCGCGGGATTTCTGTACCCGCTGCCTGCCCTATGTGGATGTGCTGTTTGGGATTGAGCCATACCACCTGTGGAGGGACGAGGAAGACCACAGCCGGGGGGATGTGAAGGACGGTGTGCCTCTTCAGCCGGACCGTGAGGAGCAGGATCGGATTTTCCGTGTGTTTGCGGAGCGGTATCCCAATCTGAAAGGTATCGCTCGCCATGTCCGCTATGCTCACAGCGGCGGTCAGAACAGTCTGAAGGCCTATCTGTGGCTGGACGGCCGTACCTTTGAGAGCGGGAAGGTGACTTTTGACATTTTGGACCGGGTGGGCGCGGGAGACGCCTTTGCCGCCGGCTTCCTGTATGCCTGGATGCAGGGCTGTGAACCGGAACAAATGCTGGATTTTGCGGTGGCCAGCAGTGCCTTCAAACATACCATCCGGGGAGATGCCAATCTGCCGGACGGCCCGGAGGTCCTCTGGGAGCTGGTGAGGCGGAAACAGGATACCGATTTTGATATTAAACGATAAGGAGGGGCAGACAGTATGAATTCGATAGAAGAACAGCTCTATCAATGCGCGGTCGTTCCGGTGGTGGTGCTGGAGGATGCCCGGGAAGCCGTTCCGCTGGCCCGGGCGCTGACAGAAGGCGGTTTGCCCTGCGCGGAGGTCACTTTCCGCACAGAAGCGGCAGAAGAGGCCATACGGCAGATGCTCCGGGCGTACCCGGAGATGCTGGTGGGAGCCGGCACCGTGCTCACGGCGGAACAGGTGGACCGGGCGGCGGGAGCCGGTGCCCGGTTTGTGGTGAGCCCCGGCTTTGATCCGGAAATTGTGGATTGCTGCCGGGAAAAAAAAATTCCGGTATTTCCCGGCTGCATGACTCCCTCCGAAATCGCACAGGCGGTAAAGAAAGGTCTGCGGGTGCCGAAATTCTTTCCGGCGGAGCAGGCAGGCGGCTTGGGGATGATCCGGGCCTTGGCGGCACCCTATACCACCGTGCGTTTTATGCCCACCGGAGGAATTGGCCCGGAAAACCTCCGGGAATATCTGTCTTTTGACCGGGTTCTGTGCTGCGGCGGCAGCTGGATGGTGGAAAAAAATTGGATCCGGGAAGGGAACTTTGACCGGATCCGGACGCTGACCGCAGAGGCGGTTCGCCTGGCGGCAGCGGCGCGGGGAAAGGGATAACCGGCGGCGGGTTGCTGAAAAATGTTTCAGAAGGCGGAGCCTGCGTGAACAGGCTTTGCCTTCTTTTGTTGCCTGTATGCGGAACATTGTGCTATGATACCAGATAACGGGAAAAACGGAAGTGGAAAGGAGCATCCAAATTCCATGGAATTAAAACAACTGGAATATTTCCGCAAGATTGCGGATACCGGCAGTATCAATGAAGCGGCCCGGCACCTGCATATGTCCCAGCCGCCGTTGAGTTATCAGCTGCGGCAGCTGGAAGGTGAGCTGCAGGTCCGGCTGTTTGAGCGGAGCAGCCAGGGGGTGGTGCTGACGGAAGCCGGAAGACTTCTGTATGAGCGGTCCGGCAATCTGCTGAATTACGCCCGCTCGGCGGCCCAGGAGGTCTCCCAGACCGGAAAAAAGCGGACGCTGCGCATGGGGATTACCCCCACAACCGCCGAGATTATGATGCCGTATTTTGTCCGGTTTGTCCGACGTTGCCCGGATGTCAATTTTGAAATCCGGGACGGTATTACCTTTGACCTGTACAATGATCTGCTGGAGGGGATCATCGATGTCTCGGTGGTGCGGACGCCGCTGCGCCTGGACGATGTGGAATACCGGGTCCTCCGGGAGGAGCCGATGGTGGCGGCTTCCTCCCTGCAGATGAGATCGGAGGGAGAGGCGGTGACGGCGCTGCCGGAGCTGGCGCATACGCCGCTGGTCCTCTACCGGCGGTATGAGAAGCTGATCCTGGACGCATTCCATGCCAGAGAGCTGGAACCGGACGTATTCTGTATCTGTGATGATGCCCGGGATGCCCTGCTCTGGGCCAAAGCCGGGCTGGCTACTGCTCTGTTCCCCCAGTCCATGGAAAACCTCTGTGACGGCCTGCGGATCCAGCCGCTGCGGGAGGAGGAACTGACGACACAGATTCTTCTGATTTGGAAAAAAGGCCGGGTGCTGCCGGCAGCGGCACAGGAATTCCTGAAGGAAGCCGACGGCGGGAACATGTAACTCAAAATAAAATTTGTATTACAGCAGGATAAAAACAATATTATTTATATTGCGTAAGCTGTGCTACAATGGAGAGCGGAGACGGACAGAAGAACCGTCCGGGAAGGAGAGAGCGATGAGCGATCTGGAACAGAAAAACGATTCCCTTCTGCGCCTGTACCTGACCTTTTTTAAGATGGGGATGGTTACCTTCGGCGGCGGCTACGCCATGCTGCCGATCCTGGAGCGGGAAGTGGTGGAAAAGTACCGCTGGGCGGACAAGGAAAAGGTATTGGATTACTACGCGGTGAGCCAGGGGCTGCCGGGGATTATCGCGGTGAACGTAGCCGTGTTTATCGGCTATCACCGGAAGAAGGTGCCGGGAGGCATCGCGGCGGCGCTGGGGGTTGTTTCCCCCTGTATCCTCATCATTACCCTGATTGCCGCTTGCCTGCAGAATTTTCAGAATAACCCGTATGTGCAGCACGCCCTGGGCGGGATCTCCGTCTGCGTCTGCGCCCTGATCGCCAGCACGCTGCTGGGGCTGTGGAAAAAAAGCGTAAAGGATGTCACCGGTTTTGTCATTTTCCTGGTGGTGGCGGCCTTGTCCCTGCTTACGGAAATTTCCCCGATTTTGATTGTGATTGCCGCGGCAATCGCCGGTATCCTGATTCGGGAGGTACAAAGGAGGCGGAAGGCATGATTTACCTGCAGCTTTTCTGGGAATTCTTTAAGATCGGCTTGTTCGCGGTAGGCGGCGGAATGGCCACCATCCCGTTTTTGGAGCATCTTTCCGAGTCCTCCGGCTGGTATCCTCTTTCCTTTATCACGGATATGATCGCCATCTCGGAGTCTACGCCGGGGCCGATCGGCATCAACATGGCCACCTACGTAGGCTATAACGTGGGCGGGCTGCCCGGCGGCTTTATCGCCACCCTGGGCGTGGTGGTCCCCTCGATTGCGATTGTCACCATCGTGTCCCGGTATATGGAAAAATTCAGCGGAAACCGGCTGATGGACAATGCCTTTTATGGGCTTCGCCCGGCGGTGATTGGCCTGATCCTGGTGGCGGGGCTGACGGTGGTGCAGACCTCCTTCTTCCATGTATACCAGCTGGCGGATTTTGCCCGGCTGGGGGAGGTGCTGGACTGGCGGAAGCTGGTGCTGTTTGTGCTGATGTTCTTTGCCATCCGGAAGTTTAACAAGCACCCGATTTTCTACATCGCCGTGGCGGCGGTAATCGGGATTGTATTCCAGTTTTAACATACGTATAGGCCCGTGCCGGGCCTATGGAAGCGAAGGAAGCGAAAAAGCAGCCTGGAACCCAGCGGGTAGGTTCCAGGCTGCTTTCTTGAACGATGGATAACAGGCGCGGCAGGCGCTTATTTGCTGTCCAGGTGGTTTTCCTTGCGGATCACGTCGTGGGCGCCGCCCTCCACAATGCTGGTGGCGGAAACCAGGGTGATAACGGCCCGCTCCTGCAGCTCCTTGATGGTCAGGGCCCCGCAGTTGCACATGGTGGCCTTAATCTTGCTGGTGGTCATCTCCACGTTGCTGCGCAGGGAGCCGGCGTAGGGCACGTAGGAATCCACCCCTTCCTCGAAGGTCAGCTTCTGGGCGCCGCCGATGTCGTAGCGCTGCCAGTTCCGGGCCCGGTTGGAGCCCTCGCCCCAGTACTCCTTTACGTAGGTGCCGCCCACCAAAAGCTTCTGGGACGGGCTTTCGTCGAACCGGGCAAAGTAGCGGCCCAGCATCACAAAGTCCGCGCCCATGGCCAGGGCCAGGGTAATGTGGTGGTCAAACACAATGCCGCCGTCCGAGCACACCGGGACGTAGATGCCGGTCCGCTGGTAGTACTCGTCCCGGGCCTGGCACACCTCGATGAGGGCGGTGGCTTGTCCCCGGCCAATGCCCTTGGTCTCCCGGGTGATGCAGATGGAACCGCCGCCGATGCCCACCTTCACAAAGTCCGCGCCGCATTCCGCCAGGTACAGGAAGCCGTTTTTGTCCACTACGTTTCCGGCGCCTACCTTTACGCGGTCGCCGTATTTTTCCCGGATCCACTGGAGGGTCCGTTTCTGCCACTCGCTGAAGCCCTCGGAGGAATCGATGCAGAGCACGTCCGCCCCTGCCTCCAGCAGGGCCGGGACCCGCTCCTCGTAATCCCGGGTGTTGATGCCGGCGCCTACCACGTAGCGCTTGTGGGCGTCCAGCAGCTCGTTGGGGTTGCTCTTATGGTCGTCGTAGTCCTTCCGGAACACAAAATACTGCATCCGGCCCTCCTCGTCCAGCACCGGCAGGGCGTTCAGCTTGTGGTCCCAGATCACGTCGTTGGCTTCGCTTAAGGTAATGCCGGCCTTGGCGGTGATCAGCTCCGAAAGGGGGGTCATAAAGTCGGTGATCTTGGTATCCCGGCTCAGGCGGCTGACCCGGTAATCCCGGCTGGTGACAATTCCCAGGAGCTTCCCGTTGGGGCCGCCGTCCTCCGTAACCGCCACCGTAGAGTGGTGGGTCTTTTCCTTCAGCTGCAGCACGTCCTCCAGGGTGGCGCTGGGCGGCAGGTTGGAATCGCTGACCACAAAGCCGGCCTTATAGGCTTTTACCTGGGCCACCATGGCGGCTTCCTGCTCGACGGTCTGGGAACCATAGATAAAGGAAGCGCCGCCGCATTTGGCCAGGGCCAGGGCCAGCTCGGAGCCGGACACCGACTGCATGATGGCGGACACCATAGGGATTTTCATCTCGATCGCAGGCTTTTCACCTTTCTTAAAGCGGACCAGAGGCGTATTCAGGGATACGTTGGCCGGAATGTGCTCACAGGAGGAGTACCCGGGAATCAAAAGGTATTCGTTAAAGGTATGAGAGGGTTCTTGAATGTAGACAGCCATACATTTTACTCCTTTGCGTTTTGAATATTGCCCCCATTATAGCAAAGGAAAACAGGTTTTTCAACCGATAAGAAAGGCGAAAATGCCTTTTCACCCATTGTTTTTTGTGATAAAAGGGTCAATCATTTTTCTCGTGGGATTGACCTGGCCACGTTATCACTCACCCAAGCCGTACGCCAGCCTTGACATGAACCTCAGGCAATGCGCTGGGGAAGCACCCCGAC
>CALWEC010000106.1 GCA_944376945.1 uncultured Lachnospiraceae bacterium | reverse complement strand
GCCGGAATTTTTGAACCGGCTGGACGAGATTGTGTACTATAAGCCTCTGCAGAAGGGACAGATCTACCAGATTGTGGACCTGATGCTGAAAAACCTGCAGCAGCGGCTGGCGGACCGGGAGCTTTCCGTCCAGGTCACCGACGCCGCTAAGGACTACATCATCGATCAGAGCTACGACCCGGCCTACGGGGCCCGTCCCCTGAAGCGGTTCATCCAGCGGAAGGTGGAAACCCTGGTGGCCAAGCGGATCATTGCCGGGGACGTGGAGCCCGGCCAGGTGCTGACCGTGGACTGCGTGGACGGGGATCTGGCCATCACCCGCTGACCCGCAGCAGCCTGGTTTCCTCCCCCGGGAGGGAGACCAGGCACCGCCCCGGCTGCATGTCCTGGGACGTCCGGCAGGCTAAAGCCGGGCGTCCCAAAACCGGTTCCAGGGCGGCCCGGTCCCGCCCCGAAATCAGCGCGTGGGCAATCCGCACCTCCGTGCCCTCCCAAAAGGACGCCGGAAATTCCGCCGGATGCTCCACGCTGAAAATCCAACCCGTGCCGGAGCGGCGGCAGGCCTCCTGCTCCCGCTCCCAGGTTTCTTCCCGCCGTTCCCCGGCTTCCCCGGGGGACGGCTTTTTGACGTGCCAGTCCGCGTCCTCCAGCACCAGCAGCCGCTCCAGCCTTTCCGCCTCCGGCAGCCGGGCCAGGGCGCACTGGAACCGGAAGCGCAGGATGCCCAGCAGGAAATCCGCCGCTTTTCCGTAAAACGCCCCCAGTTCCAGCACCGCCGGGCCGCTTAGCAGGTCTCCGGCGGAAAGGGTCCCGGCCGCTTCAAAATACTGCATGGGGCGGCCCTCATACGGGTGCTCCCACTCTATGGCCAGCACGGCCAGCAGGTCCCGGCGCAGAGTCTGCCGGTCCGGCGTCTCCGGGCGGAAACCGGCCGGATAGGGGCCGCCTCCTCTCTGCAGTTCCCCGTCCAGCCGGCGCAGGACGTCCCACAGCGTGGGAAAAGGACAGGCCGGATCCTGGCAGGCTTTCTGGGTGCTGGCCCAGCCGGCCTGCCGGTACTGCTGCAGCAGCATCTCCCGGTAGAAGCTCACCGGCCGGTCCCCGCCGGCGGCCCCGGCCAAAATCTGCGCCGCCGCAGCGGCGTGCTCCCCAATCCGGACCCCCGGCTCCGGCTGAAGCGGGTTAAAGCGAAACGGCAGCCGTCCCGGCCCGGCTCCGGGGACCGTGCTGTAGACCCGCAGCCCTGGGATCCGTTCCGCCAGCCTTGCGTACTCTCCCTGCCCCCATTCCAGTACCACAAAGGGAAGCCTGCGGCAGCGGTAGGCCTCCCACAAAATTTTCCGGATGGTGGTGGTTTTTCCGGCTCCGTAGGAGCCTGCCACCACAGTGCGCCCCCGAAGGCTGTCCAGGGGGATCCCCGGGACGCCGGTTTCCGTTCTTTCCAGGTAAATGGCGTTTTTCTCCATTTTTTGACTCCTCCCTCAATCCTCTCCGTCAAACAGCCTCTCAAACAGCGCCTCCAGGTCCGAGATCACCTCGGCCTCTTCCCGCTGGGAAGCCGCCTGGGCGGCCAGCCGTTCCGGTGTGTGAAAGGTTTTTCCCTGCGCCTCCCGGCTCAGGGTTTCCAGGAACCGGGCATGGCGGGAGGAAACCGTATTTTCGCAGGTTTCTTTCATGGTCTTTTCTCCTTTCTCTGGACAGCCTTCCGTCTCCCTGGCTTAGAAGATCCATTCCTTCCGCAGCCCGGCCCTCCGCAGCTGGTCCTCATGGAGGCGGCAGAAGGCCTGGGTTTCCCGCTCCAGCGCGCGGCCGTCCCCGCAGGGGGTATAATAGTGGCGTTTCCATTCCCGCTGCCCCGCCAGGTCCGCGTCGCTTTTTAAGAAATAGGCCTTATCGCTGAATCCCTTGCCTATATCCCAGGTGACGTCCACATGGCAGTGATCCCGGCCGCCGTTTAGGTGGACAATGTTCCAGGCGTGCCAGTTCTCCCGGGAGCCGGAATCCTTCCCCGCGTCCAGGATTTTCCCGGAAATCAGATCGCAGGGGACTCCTGCTTGGTTCAGCAGCCTTTTATAGGCCTCGGCAATCCCCTGGCAGACGCACTTTTTGCGGATCAAAGCCCCGTAGGCGCTCTGAAGGCTGCTGCGCTCCAGCGGGCTGCCATTGTCCTCGTTGCAGTACTCCACCGTACAGGCCAGATAATTGTGGGCGATCCGGCACCGGACGCTGTCCGGCATGGGAATGGGGAACAGCCGCGCCGCCAGCTGCCGGACCGCCTGCTCCACCTCTTCTTCCATCTGGCGCAGCATCACCCTGCCCAGCCAGTACTCAAATTGGATCTCATAGACGGTGTACGGGATATCCGGGAACCCACAGGAAGACATGGCGTAGCTTTTGGTGTTGGGGTAAAAAGAGACGGTCTGATTCATAAAGCATTGAAGGATCCACCGGAGGTTTACGTTTTTGGGCAGCACCAGCACCGCTTTTTTCTGATACCGCATCACGCAGTTCCGAAGCGTCTCCTCCACCTCCCCCGCCTCTGGCGTCCGGATCTGCCTCCAAGGGTATCCCTGGTTCCGGTATTCCACCTGGATCCGGCTGTGGAACGGCCCTCTCCAAAACCGGTACTGTTTCATGTAATAAAGCAGCTGAGGCCGCAGGGCCAGGACCTGCCGGAGGACCTCCTCCGGATCCTCCTTGCCTTTTACCACCACCTCCGGCTGGAATGCCAGCAGCTGTCTGCCCAGTTCTTCCCGTTGACTCCGGTCCATGTTTTTCCTCCTTGTCCTAATAACGTGAATAGGTGGCGCCCATCCGCTGCAGCCGTCCAATCCGCTCGCCCGGATCTGGGTGGGAATCGCTTAGGGCTTTCAGGAAGGTGGAGGGCGGCGTGCCCATGGCCAGCCGGTCCAGCGCCTCCGCCAAGTCGTTCCCATATCCCAGTTCCAAGGCATAGGCGTCCGCCGCATACTCGTTGGCCCGGCTGGACCCCATCAAAAGCCACATGCACAGCTTGGTCCACGCAAAGATCATCCCGGCGCTGAGGGCGGCCAGGAACACGCCGGCCCACCCGGCGGCCCCGTTCCGGCGCAGGCTTCCTGCCGCCGCGCCTACGGTAAACAGGATCCGCAGGCATTCCAGGGTCAGGATCATGCCGGAAAAGATCAGGTTGCCGCCGCCGATTAAGATCTGGATCACCGTGTGCTGCAGGGCCAGATGGCCCATCTCGTGGGCCAGCACTCCGGCCATCAGATTCTCCGGCAGATCCAGCAGCCCTTCGGTGACGCAGATGGTCCGGGTGCCAATGGCAAAGGCGTTGGGGTTGGCGTCGTACAGGACCCGCACCCGGATCCGGTCCGGCAGCTGCGGCGTTTTCTTTTTGGCCGCCCCGTAGACCTCCTCCATCACCGGCAGGACTTTCTCCCGCATATCCGCCCGGGCCATCCGCTTGGCGCCGTTGATCCCGCACAAAACTGCCTGGCCCAGCGGGGAGAAGGAAAGCGCCAGGGACAGGCCGTACCAAAACAACAGGGCCAGAAAGCCCAGGGGCCCATTCCCCAGGGACGGGCGCAGGATGCACAGCAGAACCGCTGTGTTAAAAAGGAAGAACAGGATGGTCCCTGCGTGGGACATTTTCCAAAGGTTGGAAAAGAAAAACCAGATTTTTTCCATCATTTTCACCACTCCAGCTGTTTTCTTGTTTTTCGGTTGGCGTACACGTTGTAGAAAATCAGGGCCTTTTCCCGGAGCGCCAAAAACTCCCTTGGCTCGTACAGGGGCTTTTCCACCCGGTGCAGGGAGATCCCCTCATAGCGGAAGCGTTTCCGGGGGACCACCCCGCCGGCCGGAAGCGAAAGGAGCCCCCGCCGCCGGGTATAGGATTCAGTCCGGTCCGGCAGGAAGGCGGTTCCCAGAAAGTCCGACCAGAAAGGGCCGTCGTGGGTCTGAAACAGGCAGAAGGCCCCAAAATAGTCCCAGATCCCCGGGCCGTGGGCCTTCTGGGCCGCCGCGGCACCCGGATCGTAGACGCACACCGGCAGGGCCTGGGAGGCGGCCGCCCCCAGCTCCAGCAGCGCCTCATAGGCTTCCGTATCCAACCGGCTGCTGTCCCGGATCCACACGTGAAGCCCTTCCCTCCTCTCCGCCCACAGGGCGGCGGCCACGTGGAGGAAGCCCTGGGTCAGGCCGGGAAGGACGCGGCCGGTATCCCGGGCCCCCAGGGGGCCCCAGACCAGAAACAGCAGCGGCCCCGCCAAGGCTTCCCAGGGGTCTTCCTCCCCAGACAGCCGTTCCCAGATCCCGCAGGCGTCCAGACGGCGGAAGCGGTCGCTGGCCAAGCCCCAGCAGCGGTACACCTCCCGGCTTTCCAGGAAAGCCCCTTCCTCCTCCCTCTCCCACCTGGATAGGCGGCGGGAGGTCCGGATCCCTGCCTGCACCTGCTCCACGGTCCGGGTCAAGGTTTCCCGGGCCGTAGGCCTTTCCCCCTCCGCCTCCTGGCTCAGGATGCTGTCCCGCCAGTAGCGGCACAGGATGCGGGCCGTCTCCGGGCTGTCCCCCTTTTCCCGCAGGAAGGCGTACAGGGCTTCCGCCTGCTCCTCCGCCGTAGGGAAAAGACGGAACAGGTCCAAGGAAACGCCCCGGCACTCCCGCTCCCCGGCGGCCCAGACCCGGCAGCCCTGGGACCGGGCCGCCGCTTCCAGCGCCTCCCGCCGGTCCGGGGCCAGCTGGCTGTAAAAGCAGAAAACCGGCTTTCCTTCCGCCAGGATCCCGCACAGCAGCTGCTCCCAGCAGCCCTCCGCCCCCATGGCGGCCAGGCCGCTGATCAGCACGTTGCCGGTGCGGCAGCCAGGCCGCCCGTAATCGGGGAACAGATCCGTCAGCACCATGTTTATCCCTCCTCCTTCCGAAATTGAAAACGCACCGGGCAGGGGTCGTAATCCGACACCGAGACAATGGCCTCCCCCACCCCCAGGCCCAGGATCTCCCAGTCCTCCACCGCCTTCCCGGTTACCAGCGTTTCGCCGCCGCCGGAACGGTAGTCCCGGGAAGAATAGGAAAGCCGCGTCCGCGCCGTCCCATAGTGGTCCTGGATAAAGCCCAAGGTCTCCCGGTCGGTGGCCCGGAAGGAGACCAGGGTTCCAAAGGCGGAAAGGATGCTGTAGGCATTCTGGCGGCCGTAGGCCTCCACAATCTGCTGGCAGTTCTGGATGGCCGCCAGGACCTTGACCCCCAGGCTGCGGCCGAAATTGACGCCGTCGGCAATGTGGTACAGATGCGGCAGCAGGCTGAATTCGTCGATGACAAAGTATACATTGCCCTCGGATTTTTTCCGGCTTAGGGCCTCCTTGATGGCCAGGTCAAACAGCGTTTTGTAGATGGGGGTCAGGACGCTCCCCACTCCCAGGTCGTACTCCACAAACAGGATCCGGCCGCCTTTTTCCCGGACAAAGGAGCGGATGGAAAACTCCCCGGCTTTTTTGAAATTGCCCACCAGCAGCTCGTTGGAGACGGTCCGCAGCTCCGCGTACACTCCCTGGCTCTGCTCGGTGGTCCCGGAGCTGCTGTAGATATAGTCCAGCAGTCCCCGCAAATCCTCCATCTCGGAAAAGCTGCCGATGACGTCCTCCAGGGAGGCGTCCCGCAGGTACAGGTACAGCTCCTGGTTGCTGCGCTCCGCCCATTCGGTACGGCGGATGATGTACAGCAGGATCCCGTACAGCACATCCTTGGCCGCCAGAGGGAAAAAGGGCGAGTGGGAACGGCGGATCTTCTCGTCAAAAAAGCTGTTGACCAGCTCCATCAGGTTCAGCTCCAGAGCGTCCTCCCCGTCCAGCTCCACCTCCCGGAACAGGTTCCAGACGGCGGTGGCGTCCCCGCCGCAGCTTACAATCTCATCCACCCCCTCCCGGTAAAACCGCTCCTTAAAGTCCCCCTTGGCGTCGAACACCACCATCACGTCCCGGCTTCCCATGGAGGCGATCAGCGTGTCCAGCAGGCCGTTCATGGCGGTGGTCTTGCCGCTGCCGATGGCCCCGGTAAACAGGACGTGACGGCTCAGGGCCTGGGCTGTCAGGGGAATGTCAAAATCTGCGCCCCGGAGCAAAGCCGGGCTGCCCTCCGCCTCCGGGGGGATCCGCATCCGCGTTTTCAGGGGCAGCCCCTGCCGTCTCTCTTCCTCCATCCTCTCCTCCTATCTGCCATGGCCTCCATGGCCGCCGCTCCCTTGTCCTCCGTGGCCGCCTGCTCCGCCGGTTCCCTGACCTCCGTGACCACCGCCCATCCCACCGCTTCCGTGGCCAGCTCCTATCCCGGCTCCTCCGTGGCCCCCGTGGCCTGCTCCTATCCCGGCGCTTCCATGCCCTCCGCGGCCTCCTACGCCTCCCAGGCCGCTTCCCAGCCCCGGGCTGTGGCCGGAGCCGCCCAAACCGGTCCCTACGCTTCCATGCCCTAGGCCGGAGCCGGGGAGGCCGAAGCCAGGGAGGCCGGGGCTGCGGCTTCCGGCGGCGCGTCCGGCGCTCCGGCTGCCCAGGGCGGCCGAACGGCCGGAGGCCTTCCCGTAGGACCGGGAGGCGGCGTGGGACCGGGAGGCGGCGTGGCTTCCCTCCCGGGCGGCCGACTGCTCCCGGCTGCGGGCCAGGGCCCGGCTGGCCGGAAGGGCCTCGTACTGCCGCAGGGCGCTGGCCTTCCGGCTTTCCGCTATTTTGTGGGACAGTTCCCGGGCCGGCTCCGCCTTTACTTTTCCATCCTTATACTTGGTCAGCCTTCCTGTGTCCGGATGGTACCGCCCCTGGGGGTCGTTGCGGAAGTTGTTCCGGTGGGCCTGCAAATGCTCCGCCTGGGTCAGGAACTGGATGTTCCGCTCGTCCCCTGCCAGGGACGGGTGGTTCTTAACCGCAAATTTGTGATGCCCCTGATAGCCCTTGCACCGTCCAGTGGCCAAAATCTGCGCCTGTTCGCTTCTGGACCAGTCCCGGGTGCCCTTCCCTTCCTGCACCAGGGCCCTCTCCCTGGCCCAGGCCTTGGCCACCGCGGCCCGGCGGGCGGTATCCGGATGGGAATACCCCTCGCTCATCGGCCGCCCATCCCCGGTTGGTCTTTCAGGGGGAAGGGCTCCAGGGCCCCCTGCTCAATCAGCTCCAGGGCTCCCTGGATCTCCTCCAGCAGGAAGGAAAAGAACGTATCCCAGACAGCGGTAAAACGCCCTTCCCCGCTGTCCCATCCGTACACCCGGGCGTCCCCTTCCCGAAGGCAGATAGGATCCCCATAGCTGCGCACGGCAATGACCCGGAAACCCTCCGGAAGCCCCCAGCCCTCCCGGGCCTCCGCCCGGTTGGCCTCCTCCAGGGTGGAAAATTCCAGGCCCAGGTCCGGATCCCAGGCGTCCACGCTTAAAAGGGCCGTGTCAAACAGCCAGCCTCCGTTGCAGACGGTGAGCCAGCCCAGGTATTCCACCGGCGCTTGCGGGAACCAGCGGGCGGCCTTCCCGGCCTGGGCCAGGCTGGAGTCCCGCAGGCAGTGGTAGCGGTCAAATTCTTCCAGGCGGCGGAGGATCTCCACCGCCTCCGGGACGTCCTGGTATTTTTCTTTGGCGGTTTCATACTGAAAGAATCCCATGTGTTCCTCCTTGTATTCGAGAGCGCCCTGCCGGGCTCCCTTCCTTTTACCCTCGCTTCGGCTTTTCCCGGCAGGCCGGGATGGCCTCCACATAGGCCTCCCGGCTGTCCGCCGGGGAGCGGCGGATAATCCAGCCTCCCTTCTCCCGGGCTGCGGCGTCTTTCGTCTCCGTCCCCTTCCCCAGGGAGAGGAGGAACCTCTTGGCCCGCTCCCACCAGGTCTGCGCCGCCTGGACCGCCGCAGGTCCCGGGGCGGAAATCCCCGCCTGGGCCGCCGTTTTCCCCTTGGCTTCCATAAGGATCTCGCTGCTCCGCTCCTTCCCGCAGACAAAGCAGGCCATATGGGGCTGCTTCTCCCCCAGGTTGACCGAACCGCACTCCTTGCAGATCCATTTGACTTCCATTTTGCATCCTCCTTCCGCTGGGCGAAGCCGCCTGCGTTTTCTACCCGCGCCTTTCTGTCCCCGTGGCTCTACCGGCTGACCAAAAAACGCATCAGCCGGCACTTGGGCCGGGGCAGGAACTGTACGCTGCCGTTGGCCATCCGGAACCGGTAGCCTTTGACGCCTCCTTCCTCCGCCTTCCCTTGGAACTCCATCCGGTAGCGGTCCAAGGCCTCCCGGCTAACCTGGAAAGCTGCCTCATCCTCCGGCCAAAGAGCCAGGCCGGAAGGGGCCGGATCGGGGACCGGCGGCTTGGGGGCAGGGTTGGGTTTGGGGGTGGGGCTCGGCTTCTCCGCGGAACGGCCCTTGGCCCCCTTCCGAAGGTCGGCCAGCCCCATCATCCGCAGCAGGGGCACCGGGATCTTCCGCACGTTGCCCCGCCGGTCGGCCAGCAGGTAGACCCCCGGCGTTTCCGCCGGGCGGATGGAGACAAAGGCCTTCCGCAGCTGCTCCAGGTTCCACTCCACCCCGTCCTCCGGGCACGGCTCCAGCCAAGGGTCCTCCTCCTGGGCCAGGCCGCAGCGGGCCAGCTCTTCCGCCGTCTTGGTAAACCGGCGGCCATCCCGCTCCACCACCTCGTAGCCCCGGATTGTGACGCCGCCTTCCCCCTCCCACTCCCGCCGGCGGAAGGCCACCAGCTTTTTCCGGATGGCCTCCTCCTTCAGGGTCAGGGAATCCTCCGGCCAGGCCTCCTCCATGGGAAGCGCCCGGCTGTTCAGCCGGCTCAGTACCTCCGCGGCGGAGGGACGCCGGTCCGGATCCCGGCACAGCATGTCGGAGATCAGCGCCACCAGCGCCGGATCCCGGACGCGGCCGCCGATTATCAGCTGCGGCGGCTCCGCCCCTCCGTCCCGGGCCATCCGCACCTGCCAGGGATAGATAAACTTGCCTGCGTCCTTCAGCTTCTGCAGGGAAGGGGTCAGATGGTCCGGCCGGGGCTTCTCCCCGGTCAGATATTCGTGGAGGATCAGGCCCATGGTAAAGATGTCCGACTTGGTGGTGATATACCGGCGGATTTTCTCCCGGGCCTCCGGCTCCTCGCTGGCCGAATAGAGGGCCAGCTCCGGCGAGTAGTAGTCCACCGTCCCGGTGATGGAATCCAACGGCACATCGTCCTCAAAGAAGGCCCCGTCAAAGTCGATGATCTTGGACACGTAGTGGCCGCTGTCGTTTTGGACCAGCATAATGTTGGTGGGCTTCAGGTCCCCGTGGACGATCTTTTGCCCGTGGATGGTCTGGAGCGCCCCGATGGCAATCTTCAAAACCAGGAGTTTTTCCGCCTCGTCCAGCTTTCCGATGGCTTTTGCGTACTCCTTTTCCGGCAGGGCCCCCTCAATGTATTCGCTGAATTCCGTCCAGTGATGATCGCAGACCGCCTCGTCTATGGGGCATACGATATTCCCTCCCAGGCCGGAAATGTCCCGCAGGGTCCGGTTCAGCCGGGTTTTCCGCCTGCGGAATTCCTCAAACAGCTTCCGGTTGCGGGCCATGGCCCGGGGGCTCAGGGCGCCGTTGTCCCCCGGCTCCACCGGATTGTTAAACTGCTTGCAGAAAAACTTTTTCCCATCCTTGTACGCGGCGCCAATGGTGCCGCAGGTGCTGCTTTTCATGGTTTCCGGGTCGAAGGTGTACCCCTTGCAAAGGATCTCCGCCATTTCTGC
>CALWEC010000105.1 GCA_944376945.1 uncultured Lachnospiraceae bacterium | reverse complement strand
GAAACCCGGGAGGCATTCCAGCGCCGCTGTGTGGAGGCGTTTCGGAAGGTGCTGGAAGAGTCCCGGCAGGCAGGCTGTCAGGCGCTGGCCCTGGTGGTCCACGGAGGCACCATTATGGCCCTTATGTCGGCCCTGGGCGTGCCGGAAGCCTCCTACTACGACTGGCAGCTGCCCAACGGCGGCTGGGTGGAGGCCCAGGAAAAAGCCGGATCCCTGTACTGGGAGAAAAGAGAAAAAAATAATCATTCCCATAAAAAATAGAAATGAAAATTCCTTAATTTTTTCTTGCGTATTTCGGTGCAATGCTTTAATATATAGTGGGGGAGAAAGCAAATTATACCAAGAAGAGGTGAATAGCATGAATTTTTTGGCAGCCAGCAACTTGGCAAACGCGCCTGCGAATGTAAGCCTAGGCGAAGCCATGCAGGAAGGCCTTATGAACATGGTAGTCGGCATGGGCACTGTGTTTGTGGTGCTGATTTTCCTGACGTTTGTGATTTCCCTGTTCAAGCATGTGAACAGGATGGAACGCTCGGTGTTGAAGGAAAAAACGGTGGAGGCCCCAGCCAACGCCCCGGCTCCCGCCCCTGCGGCTGTCCCGGCGGCTCCGGCCCCGGCAGTTCCCGCCGGCCCCGGCACCATGGAACCGGCCAAGATCCATATCGCGGATGAAGTGGAAGGCCCGGTGGCAGCGGCCATCCTGGCGGCAGTGGCAGACACCTGCGGCGGCAATTTTAAGGTAACGTCCATCCAGAAAAGCAAATAAGGTGAAAACAGGAGGAAAGTGAGAGATGAACACTTATAAAATTACGGTAAACGGTGTGGCGTACGATGTGACGGTGGAACCGGTGGGCGCTCCGGCGGCAGCCCCGGCCCCGGCGGCGGCTCCGGCTCCGGCGGCGGCTCCGGCCCCGGCGGCAGCTCCGGCTCCGGCGGCAGCTCCGGCTCCGGCAGGCCAGCCCGGCGGCGTGCGGGTGGAAGCGGCGGTGGCCGGTAAGATCTGGAAGGTAACGGCGGCTCCCGGCCAGGCCCTGAAGGCAGGCGACAGCATCGTAATCCTGGAAGCCATGAAGATGGAAATCCCGGTGGTGGCTCCCCAGGACGGCACCGTTGCTCAGATTGTCCTCAAGGAAGGAGACCCGGTGGAGGTTGGTGACCTGATCGCCACCATGAACTAAGGACCGGGCTTCGGAGGAGGAATTATCATGGGTAATATTGGACAAACTGTTATGAACCTGCTGGATCAGACGGCGTTTTCCTCCCTGTACTGGGGAAACTACGTGATGATCCTGGTAGCGTGCATTTTCCTGTACCTGGCCATTGCCAAAGGATTCGAGCCTCTTCTGCTGGTGCCTATTTCCTTCGGTATGCTGCTGGTGAACATTTATCCGCCTATCATTCAGGAGGGCGGCCTGCTGTGGTACTTCTACAAGCTGGATGAGTGGGCGATCCTGCCGTCCCTGATCTTTATGGGCGTGGGCGCTATGACGGACTTTGGCCCCTTGATCGCCAACCCCAAAAGCTTCCTCATGGGCGCGGCGGCCCAGCTGGGTATCTACGTGGCCTACTTCCTGGCTATGCTCCTGGGATTCTCCGGCCCTGCCGCCGCCGCCATCTCCATCATCGGCGGAGCGGACGGCCCTACCTCTATTTTCCTGGCCTCCAAGCTGGGACAGACAGCCCTGCTGGGGCCTATTGCCGTGGCGGCCTACTCTTACATGTCCCTGGTTCCGCTGATCCAGCCGCCGGTGATGAAGCTTTGCACCACGGAAAAAGAGCGGAAGATTAAGATGGGGCAGCTGCGCCCGGTGTCCAAGCTGGAAAAGATCCTGTTCCCGGTGGTTATCACCATTGTAGTCTGCATGATCCTGCCCAGCGTGACCCCTCTGGTGGGCATGCTGATGCTGGGCAACCTGTTCCGGGAAAGCGGCGTGGTCCGTCAGCTGACCGAGACCGCCTCCAACGCCATGATGTACATGGTGGTTATCCTGCTGGGCACTTCCGTAGGCGCTACCACCTCTGCGGAAGCGTTTCTGCAGGCGGATACCCTGAAAATCGTAGGCCTGGGTTTGGTGGCCTTTGCCTTTGGAACCTTTGGCGGCGTCATGCTGGGCAAGCTGATGTGCAAACTGTCCGGCGGCAAGATCAACCCGCTGATCGGTTCGGCCGGCGTTTCGGCGGTTCCTATGGCGGCCCGGGTGTCCCAGAAGGTGGGCGCCGAGTACGATCCTACCAACTTCCTGCTGATGCACGCCATGGGGCCTAACGTGGCCGGCGTAATCGGCACGGCGGTGGCGGCCGGTACCTTTATGGCTGTGTTCGGGGTGAAATAGGAGGAACAGAAGAAATGGCAAAACCTGTAAAAATTATGGAGACGGTTCTGCGGGACGGGCATCAGTCTTTGATTGCTACCCGGATGACCACGGAACAGATGCTCCCCATTGTAGAAAAAATGGATCAAGTAGGCTACCACGCGGTGGAGGTCTGGGGCGGCGCTACCTTTGACGCGGCGCTGCGCTTCCTGAAGGAAGATCCCTGGGACCGGCTGCGGAAGCTGCGGGACGGCTTTAAGAACACCAAGCTGCAGATGCTGTTCCGGGGCCAGAATATCCTGGGCTACCGGCATTACGCCGACGATGTGGTGGAATACTTTGTGCAGAAATCCATTGCCAACGGCATTGACATCATTCGGATTTTCGACGCCCTGAACGATGTGCGCAACCTGGAGACGGCGGTGAAAGCCACCAAGAAGGAAGGCGGCCATGTGCAGACGGCCATCTCCTACACCATCGGCGAGCCCTACACCCACGAGTATTTTGTGGATTTGGCCAAGCGCATGGAGGACATGGGCGCGGATTCCATCTGCGTCAAGGATATGGCCGGCCTGCTGGTGCCCTACGAGGCGGAGGCTCTGGTGAAGGTGCTGAAGGGGAACATCCATGTGCCCCTGGAGCTGCACACCCACTGCACCAGCGGCGTGGCTAGCATGACCTACATGCGGGCGGTGGAGGCCGGCTGCGACATCATCGATACGGCCATGTCTCCCTTCGGCGAGGGAACCAGCCAGCCGTCCACGGAGGTGCTGGTGGAGACCTTCCGGGGGACAGAGTATGACACAGGCTTGGATCAGGACCTGCTCAGCGAGATCGCGGATTATTTCCGGCCGCTGCGGGAGGACGCCTTAAAGAGCGGCCTGCTGAACCCCAAGGTTTTGGGCGTGGACATTAACACCCTCCGGTACCAGGTGCCTGGCGGCATGCTGTCCAACCTGGTTTCCCAGCTGCAGCAGCAGCACGCGGAGGATAAATTCTACGATGTGCTGAAGGAGATTCCCCGGGTTCGGGAGGATCTGGGCATGCCGCCGTTGGTTACCCCTTCCAGCCAGATTGTGGGCACCCAGGCCGTGTTCAACGTGCTGATGGGCGAGCGGTATAAGATGGCTACCAAGGAGACCAAGGCCATCCTGTCCGGCGAGTATGGCCAGACGGTGCGGCCCTTTAACCCGGAGGTCCAGAAGAAGGTGATTGGGGATAAAACGCCCATCACCTGCCGCCCGGCGGATTTGATTGAGCCGGAGCTTCCCAAGCTGGAGAAGGAAATGGCCGAGTGGAAGGAGCAGGAGGAGGACGTGCTGTCCTACGCCCTGTTCCCCCAGGTGGCCCTGGACTTCTTTAAGTACCGGAAGGCCCAGCGGGAAGGCGGCCTGCCGGTGCAGGGAGACGTAGAGTGCTCCGTGACGCCGGTGAAATAAGAAAAAATTTATAGGCGGACGTTCCGCCAAAAGAAGAGGCATGAACGCGGCAGGGAACTCTCTCCGGTGCATGCCTCTTTTATTTGGAAGAGGGAGGCGGCTGCGCCCGGAAATCCAGTCCGGTTTTCAAAAGCATTCGGAAGTTTAACAAGAATTTTACCTGGAGCAAACGTGGATTTGCTCCTTTTTTTATAGTCTTTTCCCATACTGGTTTTTTTCGGCTTGGAAAAATTCCGAAAAAGAGGCGTGATCCCCCGGTTTGGCCGCAGGAGGTCCGTATTCTATAATAGGAGGGGGAATGACATGGAGACAGGACAGCAGATCCTCCGTCAGGTGGAGGCCGCCAAAGAAGACCCGCAGGCGGCGGATGAGCTGATCCGCGCCTATCTTCCATTTATCAAGGCGGAAACCGCCCGGTTCCTGCACCGGCCGCCGGTGGAGGGGCAGGACGATGAACTGAGCATTGCCATGATCGCGTTTCACGAAGCTATCCAGGGTTACGCCCGTATAAGGGGCGCATTCTTAAAATATGCCTCTATGGTCATCCGCAGCCGTCTGCTGGATTACCACCGGCGGGAGCAGCGGCACGGGAGGGTGATCTCCCTGGACGTGCCGTCCGGGGAGGAGGAGGCTCCTAGGGAGGAGCCTCTGGCCGATCCACACGATCATCCAGAAGAGTCTGCGTCCCGGGAAGCAACCCGCTGGGAGATTGAAGAGCTGACTCGTCAGATGGCAGAGTTTGGGGTAACCCTGGGGGATGTGGCGGACAACTGCCCCCGGCAGGAGCGGACCCTGCAGGCCTGCCGCCGGGCCCTGGGCCGGGCGGTGGCCGCGCCGGAGATCCTGGAAGAATTCCTGCGGACCCGGCGCTTGCCCATGGCCCGGCTGGCAGGAAACGGGCCGGAACGGAAGACCTTGGAGCGGCACCGGAAATATTTGGTGGCGCTGCTGCTGATTCAGACCAACGGCTACGAGATCATCCGAGGGCATATCCGGCAGGTACTGAAAGGGGGGACGGCAGAATGAAGTATTTGGTAATGGAATGCAGACCGGACTATGCCGTTCTTCTGGATTCAGAGGGCCGGTTCTGGAAAGCGGCCAATTTGCACTACCAGGTGGGGGAGACGGTGGAGGATCCGGTGCGGATGCGGCCGCCTGCACCGTCCGGCGTCCGGCTCCGGCGGATCTGGGCCGGGGCGGCGGCATTGGCAGCCTGCGTGATGCTGGTGCTGGGGCTCCGTCTGTACCAGGGCTATTCCACCGTGTATTCCTCCGTGTATCTGTATATTAATCCGGAGGTGCGGCTGGATCTGAATGAAAAGGGCACCGTGGTGGAGCTGGAAGGCAGGAACGAGGACGGCCGCCGGCTGCTGGAGGGATACCGGGGAAAAGGGAAGGATAAGGTGACGGTATCGGATGAGCTGATCGACCGGGCCATTGAGATGGGATTCCTGTCAGCGGGAGGCCGCGTGGTGATCTCTCTGGACACGCCGGATGAGGCGTTGTTCCAGGAATACGGCATGGAACTGCGGACGGCGGTTTCGGAGCATCTTTCGGGCCGTCTGGAGGTGGAACTTCAGGTGATTCCTTTCCAGGACGGAGGGGAGGAAGCGGAGCCCACTGTCCCGGAGACCCGTCCCGCGGAAACGGCGGCGGAGACCCGCCCCACCCAGACGGCAGCGCCGGAAACGCAGGCGCCGGAAACGCAGGCGCCGGAGACGCGTCCGCCGGAGACCCGCCCGGAACCGTCCACCACCGCGCCCATGCGGGAGGAGGGAGATTCCAGCTACGGGGATTCCGCCTATGGCGGCGGCCAGTCCGGCGAGGGGGGTTCTCCCTACGACCCTCCGGAAGAGGATCCGCCGGAGGAGAACGATTCCTGGTATGAGGAGCAGGCGGCAGGAGATTCCGGCTATGCGGAGGAGCCGGAAGAAAACGGAGCTTCTTTCTATGAGGAAGAGCCGGAAGAAAACGGAGATTCCGGCTATGCGGAGGAACCGGAAGGGAACGGAGATTCCGGCTATGCGGAGGAACCGGAAGAGAACGGCTCCGGGGAAGGAGATTCCTCCTACGAAGAAGATG
>CALWEC010000104.1 GCA_944376945.1 uncultured Lachnospiraceae bacterium | reverse complement strand
TCACCTACCGCTAGCTCTTTGCCAATAATCTGCAACTTCAGGCGATGTTGGATGATTATAGGACATATGGTCTTTTAGAGAAAGCAGAATAAGATTCAGCAAGCCAAAGACTACGTGTAGAAAAAATACGAAAAGACTGGAGAATGGCTATGGCAATCAGCAAAAAACTTGAGACTATATATCATAACGGGCAGCCGGACGGCATTCGATCCATCCGGCGACGGCTTTCTACCATGACCACTTATGTCATCCCCCGCCCGCTGCTTTCAGAAGCAAAAAATATTTCCGGTATCCACCGTCCGGGAATCTATTACTTGATTCATGAAAATGATACCAATAAAATCGCTCAGCTTTATATCGGGCAGACACGCAACGGCATTGCGCGTCTGGACGACCACAATCGTTCCAAAGATTTCTGGAATAAGGCGATTATGTTTCTTGCCGAAAGCAAAACCTTCACACTGGATATGATCAGCGGCCTTGAAAAATTTGCGATTATAAAAGCACAGGAATCCAAACGCTATAAAGTCGAAAATACTGTGATTCCAAAATACGAGATCGATGAATACGACTTTGCGGCAGTCGAGGAAATCTACGATGAGATCCAGTTCATCATGGCAACGCAGGGTTATAAGCTGGACGATGCAAAAGCCGCGTTAAGCGAGGCTGAAATTTTACATACCACCCGCAACGGCATCGCCGCTTTCGGTGTCTACGACGGTGAAAAGTTCGAGGTGCTGGAAGGCTCGCAGATTCATATGGAAAAACCCGCGCGTCTGCCAAGGTATAACCGCCAGCGGGAAGATCTGCTGTCAAAACAGTCCATCGTAGAAAGCGAAGGTAGATATATTTTGAAAATCACACTGGAATTCAATACGCCGAGCGGCGCCAGCGATTTTGTTCTTGGCGGTTCCACAAACGGCTGGACCGAGTGGAAAAACAAAGACGGTAAAACTTTGGATGAATTGTATAGGAAATAAAGGGATAATCTGTTTTTTTGCAATAAAGTTGCTCTGGAGGAGGTTTGCATTATGCTGCACAACGAAAATTCGCGTGCAAAGACTCCTGCATTGGTGTATTTCGCCCGTTTAGGATACGAGTATTTTCACCAATCTTTTCATAAGGTTCCTCCTTCCCGGCTGGCAGCCCCTTAAAGTTTCTGTTATTCTCCACAAGTTCCTTGAAGGTGTGTTTCACTCCTGCTATCCCCCAGACTGCATGGCCTTGGACCGTTCGCCGCGGTTCGGCGGCTTTTTCAGCAGGAATGGCAGAAAAAGCCGTGTGCCCACATGTCCGGACGGCTTTTTGAGAGGAAAGCTTCAAAAAAGCCGAGAATTTCCTCGGCGCATACCGCTTTTTCAGCAAAAATGGCAGAAAAAGCCGTGTGCCCACACGTTCGGACGGCTTTTTGAGAGGAAAGCTTCAAAAAAGCCGAGAATTTTCCCTGCGCATACCGCTTTTTCGGCGGGAATGGCAGAAAAAGCCGTGTACCCGCACGGCCGGGCGGCTTTTTCGGAGGAAAGTTCCAAAAAAGCCGGGAACTTCCCCGGTGCGCACCGCTTTTTCGGCGGGAATGGCAGAAAAAGCCGTGTGCCCACACGTCCGGACGGCTTTTTAAAAGGAAAGCCTCAAAAAAGCCGGGAACTTCCCCTGCACATACGGCTTTTTCAGCGAAAAGCTCCAAAAAAGCGGTAAATTTCCCTGGGGAAGAAGCCAATCCTGGGGAAGCCTGGGCGGCGAGCCGGTTGGGAAGCAGAACCGGGTATTCTTCCGGCTGGATCTTGGCAGGTTTGTTTGTGCGCCCACCGGGCGCACAAACAAACCTGCCGGGCGCACAAACAAACCCGCCGCAGTTTCAGACTGCGGCGGGCTCTTAACCATTTGATTTGGTTTTCGTGCCGTTTAGGCAAACAGCTTGCTCTCCAGGAACTCCGTGATCTTCTGAACCGTCCCCTCCTGAAGCGGGTTGCCCAGGCCGACGGCCTTCAGGGCGTCAAAATACCCCAGGCTTCCGCCGATCCGGCACAGCTTGCAGTAGTCGTTCCACGCCTTCTCCCGGTCCTGGCACATCCGCTGGTAGAACTCAAAGGCTCCCATCTGGGCCAGGGCGTAGTCGATGTAGTAGAACGGGTTGATGAAGATATGGGGCTTCTGCATCCAGAAACCGCCGCCCTCCAAGAACTCACTGCCAGCATAGTTTCTCCACGGCATGTAGGTCTTTTCCAGCTCCCGCCAGATGGCGCGGCGTCCCGCCGCGTCCGGCCGCTCCGCAAAGACGCGGTGCTGGAATTCGTCTACGCAGGCAATGTAAGGCACCGCCTCCAGCGCGTCCTCCAGGTGGCAGAGACGGTACTGGTTCGCCTTCTCCCCAAAGAAGCTTTCCATCCAGGGATAGGTAAACAGCTCCATGGACATAGAATGGATCTCGCACAGCTCGCTGGTGGCAAACGCCTGGGACGCCAGCGGGTTGGTGCGGCTGGAAAGGTAGCTTTCAAAGGCATGGCCTGCTTCGTGGGTCAGCACGTCCACATCGGCGCTGGTACCGTTAAAGTTGGCAAAGATAAACGGGGCCTTGGGTTCCTGCAGGAAAGCGCAGTAGCCGCCGGTCTGCTTGCCGGGGCGGCTGTCCAGGTCAAAGAGCTCATGCTCCACCATAAAGTCAAAGAATTCTCCTGTCTCCGCAGACAGTTCCCGGTACATCCGCTGGGCCTTGGCTACCAGCTCCGCCCGTCCCCCAATGGGGACCGCGTTTCCTTCCGGGGAGGTCAGGGACTCGTCGTACCACTCCAGGCGGGAAAGCCCCAGCCGTTTGGCCTGCCGCTCAAACAGCCGCTGGCACAGAGGGGTCACATACTCCTTCACCTGTTTCCGGAACCGTGCCACGTCCTCGGCGTTATAGTCGTAGTGGCTCCGGGCCGCGTAGATCATGGAGACAAAGCTGTCAAAGCCCAGTTTCTCCGCCATGGAGCTGCGCAGCTCCACCATCTGGTCGTACAGCTCATCCAGCTGGCCGGAAACGCTCTCGTACAGGGCCGACCAAGCCAGGAAGGCCTCTCGGCGCTCCTCCCGGTCCGTGCTCTGCATATGCTTCAGCAGGCCGTAGAAGTTGCATTCCTCGCCCCGGAACTGGGTGGTGCAGCCAGCGGTAATGCGGCTGTGGGCCTGGCTCAGCTCCGACTCCCGGGCCATGTCCTCCACCACCTCCGGGCTGGCCAGCTTCAGGCTGACCCGCAGGTCCTGGACCACCGTGGAGCCAAACTCCTTTTCAAATTCCGGCAGGAAGGGAGACTCCAGCAGCGCGGCGGCCGCCTCTTGGGACAACAGGGCCAGATGCCCCTGCTCCTGGTAGAAGGCCCGCATTTCCTCCTCGTAAAAGGGATCCTGGGTGTTAATGCCGTTGCGGATATAAGCCAGCTCAAACATGGTATGGTAACGGCGGGAGCAAAGGTCCTCATTGAGGAACAGCTGCCGCAGTTCGGCATAGCTTCCGGCCTTTTTCAGGGCCTGGGCATAGCGGCGCAGCTCCTCCCTCCGCAGTTCAAAATCCGGGCGGGCGTATTCCATCTCCTGGAACGTAGGGAACACGCGGGAGTAGGTAAATTTTCCATTCCCCAGGGAATGCACCTGGATGCCGTCCCGGGTCACCGTATCCCCAGCGCGCACCAGGCCGTCCGGCACATCCGTCCGCAGCTTCAGGTACTTTTCCGGCTCCGGCGGGATCACGGTCAGGCAGCCTTGCCCGCTGGCGATGGTACCGTCAATCCGGTAGACCACCAGCCCGTCCTCCGGCAGCGCCGCGTCCAGGCCCGCCGGTGTCCGGTACTCCACCCCGTAACCGTGGTACGCGTCCAGAGGGATCACCACCAGCTTGCAGCCGCCGGCGGTCTCCAGAGGCGTCAGCTGGTACTCGCCTGCCTGGCGGGCCACCACCACCTGATCGTCGTCCAAAAAGCCCAGCCGCCACTTGCCGTAAGCCAGGTAATCCGGCGCCAGCCCTTCAATCTGCCCCATCAGATCCCAGGGGCCGATGTGGGACATCACCCCCTCCGCGCCTTCCGTCACCTGATAGGTATAATAATCCGGCAGGCCGTAAATATGGCCGGTCTCATGGGCAAACAGCTTGCCCTTCCGCTTGTACATGTCCGCGCCAAAGGTCACCGCCAGGCCAATCTGGCCGGAGGCGCAGGAAATCGGATGGTCTTTAGAAACCATGGTAGGGGAATAGGGCACCTGGCTGCCATGCACCGGGACGATATAGAGAATATCGTACTGGGAGTAATCCACCTCCTGGCAGGACACGTCCATGGCGTCCTGAATATAGGCCCGGTGGGTCTCCGCCGTAATCACCCGGTCCATGTGGTACTCCTCATCCCGCTTCGGCATGGTAAACCAGTGATCCACCAGATCTACCTGCAGGCGAAGCTTTCCATAGGAAATGGCGTCAAACACCGCCAGGCCGTCCTTGGCCAAAAGATCATAGAAGAAGGACGGCTCCGGGTGTTCGGAATCCTCTCCTTTCAATCCAGGAAAATCCACACAAATCATTACCGCCTTCTGGGGAGAGCGGCTGTCCGCCGCCTGCTCCCCATTGATGGCGTATCCACTGTTTAAATCATCCACCGTTGAAAGAAACATGTTTCTCCCTTCCGCGCCGCGTCCGCTCTGGGACACGCGCCTAACGATTTAAATAGGTTTTCATCTCCGAATCGGACAGGTATACGTAGTGGCTGCCCGACACCAGCTGCATGGTAGGCTTCTCCACCGAATAGTCGTGGACGCTGGGGTCGTACACCTCGTACCCTCTCCACTTTTCCAGATCCGGGTCCGGGGACGGGATAGCCGACAGCAATGCCCGGGTGTACGGATGCACCGGGTTCTCGTAAATCTCCTCCGGCGTCCCACGCTCCACCAGCTTCCCTTTGTTCATCACCCCGATGTAGTCGCAGAAATATTTTACCACCGACAGATTGTGGGCGATAAACAGGATCGTCAGCCCCATCTCCCGCTTCAGGTCGTTCAGCAGGTTCAGGATCTGGGCCTGGATGGATACGTCCAGGGCCGAGATGGGCTCGTCCGCGATGATCAGGCTGGGGTTGGTGGCCAGCACCCGGGCGATGCCGATACGCTGACGCTGCCCGCCCGAAAACTCATGGGGGTAACGGCTCAGATGGTCTTCGCTTAAGCCTACCAGCTTGATCATCTTCAGCACCCGGGCGTACAGCTCTTCCTCGTTCTTTACCGCCTTGTTGATCAAAAGCCCTTCCCCGACGATCTCCTTGATGGTCATACGGGGATCCAGGGAGGAGATGGGATCCTGGAAGATCATTTGGATCCCCTGGTGCACCCGCCTCTTCTGCTCCTTATCCAGCTTCCCGGAGATCAGCTCCCCGTTAAAGTAGATTTCCCCGCTGGTGGGCTTGTACAGGCGGATGATCGTCCGGCCCGTGGTGGTCTTCCCGCAGCCGGACTCCCCTACCAGGCCGAAGGTCTCCCCCTTGGCTACCTGGAAGGATACGTCGTCCACCGCCTTGACTACGACCTTGTTCTTCCCTACGCCGCTTTTAAAATACTGCTTCAGGTTCTGGACGTCCAATACAATCTCTTTTTCAGCCACGGGCTTTCGCCTCCTTCCGTTCCAGGCTCTTCTGGATTCTTCTGGCCAGCACATGGGGCATCTCCACCTTGGGCGCCGACGGGTGCAGCAGCCAGGTGGCCGCGTAATGGGTATCGCTGATCTTGAACATCGGCGGCTCCTTCTCAAAGTCCACCTTCAGCGCCCAAGGGTTCCGCTCCGAGAACGCGTCCCCCGGCGGCGGCACCAGCATGTTGGGCGGCGTCCCGTGGAGGGCCACCAGCTTCTCGTCCTGGTCCAGGTCCATATCCGGCATGGACGCCATCAGGCTCCAAGTGTACGGGTGGCGCGGGTCGTAGAACACGTCCTCCGCCGTCCCGTACTCCACCACCTTCCCGGCGTACATCACCGCCACACGGTCCGCCACATGGGCCACCACCCCCAGGTCATGGGTGATAAAGATGGTGGATACCTGCCGCTCCCTCTGCTGCTCCCCGATCAGCGACAGCACCTGGGCCTGCACCGTTACGTCCAGGGCCGTGGTGGGCTCGTCGCAGATCAGGATATCCGGGTTGGACGCCAGCGCGATGGCAATGACGATACGCTGCCGCATCCCGCCTGAAAAATGGAACGGATACTGGTTGAAGCGCTTCTCCGGCTCCGGGATCCCCACGGAGCGCATCAGCTCCAGGCTCTTCTCCTTGGCCGCCTTCTTGGGCATCTTGTGCAGCACCGTAAAGATTTCCGAAATCTGCAGCCCAATCTTTTTGATGGGGTTTAACGAGGACAGCGGGTCCTGGAAGATCATGGCCACCTCCCGGGCCCGGGTCTTCTCCCACTCCTTCTCCGTCTGTTTCAGCAGGTCACGCCCTTTAAACATGGCGGTTCCTTTTTCTATCGTCGCGTTCTGGGGCAGGATCCCCATCAGGGATTTCACCGACACCGATTTGCCGGAGCCGGACTCCCCTACAATCGCCAGGGTTTCCCCCTTGTACAGGTCAAAGCTGACCCCCCGCACCGCCTGCACCTTCCCGGCCAGGGTGTTAAAGCTGACGGTCAGGTCCTTGACCTCCAGTACCTTCTCTTTTTGATTCACTTCCGCACTCATGGACACACGCTCCTTTCTCTTTCCTTCTACTGGCGGATCGAGGGGTTAAACGCATCCCGCAGCCCGTTGCCCATCAGGTTAAAGGCCAGCATCAGCAGTACCAGCACGATGCTGGGAGGTACGATCATATAGGGGAACTCCAACAGCGCTTTCTGGCCGTCCGACAGCATTACGCCGATGGAGGGGTTGGGTGCCTGCACGCCCAGGCCCAGGTAGGAAAGCCCTGCTTCCTGGAACACCACGTTGGGGATGGCCAGGGCGCTCTGGGTGATGATGGTGCCGATGGCGTTGGGCAGGATATGCCGGCCCATGGTACGCACGTCGCTGGAACCCATGGTCCGGGACGCCAGCACGTACTCCCGGTTCTTATACCGGTAGAACTGCATCCGCACGCCGTTGGCCGTGCCCATCCACCCGGTCAGGCAGAATACCAGCATCAGCGGCAGGATGCCCGAGCCTAACAGCATGATCAGCAGGATGGTCAAAGGCATGGACGGGATGTTCCACACAATGTCCATCAGACGCTGGATAATCAGGTCCACCCAGCCTCCATAGTAGCCGCAGATGGCGCCTACCACCAGGCCGATGGTCAGGTTCACCGCCACCACGGCGAAGGCCAGGATCAGGGATACCCGGGTGCCTTGCCACAGGCGGGAGAACAGGTCCCGGCCCAGGTCGTCCGTGCCGAACCAGTAATACTCGTCCGCCACCCCGTTGTACTTGTACATATCCACCTTGATCCGCAGCATGGTGCCGGTACCAAAGGCCGAGGATACCTCATAGGAGCCCAGGTTCTCCACCACACATCCCTCGTAGTCCTCCAGGCTGTTTTCCTGGATGGTCAGCACCCGGGTCCCGTCCAGGATGCCCAGGTTCTCGATCCCCGGGATCCGCGGCGGCAGGTTCTTTAAATCCAGGCGCTGGGTCAGGTAGTCGTGGGGGCTCAGGTACGGCCCGATGATGCCCATGAGCATAATCAGCAGGATAATCACCGCCGAAACCACCGTCACCTTGCTGCGGCGGAACCGGCGCCATACGTCCTTCCCGTAGGAGATGGACTCGGTCTTAAAGGCGGCGTCCGAAATGCTTTCCTCCCGCTGTACCAGGGACAGTTCCTCCGCCGTCATCCCCAGGATGTCCGGGCCCAAGGGCTCGCCGTTTTCCAGATATACATTGGTATTATTCATCCTTCTTCCCTCCCATCCGGATCCGGGGATCCACGATTCCATAGGACAGATCTGCCAGGATGGCCATAAACAGGCCGATAAACACATAGAAGATCACGATTCCCATGGTCAGCCAGTGGTCCTTGCCGTTGATGGCGGACAGCATGGTCTTACTGAGGCCCGGCACGCTGAAGATCTGCTCAATCACCAGGGAGCTGGACAGGACCCCCAGGAACAGGTACAGGAAGGTGCTGGCCAGCGGCACGCAGGAATTCCGCAGCGCGTGGCGCCAGATGGTCTGACGGAAGCTTAAGCCCTTGGCCTTGGCCAGCAGCATAAAGTCCATGGTCAGCACCTCCGCCAGCTCCGCCCGCAGGGTACGGGCAATACTGGCAATGCTGCCGAAGCTTAGGGCCAGGATGGGCAGGAGCATGGAGTAGAACTTGGACCAGGTCAGGCTCTCCTCCGCCTCCAGGATGATGGGGAACCACCCCAGCTTATAGGCCAGGAAATACTGCATGAGGGCTGCCAGCACAAACGATGGCACCGAGATCAGCAGGATCACCAGGCTGCTGGAGATGTGGTCGAAAACCGTATCCTTTTTGATGGCCATGATGATACCCAAGATCAAGCCTACCGGCAGGATCAGCAGGGCCGCGAAATAGTTGAGCTGTATGGTGATTGGTAGTCGTTCCAGCACCACCTGCAGGACCGGGACGCCGGGGCGGATCTTCAGGGAATAGCCAAAGTCAAAGTGGAGATAGTCGGCCATGGTATAGCCGAACTGGACAATCAGCGGGTCGTTCAGATGGTATTTGTCCAGGATGACCTCCCGGACGGTCGGGTCGATCTTGCTGGAAAGGTCAATGATGTCGCCCGGCATGGAATGGATGACAAAAAACACCACCACTACAATCACAAGGAACGTAAAAAACGCGGCAATGATTCTCTGTATAATGTATTTAATCACAGCATTACCTCTTCTCTCTTAATATCGCTCACAACAAGAGCACGGCAAAGCCGGGGGACGAGGATCCGCCCCATTGGCGGCTTTGCCGTGCCCTGCTTCCGGGGAGGGCGTCCCCGGAAGCAGACAGCGAAGACGTTTAGTTAAAGGTTGCCTGCAGGAACCACCACAGGTGATCCGGATCGCCTACATCCGTAACGGGGGTAATCCGGCTGCTGAAGAAGTAACGGTTGCCGTTGGAGAAAGCCGGGATAAAGCTGCAGTCGTTGTAGAGGATCTCTTCCAGATCCGCGCAGATCTGCATCTTGGCGGCGTCGTCGTGCCTGTACTCGCCGGTAGCCGCGGAGTAGAACAGCTCATCCCACTGCTGCTGCAGCTCCGGCGTGGAGATGGTGCAGTACTGGGTGTTGTAGGTGAAAGCGCCGCTGTACACCCAGTTGGTGTTGTTCCAGGGCTCGTCAACGGTCTGATACCAGCCGCAGGAAAGCATGATGTCGTACTTCATGTTGGTGCGGGCCAGGTCATCGTAGATGGTAGCCGAAGGGGTGGCCTGCAGCACCAGCTCCAGACGGTCGCGCCCGAACAGCTCCATGTACCAGTTGGTCACGGCCTCCGCCCAGTTCTTGTTGTTCTCGTTAAAGTCGGAGTATTTCACCGTGATGGTGACCTTCTGGCCGCCGTTGGCCTCGTAGGCCTTGTCGAAGTACTCCAGGGCCAGATCCTTGTCGTAGCCGGTCATGGTGATCTCATGGCCGTCCATACGGACTGCCTTGGCTTCCTCGGTGTCATAGTAGCGGACCGTGTTTTCCGGGTCCGCCGGATCCGGCATGGTGGCCCAAGGGTAGTACATCAGGGCGCTGGCCTCGGAGGTGGGGTGCACCGCCTCTACCAGGGTCTCCCGATCCAGGCCCCAGTACAGGGCGTAGCGGAAGTTCACATCCAGCAGGATGGGGTTCTCCGGGGAAACGGAGTTCAGGTAGATGCCGTAGTTATCCGGAGTGTACAGGTAGTACGCGCCGGAATAGCCGTCGTAGCTGTCCTGGTTGGCAATCACGTAATCCAGCTCGCCGGTCTCAAACAGCTCCAGCAGGGTGTTGGCGTCGCTGACCACCACGTACGTTACCACGTCCGGGGTAAAATACTCGGCGATCGGGTAGATGTCCGCATCCTCGCGGCGGTGCAGCTCCAGGTACTGGCCCTCGATCAGGGAGGTGGGCTCGTAGATACCGGAGGCTACAAAGCTCTCCAGGTTGGTGCCGTAGGTACAGGAGGTACCGTCCTCACTGATGCAGGACTCGTACATCTCCGGATGTACCGCGCCGTAGAAGGCATACGCCCAGTCCCTCTTGAAGGCGGTGACGTTGGCCGGCTCATAGCCAGGCTCAAAGGTGATCTGGAGGGTGTACTCGTCGGTGGCCTTAAAGCCAACCTCCTCCCAGTCACATTCGCCCCGCAGGTACGCCGCGCCGTTCACAAAGTTGCTGGCGTTGGAGTTGCGGTTGGCCAGCTTGGGGTCGTTCAGCATCTTGATGCTGTATTCGATGGTCTCCGCCGTAATGGGGGTCCCGTCCGTGAAGGTGTAGCCTTCCCCAATCTTGACGGTCCAAACCATGTAATCCTCGGAAACCTCCGGCTCTCCCTCCGCCAGCATGTTCACGTACTGCCGCATGCCGGTCTCCGGGTCGGCCACCACCGCATACAAGGTGGCGGTGAGGGAGGCAACCAGGTCGTAGTCCTGCTCCATGGTGTGGCCGTTCAGGGTTGCCGGCGTATCCTGCAGGTACAGGCGCAGGACCTTCTCTCCCGTCTCTTCCCCGCTGGCGGTCTCGCCGCCGGCCGCTTCCGTACCGGCCGCTTCCGTGCCGCCGGCTTCCGTACCGGCCGCGCCGGTAGTCCCCGTGTCACCAGAGCCGCAGGCGGTTACTCCCAATGCCATGGAAGCCGCCAGCAGCAGCGCAATTGCTTTCTTTTTCATTTACTTACTCCTTTCCTACTCTTTTTAGTCAGACTTTCTATTTTGCCTTTTGCCAGGCTCCGACGTTTTTCTTCCCTCTCTCCCTCCTTTCTTTTTCGCGCACACAGCCAGGGGCCTTCCCCGGCCCGGTCAAACCGCCGCGGCCAGCAGCGCCGATACCGCCAGGCAGCCGCAGCCAAAGCCAAGCGGCCACAGGACCGGGCGCTGGCGCATTTCATCGTAAATCACCTTTTGGGTGTACTCCGCCAGGGTCATCGGATGAAGCTCTGCGTTCCGGCCGGCGCTGCGCTTCCAGCGCCGCTTGTACGCCATGTATGAAAACGTCTTAAAAAGACCGACATTCCGGATGTAGCGGGTCATGCCTACCACCAGGTGCACAATCCCCACGGTAAAGAACAGATCCGAGGGGTGCATCGGGACCCCGGCCATGCGGCGCAGGATCATCAAGGCCAAAGCCAGGAGTACGGAAACCGCCAGAAGCGTCCACGTTTCTTTTTGTTTTTTTAAATATTGTTTTCTGCTTCCCATATTTTTCCGTCTCCTTGGGGAAAAGCCCTGGCGTTCCCGGTAATTTCCCGCTTCTTTTGTCTATTTTTCAGGCAATTTCCGCTAAATTTTTCGTCTTTTAGATGAACTTAGTATACACCATTTCGCCCCCTCTGACAAGTAGTTTTTGTACTAGAGTCTAGTTTTGTAAGATTCCGAAAAAATTCTCTCCCTTCACCTTAGAATGCCAACAAAAAACCGGCGGGCGCTCTTTTCAGGGCGACCGCCGGCTTCCGGCTTATTGTTTATATTTCTAAATCCTCACCCACACCAGCATCTCCCCCGGCGTCCGGTTGGCCCAGGCATAGTAGGGGATAAAGGTCAGCGCCGCCTCCGTATAGCGCTTCCCGGTGTACGTCCGGTAGAGCCGCTCCGGCCCCCAGCCCGCCTGGGAGACCCGCTTGCCCTGGGCGCGGACCGCCACCACGCCCTTTAAAAGCTCCGGCTGGTAGGAGGCCTGGAAATCCGGCTCCTCCGCCAGGTACAGCTGCGGCAGCTGATCCCCGTTGTCCGCCTCCTCCAGGCAGTACACCAGCGGTCCTCTCATGACCGCCACCTTCCCGACGTCCTCCCGGACCTTGGGGTTGGCCTCCACCAGCCGCACCGGCATTTCCAGCTCCAGCTGGATCTGGTCGCCGTTTTCCCACTCCCGATCCAGCCGCGCGTAGCCTTTTTCCGGGGTTCCTTCCCACAATTCCCCGTTGACCCGCAGGGAGTACCGGCCGCACCAGCCGGGGATCCGCAGCGCCAGGGTGAAGGGGGTTTTCTCCGTGTTTTCCACCTGGATGCGGATCTGCCCGTCCCAGGGGTAGCGGGTTTCCATCCGCAGCCGGTTGGCCTTCCCGTCCTTTACGGTATCCAGGACGCCGCCCACGTACAGGTTGACGTACAGCTCCCGCGGGTTTTCCTCAAAGGCGTACCCGGCCAGGGAGGACAGGAGCCGGGCGGCGTTGGGCGGGCAGCAGGCGCAGCTGAACCATTTCTGCCGCGTCAAGTCCACATGGCGCTTGTGATAGTCCTTTTGGCAGGCTTCCGGATTCACCTCCAGCGGGTTGACGTAGAAAAACGCCTTCCCGTCCAGGGACATGCCGCTGATGACGCCGTTGTACAGGGCCCGCTCCATTACATCCGCGTACTTCCCGTCCTGGGTGATCTCCAGCATCCGGCGGGCGAAAAACACCAGGCCGATGGCCGCGCAGGTTTCCCCGTAGATGGTGTCGTTGGGCAGGTCGTAGTCAAAGCTGAAGGCCTCCCCGTGCTCCGTGGCGCCGATGGCCCCGGTCACATACATCTGCCGGGTGGTAATGTTGTCCCACAGCCGCCGGCAGGCCTCAAACAGGCCCGCATCCTCCGTGTGGGCCGCCACCTCCGCCATACCGGAATACAGGTACACGGCCCGCACCGCGTGGCCCTGGGCCTGCTCCTGCTCCCGCACCGGCAGGCCGGCCTGGTAGTACTGCTTCTGCATATAGGTATCGTCCCAATAGCACTGGTTCCCGTTTTTCTGGCACTCCAGGTCGAAGAACAGGGGCTTCTGCCCTCTCTGGTCGATAAAATATTGGGCCAGCTTCAGATGCCGCTGGTCCCGGGTAATGTCGTACAGGGCGCAGAGGGCCATCTCCGCCACCTCGTGGCCCGGGTAGCCGGGGATCTTTCCCTCCTCCAGGCCCAGGTGCTCATAGGCACAGTTTACGTAGCCGGCGGCAATGTCCAGGAAGCGCCGCTTGCCGGTGGCCTTGTAGTAGGCCACCGCCGCCTCCACCATGTGCCCCAGGCAGTACAGCTCGTGATGGTCCATCAGGTTGGTAAACCGCTTTTCCAGCCCGTTGATCATGTAATAGGTATCCAGGTAGCCGTCCGGCTGCTGGGCCTTCCCAATCAGCTCGATGGTCTCGTCCGCGGTTTTTTCCAGCTCCGGGTCCGGATGCCACATCAGCGAATAGGCCACGGCCTCCAGCCATTTGTAGGCGTCGCTGTCCTGGAAAACATACCCCTGGAACTTTCCCTCCTGCAGCCCTGCCGCCACCCGGAAATTCTGGATGCAGCCGCTGGGCTTCGCCCCCTCAATCCGGTCGTTTAAGGCCTCCCACTGATAGGGGAGCACATGGCAGCGCACCAGCTCCATGTACTCTTTCCAGAACTCCCCTTCCACCTGGACCCGGTCCAGGGATACCGGAAACATTTTTTTCTCCAGCATATCTTCCTCTCCTTTTCTCCAGCCTTTTGGCCAGTCCTATGCCGCGGCCCTTGGCCGCGCCTTAGCCTTCCCCGTAGTTTTTCCGCATCTGCTCCAAGGTCTCCGGCGTCAGGATCAGATGGAAGCCGGCAGGGTTCAGCACGAAGCCCTTGGACTGGGGCAGCCGGTATTTGGGCAGGTCCCCGTAGGATACGGACAGCAGGCAGAAGCGCTTGCCCTGGTTCTGCTCCTTATGCTTGGCCTGGAACTTTTCAAACTCCCCCAGCTCGGAAAAGCAGGGAAGGAAGGCGTTCCCGGCCCCATCCTTCACAAAGGGCAGCTTGTCCTTTTGGGAAGGATCCTTGGGGTTCCATTTCCCGGGGACCTCCGAAATATCCACCGCCAGGATCAAGCGGGATTTCATCAGGCAGACCGCCATCTCCTCCTCCTGGTCCCGCAGCTTCTTCCGCTCTTCCAGGCTCCGCTGCACCGGGCGGCGCAGCTCCTGGAGGAAATACAGGGCGGTCAGCTGCAGCTGCGGGTTCCGCTTAGGAAGCTTCCCTTCCTCCGCCTCCCCCGACGGCTCCGGGACCAGCTGGCTCAGGTCCACCTGCGCCGGCAGATCCCCCTCCCGCACCTGGAGGGCGTTGGCCCCAAGGGAATACAGCCCCCGCAGGAACCGCTGGATCTGGACCTTAGGGACGTTCACCACCATCACCGGGTACTTGTACTTGGCATAGGCCTCCGCCAGCTCCCGGATACGCGCTTCCTCCGGGGAGACCGCCACCTCGTCGTCGAAGGTCTCCCCGTCGCAGATCAAAAAGGGCAGGTGGGTGGCCTGGGAGTACAGCACAAACAGCTTCTCGTACTGCTCCAGTTTTTTCTTCCAGAAACGATTGTCTATGGTCATAGGTGTTTCCTCCCGTTATTGGATGATCCAGCATACCAGAGGCAGGGTAAGAAGGGAACAGACGGTCGTGACAAAAATACCTCCCATGGCGTAGTCCCCGTCGGAGCCGGAGGACTTGGCCATCATAACGATGGTAGACATGGAAGGGGCCGCCGTCAGCAGCGTCATGGTCAGATGGACCTCCTCCGCCATAGGGAACAGTCCCAGGAGTTGGTAAAAAACCAGGAGAAACAGCAGCATTTTTAACAGGGCGATGCCGTAAAATTCTTTCTGCCGGAGATAGCGGCGGATGTCCATGCAGCCAAACACGCCGCCCAGATAGATCATAGCTAACGGCGTGGCGGTAGCGCCGATTTTCTCCAGGGCTGTCCCCAGCAGCTCCGGCAGGCGCAGGCCCGTCAAAACCACCGCTACCGCCAGCGCCACCGCCACGGTGCACGGGTTCAGGAGTTTTTTGGGATTGAATTTTCCTTTTCCGGAAGGGGTGGTCAGCTTTACCCCTACCGTCCACAGGGTCAGCTGATCCACAATGGTAAAGACGGAAATATACAGCATGCCCCTTTCCGGGAAAATACTGGTAATGATCGGGATCCCCATAAATCCGATATTTCCAAACATGGCCAGAGCGTGATAGATATGGGACCGCTCTCCCTCCAGCCGGAACAGGGCCGCCAGCCCTTTCCCCAGGCTGAAGGTACACAGGTACATCAGCGCCGTATAGCCTAAAATAGAGGCGGACTGGAACAGCATGTCCCGGTCCACCCCTCCAATGGTATTGGAAAAAATCATCACCGGCAGCGCCAGCTTCAGCACAAACCGGGAAATGGTTTCCACCGTATCCCGGTTCAGGACTTTGGTCTTAACCAGCAAAACCCCTACCAGGATATAAATGACAAACAAGCCAATCTGCTCCAGCAGAATCCAAAAAGTGCTCATTGCTTCTTCCTCTCTTGTTCTCCCATATGAAACCTTTTTCCATTATAGGAGATTTCCCAGAGGGAATCAATGGTTTTTTCCGGCTACTTCCTCCGCCGGGGCATAGCGTTCAGGGAGCCGCCGGCCAGTTCCTCCAGCGCGTCCCCCACGCCCTCGTTGTAAGTGGGGTGGGGCCGCATGGCCTGGCGCATCTGCTCCCCGGTCAAGCCGCAGGCAATGGCGGTGCCGAACTCGCCGATCATGTCGGTGGCCCGGGCGCACATCATCTGGGCCCCCAGGATCCGGCCCGTGTCCTTCTGCGCCACAATCTTGATAAAACCCCGCTCCTCCCGGGAGATTAAGGATTTCCCGTTGGCGCTCATGGGGAACTTGCCCACCTGCACCGGGATCTCCTGCTTTTTGGCGTCCTCCTCGGTCAGGCCCACGGAAGCGGCCTCCGGGTCGGTGTACAGGCAGGCCGGCACCAGGGACAGATCCACCGTAGGCTCCTGCCCGGCCATCCGCTCCACCGCCGCCACGCCCTGGGCGCTGGCCAGGTGGGCCAGCTGCATGCCGCCGGTCAGGTCGCCGATGGCGTAGACCCCTTCCAGGCTGGTGCGGAAAGCGCCGTCCACCACCACCCGGCCCCGGTTCAACTCCGGCTCCGCTCCCGGGGCAAAAAGCCCTTCGGAGCAAGGCCGCCGCCCTACGGCGCAGAGCACCTTCTGGGAGACGGCGGAAAGCTCCTTCTCTCCCTCCAGGAAGTAGCAGGCCAGGCCGTCCGCCCCTTCCTCCACGCGCTGGACCGACGCGGAGGTATGGATGTCAATGCCTCTCTTTTTCAAAATCAGTTTCAGGTTCTGGGAAATCTCCCGGTCCATATTGGCCACCAGCCGGGGCAGCGCCTCCAGGATGGTAACCTGGCAGCCCAGGGCGGAAAAAGCCGTGGCAAATTCTACGCCGATGACCCCGCCGCCGATGATGGTCAGGCTCTGGGGCAGTTCCGTCAGCCGGAACAGGCCGTCGCTGTTGACCACGCCAGGCAGGTCCATGCCCGGCAGCGGCAGCATGGCAGGCTGGGAGCCGGCCGCCAGCAGGATATGCTCCGCCTGGTAGGGCTCCGCCGTGCCCTCCACGGCCACCTGGCGGCCCGGCAGCAGGGTGCCCCGGCCTGCCAGCACCGTCACGCCGTTGGCCTTCAGCAGCTGCTCCACCCCCTGGACCAGCTGGTTTACCGTTTCCTCCCGGTATTCCACCAGCCGGCCGTAATCGCAGCGGGGCTCGGAGGCCAGGATGCCAAACTGGGCCCCGGCCTGGATCTCCCGCAGCAGGGACGCGGCGTGGAGCATGGCTTTGGTGGGGATACAGCCCCGGTTCAGGCAGGTGCCGCCTACCCGGCTTTCCTCCACCAGGGCGGTGCGCATGCCCAGCCGGGCCGCCCGGATGGCCGCCATATAGCCGCCGGGGCCGCCGCCGATGACAATCAGATCAAAACGTGTCTCCATGATGGTTTCCTCCTTCTTCCCCGTCTGCCAGCCAGGCCAGGATGTCCTGCCGCATGGCCTCCTGCCGGGCGTCCTCCGCCGGGCAGGCCGCCAGCCCGCCGCAGACCTGGCTCCGGCGGTATTCCAGGCCCTCCAGGTACCGGGGCAGCCGCTGGATCCACTCCGCGTCCATGGCGTCGGAATACACCGCCGCCTCCCCAATCTTCCCTGCCTGGATCCGCAGCTGGATTTCCAGTTCTCCCCAGGGGAAGCGGCGGGAAAGGGCTTGCTGGAAGTCCAGGGACTTTCCGTACCGCCAGTCTGGGGAAGCGTACTGCCGGGAAAGGGTTTCCATTTCCGCCGGATCCAGCCGTCCGCTTTCCAAGGGCGACGCCGGAACCCCGTACACCTGGCCCGCCGCTTCCCGCAGCGCTTCCCGCAGCCGTCCTACCGTCAGGCCGGGCGCCAGGTCCGCCAGGTTCCCCACCCGGGAGGACACCGAATCCACCCCTTTGGCCTGCAGCTTTTCCCGGGACGGCACCAGGTAGCGGCTTAGCTTTTCCACATCCACCTGCACCAGCAGGGTGCCATGGTGGCAGCACCGGTCCTTTTTCCGGTAAAAGGCGTTTCCGGACACCTTCCGGCCCTCCGCCAGCACATCGTTCCGGCCGGATTTTTCCGTCCGGACCCCTAAAAGCGCCAGGGCCCTCTGGATGACCTCCAGCTGCCGCTCCACCGAATAGTCCTCTTTCCGGGCTAGGAAGCTAAAATTCAGGTTGCCCAGGTCGTGGTAGACCGCGCCGCCGCCGGAGAGGCGGCGGGCCAAAAAACCGCCCTCCGCCTCCAACTGCTGCACCCGGCATTCCTTCCACGCGTTCTGGCTCCGGCCCACCACCACCGTGTTCCGGTTCTGCCAAAGGTACAGGATCACCTCCCCCTCCCGGCAGCCCCGGCATAGGAGCTCTTCCTCCGCCAGGTTCCGGTACGGGTGGGTTCCTGTGCTTTCCGCCACCGTTATCCGCTCCGCCACGTTAGCCCTCAAAGGAATAGCGCAGGTGCGGGTGCCGGGCCGCTTCCACCTCGTCCAGGCGAGTCACCGGCGTGGTCACCGGCGCCGCGTGGAGGCTCTCCGGCTTGGTCTTGGCCGCCTGGTACAGGCTGTGGAAGGCCTCCGCCGCCTGATCCAGGGTCTCCCGGGACTCGGTTTCCGTAGGCTCCACCATCAGGGCCTCCTCTACAATCAGCGGGAAGTACATGGTAGGCGGATGGATCCCCCAGTCCAAAAGCCCTTTGGCAATATCCATGGCGGAAACGCCGGTTTCCTTCTTCAGCTCCGCCAGGGTCATCACAAACTCGTGCATGCAGATGCCATCGTAGGCCATGGGATACCAGGGCTTCAGCTTGGCCATCAGGTAATTGGCGTTCAGCACCGCGTTCGCGCTGGCCTCCGGGATGCCTTCCCGGCCCAGGGTCCAGATGTAGGCCAGGGCCTTGACCACTACCAGGAAGTTGCCGTAGAAGCTCTTGACCTCTCCCACGCTCTGCTCCGGCTTCCGGAAGGACAGCTCGCTCTCCCCTTCCACCAGCAGGGAGGGAAGGAAGGGAGCCAACAGGGCCTTGCAGTCCACCGGGCCGCTGCCCGGGCCGCCACCGCCGTGAGGCGTGGCGAAGGTTTTGTGCAGGTTCAGGTGCACCACGTCAAAGCCCATGTCCCCCGGGCGCGCCTGGCCCATGACCGCGTTCAGGTTGGCGCCGTCGTAATAGCAGAGGCCGCCGCACTGGTGGACAATCTCCGTAATCTCCAGGATGTTCTTGTCAAACAGGCCTACCGTGTTAGGGTTGGTCAGCATCAGGCCGGCCACATCGTCCCCGGCGGCCTCCCGCAGCTTCTCCAGATCCACGCAGCCGTCCGGGCCGGAGGGGATGCTGACCACCTTGTAGCCTGCCATGGCCGCGCTGGCCGGGTTGGTGCCGTGGGCCGAATCCGGCACCAGGATCTTGGTCCGGGCCGTATCGCCCCGGCTTACATGATAGGCCTTTATCAGCAGAAGCCCGGTAAACTCTCCGTGGGCCCCCGCCGCCGGCTGGAAGGTCATCCGGTCCATGCCGGTAATCTGGCACAGGAGGCTTTCCGCCGTCTTCAGCACCTCCAGGCAGCCCTGGACCGTGTGGGCCGGCTGCAGGGGGTGGATTTCCGTAAAGCCCGGAAGGGCCGCCGCCTCCTCGTCAATCTTAGGGTTGTATTTCATAGTGCAGGATCCCAGCGGATAGAAGCCATCGTTGACCCCATGGGATTTTTTTGCCAGCTCCGTATAGTGGCGGCTCAGATCCCCCTCCGACAGCGCCGGCAGATGCAGAGGCTGCTGCCGCTGCTCCCGCTCCTCCGGCAGGATCTCCGGCACGTCGCAGGGCGGAAGGATCTGGCATCCGCGGCCTGCCCGGCTTTTCTCAAATATCAGCATGACGCTTCCACCTCCTTCAGAATCCGTACCACCTGGTCCATCTCCTCCCGGGTGTTCCGCTCCGTGCAGCACCAAAGGATCCGGTGCTCGTCCAGCGGAAGCCCTCCCAGGATGTTTTCCTCCTCCAGGCGCTTCAGCACCGTCTGGGCCGGGACCTGGGATACCGTCACAAACTCATGGAAGAACGCGCCTTTATTTTCCGTCCGGAAGCCGATGGCGTCCAACTGCGCCGCCAGGTACACGCCGGCCGCCAGGGCGCACAGCGCCTGGTTGGAGCAGATGTTGCTGGAGGCTTTCTCCCGGCGGATATGCTGCTCTCTGGCCTGCAGGGTCAGCACATAGCCTACCTTGCCGTTGTGATCCTGGGTCTGCCCTACAATCCGGCCCGGCAGCTTGCGCATCAGGCTTTCCACGCAGGCCATAAAGCCCAGGTAAGGGCCGCCAAAGGCCAGGGAAAGCCCCAGGGGCTGCCCCTCGCCTACGGCAATGTCCGCGCCGTACTCCCGAGGGGTTTTCAGGATGCCCAGGGAGATGGGGTTGACGCCCATCACCAGCTTGGCCCCGGCCTGGTGGACCGCCGCGGCAATCTCCTCCGCCGGCTCCAGGTTCCCGTAATAGTTGGGGTGCTGGAGGTAGACACCGGCCACGGAGGCGTCCAGATGCTCCCGCAGCCAGGCCAGGTCGGTCACGCCGTCCTTTTCCGGGATCACCTCCAGCTCCATGTTGTTGCCAAAGCAATAGGTCCGGATGGCCTCCTGGGCGTAAGGAAGGGCCGCCGCCGACACCAGCGCCTTGTTCCGCTTCCGCTCCCGGCACATGGCGATGCCCTCCGCCGCCGCGGAAGCGCCGTCGTACACCGAGGCGTTGGAAACGTCCATGCCGGTCAGGTCGCAGATCATAGTCTGGTACTCAAAGATCGACTGGAGGATGCCCTGGCTCACCTCCGCCTGGTAGGGGGTGTAGGCCGTCACCAGGTTTTCCTTGGAAATGACGCTTTTGACCAGGGCCGGGATGTAGTGCCGGTACGCGCCGGCTCCCCGGAAGATGGTAGGGAAAACCTTGTTCTTCCCGGCCAGCGCTTCCATATTCCGGCGGACCTCCAGCTCCGAAAGCCCCTCCGGGATGTCCAGGCCCTGCCGCAGGCGTACCTGCTCCGGAATTTCCGCAAACAAATCGTCCATGGAGGAAAGGCCGATGGCCGCCAGCATTTCCTGGCGCTCCTCCACGGTATTCGGTACATAGCTTCCCATGAATATGCTCCGCCTTTCTGTTATTCCTGGCTGCTCTCTACAAACGCCTGGTATTCATCTGCCGTCAGCAGCTCTTCCCGGTCCGTAATCTCCGTTACCCGCACCAGCCAGGCCTCATAGGGGCTTTCGTTGATTTTTTCCGGCGCGTCCAGCAGCTCCTCGTTTACCTCGCTGACCGTCCCGGACACCGGCGAATACACGTCCGAAACCGCTTTCACCGACTCTACGTCCGCGAAGGCTTCCTCCACGGTCACCGGATCCCCTTCCTCCGGCAGGTTCACAAACACCAGGTCTCCCAGCTCCGACTGGGCGTAATCCGTCAGGCCAATCTCGGCCACGCCGTTTTCTTCCTTGACCCACTCATGGGATTTGGTGTACATCCGGTCTTCTCTCAGCTCCATTTTTGTTTCCTCCTCTTGGCGCCGCCTTAGGCGGCTTTTATTGAAATTTTCTATGCTCTTTTATACAGGGGCAGCGGAACCACCTCCGCCTGCACCCGGCGTCCCCGGACGTCCACCTCCACGGCCGTCCCCGGCGCCGCGGCCGCCGCGTCCACCAAGGCCATGCCCGCCGGGTATCCCAGGTACGGGCAGTGGGTGCCGGAGGTGGTGCGTCCCACCTTCTGGCCGCCAGCGTATACATCCTGGAACTCCCGGATGACGCCGCGGCCGGTCACCTTCAGGCCTACCCGCTTCCGCCCAGGCGTCCCCTGGGCCTCCAGCGCGGCCTTGCCGATAAATTCCTCCTTGCCCAGGCGCACAAACACGCCCAGCCCAGCCTCCAGGGGCGTAATGGTTTCGTCCATCTCGTGGCCGTAAAGGGGCATGCTGGCCTCCATGCGCAGCGTATCCCGGGCGCCCAGGCCGCAGGGGATCAAGCCTTCCTCCCGGCCGGCCTCCAAAAGCAGATCCCACATTTTTTCCGCGTCCGCCGCGGCCAGGTACAGCTCCACGCCGTCCTCCCCGGTATAGCCGGTCCGGGAAAGGATGCAGGGGATTCCGCCTACCTCCGTGTCAAACACCGCGTGATAATTTTTCTGGGGAATGTTTTCCTGGGACGTCAGCTTCCCGATGATTTCTATGGCCCGGGGGCCCTGCAGCGCCAGCTGGGCGTACTGGTCGGACACATCGGTGAATACCGCGTCCCCGAACTGGTGCTGCCGCATCCACTGGAAGTCCTTTTCCCGGTTGGAAGCGTTGACGACAATGAAATAATGATTTTCGGACTTTTTGTACACGATCAGGTCGTCCACCACGCCGCCGCTTTCCGTGCACATGGGGCTGTACCGGGCCTGGCCCACCGCCAGGTTCTGAAAATCGTTGGTCAGCAAGTGCTGAAGATTGGCCAGGGCGTCCGTCCCGTCGCAGAGGATCTCCCCCATGTGGGAGACGTCAAACAAACCGGCTTTCTGACGCACGGCCATGTGCTCCTGGATCACGCCGGAGGGATACTGCACCGGCAGGTCATACCCTCCAAAAAGCACCATCTTTCCGCCGGCCCGGACATGGGCATCATACAGCGGAGTCTTCTTTCCCATTCTGCTTCCTCCTTTTTTCCTGCATGCCCAAAAAAATAAGGAGATGAGAATTTTTCAATCCGCATCTCCCTGTTATTCAGAGCCTCGTCCCAACCCAATTCCTTTGCCTGAGAGTTTCAAGGTATCCCTCTTGCCCCTTCGGCGCTGCCCCGCTGGGCGCGGCAGTCTCTCTTGGGTTGCTCAACCGATTCAGTTTTTTGCCTTTCAGCTGTCTGCATTATAAATCAGCCTTTTATTTTATGTCAATACGGCTTTTGGATTTTGGTTGAGAAAATATTTTTTTCTTGTTTTTCCTTTTCTTAACAATTTATTTTTCCTGGTGGGATTTAAAAAAGAAAACCCCGGACCGCGGATGTTCGGACGCCTCGGGAAGCCGGCGGGAGGCCGGGTCCGGTTTTGCCTTGCATCCTGCCGGGAAATCCGCTACAATAAGATGGATATTCCAAAGAAAG
>CALWEC010000103.1 GCA_944376945.1 uncultured Lachnospiraceae bacterium | reverse complement strand
GGTGCGGCGGGGAGGAGATCACATGCAGATTCATGTAACCCAGGCGGGGGAGACCTTGGCGGAGATCGCGGAACGGTACGGGGTATCCGAGGCGCGGCTGCGCTACGACAATCAGCTGGCGGCGGGGGCCGGGGAGAATCCTGCGTCGCAGCCAGGGACAGAAGCCGCGGCGCAGCCAGAGACCAAAGCCGCGCCGCTGGCGGTAGGGCAGGCGCTGCTGGTGCTGGAGCCGGAGCGTATCTATACGGTGCAGCCGGGGGACACCTTGTTCGGCGTGGCGGAGAGCCAGGGGATTTCCCTGGGGCAGCTGTTCCGGAACAATTCCTGGCTGCTGGGGGAGCCTACCCTGGCTGCTGGGGAATCCCTGGTCATCCGCTACCGGGGGGAGCCGGAGTTTGGGCTGGAGCTCAGCGGTTATGGCTACCCTTTTACCCAGACGGCCATTCTCCAGGACGCGTTTTTGGAGCTTCGGGAACTGCAGGTGTTTTCCTACGGCTTTACGCCGGAGGGAGAATTGATCCCTCCCCGGAACGAAACCGCTATCCTGCAGCAGGCCCGGGAGTTTGGCCTGAGGCCGGTGCTGGTGCTGACGCCGCTGGGAGCCGACGGGAAATTTGACAGCGGCCGGATCCGGACGGCGGTGGAAAACCGGGCGGTCCAGGACCGGCTTCTGCAAAGGCTGGAGGAAGCCGTGGAAGAAAAAGGTTATCGGGGGATCGATGTGGACTGTGAATATATCCCGGTGGAGATCCGGGACGGCTACACCGCCTTGGTGGGGCGGATCCGGGAGCAAGCTGCCGCCTCCGGCCGGACGGTCTCTGTGGCCCTGGCCCCCAAGACCTCCCGGGAACAAAAAGGGCTTCTCTATGAGGGGATGGATTACCGGGGCTTGGGGGAGGCGGCGGACCGGGTTTTCTTAATGACCTACGAATGGGGTTATACCTACGGCCCGCCCCAGGCCGTCGCCCCGCTGAACAAGGTCCGGCAGGTGGTGGAGTATGCGCGGACGGAAATCCCGCCGCAAAAGATGGTCCTGGGCCTGGCCAATTACGCATACGACTGGTCCCTGCCTTTTGTAAAGGGGGAATCGGCGGCTCTTACCGTGGGCAATGTGGAGGCGGCGCGGATCGCGGCGGAAAACGGGGCGGAGATCCGCTGGGACGGCACGGCCCAAAGCCCCACCTTTACCTATCGCCGGGCCGGCGTGGATCACCAGGTTTGGTTTGAGGACGTGCGCAGCTGGCAGGCCAAGCTGGCGCTGGCCCAGGAATACGGCCTGTACGGCGCGGGCGTCTGGAACCTGCTGCGGGAATTCCGGCCCGGGTGGCTGCTGGCCGGGGCGCTGGTAAAGCGGAGCGGGGAGAGGTAAGCGGCCGGGGCGAAAATTCTCATTGATTTTATCGGCGGCAGGTACTAAAATGGAAAAGAATACGAGGCTATTTTGCGCCGGATGAAAGAATTTAAAAAGGCAAAAGGGAAAAATTCCGAACTTATAGCAGGCGGCTTTGGCACGCCTGCGGGAAATTCCTGTGGAGGGAAAGCCGCGCAAGAGAAGCCGGATCCAAGGAGGGTATCCATGCGTTTACAGGACTATGAATTTTGGTTTGTGGTAGGAAGCCAGTTTTTGTACGGCCCGGAGGTGCTGGAGACGGTAGCGGCCCGGGCCGCGGAGATGGCGGACAAGCTGAACGCCTCCGGCTGCCTGCCGTACCGCCTGGTCTATAAGCTGACGGCCAAGACCAATCAGGAGATCACGGAGATCGTCAAGGAGGCCAACTACCAGGACCGCTGCGCCGGGGTCATTGCCTGGTGCCACACCTTCAGCCCCAGCAAAATGTGGATCAACGGGCTGGCGGACCTGCGGAAGCCGTACTGCCACTTTGCCACCCAGTACAACCGGGAGATCCCCAACGAAGAGATCGACATGGACTTTATGAACCTGAACCAGGCGGCCCACGGGGACCGGGAGCATGGTTTTATTGCCGCCCGGCTGCGGATGCCCCGGAAGGTGATTGCCGGCTACTGGCAGGACGAGGAAGTGCAGCAGCGGCTGGGCCGCTGGATGCGGACGGCGGTGGGAGCCGCGGTTTCCCGGAATCTGAAGGTGATGCGCTTCGGCGATAACATGCGGGAGGTGGCTGTCACCGAGGGGGACAAGGTGGAGGTGCAGGCCAAGCTGGGCTGGCAGGTGAACACCTGGCCGGTGGGCCAGCTGGTGGAGGTTATGGACGCCGTTACCCAGGAGGAGATCGGCAGGCTGATGGATACCTACCGGGCGGAGTACGATTTTGCCACCGACGATTTAGAGACGGTCCGCTATCAGGCGCGGGAAGAGATTGCCATGCGGAAGATGATGGACGCGGAGGGCTGCCAGGCCTTCTCCAACACCTTCCAGGACCTGTACGGGATGCGGCAGCTGCCGGGGCTGGCCAGTCAGCATTTGATGGCCCAGGGCTACGGCTACGGCGGCGAAGGCGACTGGAAGGTGGCGGCCATGACCGCCATCTTAAAGGCCATGGGGGAAAACGGGAACGGCGCTTCGGCCTTTATGGAAGATTACACCTACCATCTGGTGAAGGGGCAGGAATACAGCCTGGGCGCCCATATGCTGGAGGTTTGCCCCAGCGTGGCGGCCGGACGCCCGCGGATTGAAGTGCATCCCCTGGGGATCGGCGACCGGGAGGATCCGGCCCGGCTGGTGTTTGAGGGCAAGGCCGGGGACGCCATTGTGGTGTCCCTCATCGACATGGGCGGCCGCCTGCGGCTGATCTGCCAGGACATCCACTGCGTGAAGCCGATCCTGCCGATGCCCAACCTGCCGGTGGCCCGGGTCATGTGGCAGGCGGAGCCCAGCCTTACCACCGGGCTGGAGTGCTGGATTACCGCCGGTGGCGCCCACCACACGGTGCTCAGCTACGATGTGACGGCGGAGCAGATGAAGGACTGGGCGGCCATTATGGGCATTGAGTTTGTCCACATCGGCAAGGATACCACGGTGGAAGGGCTGGAGCAGCAGCTGTTCCTGAACGATCTGGCCTGGAAGCTGCGTTAAGGAGGAGCCTATGGATTTTAAAAAGACGGTACTGGGGCTGGAGCTGGGCTCCACCCGGATTAAGGCGGTCCTGCTGGACGAGGCGCACCAGCCGGTGGCCTCCGGCAGCCACGCCTGGGAAAACCAGCTGGAAAACGGCATTTGGACCTATTCCCTGGAAGCCATCCACGCCGGGGTGCAGGCCTGCTACGCGGATTTAAAGAGAGAGGTGCGGGAACGGTTCGGCCAGACCCTGACTACGGTGGGGGCCATGGGCGTCTCCGGCATGATGCACGGCTACCTGCCCTTTGACGCGGAAGACCGGCTGCTGGTCCCCTTCCGTACCTGGCGCAATACCATCACCGGGGAGGCGGCGGCGCGGCTGACGGAACAGTTTGGCTTCAACATCCCCCAGCGGTGGTCCATCGCCCACCTGTACCAGGCCATTTTAAACCAGGAGGAGCATGTGAAGGAGATTGCCCACCTGACGACCCTGGCCGGGTACATCCACTGGCGGCTTACCGGCGTCCGGGCGCTGGGCGTAGGGGAGGCCTCCGGCATGTTCCCCATCGACAGCCAGGCTCAGGATTACCACCAGGGGATGGTGGAGCAGTTTGACCGGCTGACGGCTCCCCTGGGCTTGGGCTGGACGCTGCGGGAGATCCTGCCCCAGGTGCGGACCGCCGGGGAGGAGGCCGGGCGGCTGACGGAGGCGGGCGCCCGCTTCCTGGATCCGGAGGGGGACCTGCAGGCCGGCGCGCGGCTGGCCCCGCCGGAGGGGGACGCAGGGACCGGCATGGCGGCCACCAATTCGGTCCGGGCCCACACCGGCAACGTATCCGCCGGCACCTCGGATTTTGCCATGCTTGTGGTGGACCGCCCGCTGGGCGTCCATCGGGAGATCGACATGGTGACCACCCCCGCTGGGCTGCCGGTGGCCATGGTCCACTGCAACAACTGCACCTCGGACATTAACGCCTGGGTGGGGCTGCTGGGAGAATTTGCCCAGGCCATCGGCGCGGAGATAGACACCGGGAGCCTGTACACCCTGCTGTTCCGCAAGGCCCTGGAGGGGGACGCAGACTGCGGCGGCCTGCTCAGCTACAATTACTTTTCCGGCGAGGGCGTTACGGATCTGGACGCCGGGCGGCCGGTGTTCGCCCGGATGCCGGACAGCCGCCTGACCCTGGCCAACTTTATGCGCACCCACCTGCTGTCCGCCCTGGCCACTTTAAAGATTGGCCTGGACATCCTGACGGAGGAGGAGCAGGTCCCCATCGAAAAGCTGTACGGCCACGGCGGCTTCTTTAAAACCCCGGAGGTGGGGCAGCGGATGCTGTCCGCCGCGGTGGGAGCGCCGGTGTCCGTCATGGAAACCGCCGGGGAGGGAGGCCCCTACGGCATGGCCCTGCTGGCGGCCTACGCCCTGTGGCGGGAGCCAGGGGAAAGCCTGGAGGACTATCTGGATCAAAAGGTCTTTGCGTCGGCCAAGGCCAGCGTTTTAACGGCCGGGCCGGAGGAAATCGAAGGCTTTAACCGCTTCCTGCGCCGCTACCGCGGGAGCCTGGAGGTGGAGCGGACGGCCGTCCGTACCATGGAGGAGGAAACATGCTGAAAAAGCTGAAAGAACAGGTCTGCCAGGCCAACCATCTGCTGCCCCGCTACAACCTGGTTACCTTTACCTGGGGCAACGTATCCGGCGTGGATCGGGAAAAAGGCCTGCTGGTCATTAAGCCCAGCGGCGTATCCTACGAAAAGCTGGGGCCGGAGGATATGGTGGTGGTAAGCCTGGAGACGGGGGAAACGGTGGAGGGCCAATGGAAGCCCAGCAGCGACACGGAAACCCACCGGGCGCTCTACAATGCCTTTCCGGCGCTGGGGGGCATTGTCCATACCCACAGCCGGTGGGCCACTTCCTTTGCCCAGGCGGGGCAGGGGATCCCGGCCTACGGCACCACCCATGGGGACGATTTTTACGGCGAGATCCCCTGCACCCGGCCCATGACCCCGGAGGAAATTGGCGGGGCTTACGAGCGGGAGACGGGGAATGTGATTGTGGAAACCTTCCGCCTCCGGAACCTGGATCCCATGCAGGTCCCGGCGGCGCTGGTGTACAGCCACGGCCCCTTTGCCTGGGGGAAGGACGCCCAGGACGCGGTGCATCAGGCGGTGGTGCTGGAGGAATGCGCCTTTATGGCCTTCCATGCCCGGATGCTGAACCCGGGGCTGGGGCCTATGCAGCAGGAGCTGCTGGACAAGCATTACCTGCGCAAGCACGGGGCCGGCGCTTACTATGGGCAGACGGGAAACCGGTGAGCCGGTGAGCCGGTGAGAATGCGGCTGGAAGGAATGCGGTTGTAAGGAGAAAATGGGACAGGAACATCGGAAAGAGGGGACGATCCTGGACGGGCGGTACCGGATCCGGCGGGTTTTGGGCCAAGGGGGCTTCGGCGTTACCTATGAGGCGGAGGATTTGCGGCTGGGCCGGCGGGTGGCCGTCAAGGAGCTGTTTCGGCAGGAGCGCGCGGACGGGCCGGAGTATCCGGCCCTGAAAGAGAAATTTGCGCGGGAGGCCCGGATCTTGCGGGAGTTTGACCGGGAGCCGGGGGTGGTGCGGGTGCTGGACTTTTTTGAGGAGGGCGGCGCCGCCTATCTGGTGATGGAATACCTGGAGGGGAAAACCCTCCGCCAGTACATCCAGCAATACGGGGTTTTTGAGCCGGAGGACTTGTTCCGCCGGATTCTTCCCTTGCTGGAGAGCCTGGGCCGGATCCACGAAAGCGGCGTCATCCACCGGGACATTAGCCCAGACAACCTGATGGTGCTGGAGGACGGCAGCCTGAAGCTGCTGGACTTTGGGGCGGCCCGGCCCTACAAAACCGCCGGCGGCGGCCCTTACACCGCCCTGGTCCGGGAAAACTACGCCCCCAGCGAGCAGTTTGACCGCAACGGCCGGCAGGGGCCCTGGACGGATGTTTACGCCCTCTGCGCCACCGTGTACGAAGGGATTACCGGCTGCCCGCCGGAGAGCGCGGTCCAGCGGATGTTCCTGGACGAACTAAAGAAGCCTTCGGAACTGGGCGTTGCCCTGGATCCGGCCTATGAAAAAATCCTCTGGAAGGGGCTGGCGATGGATCCGGCGGACCGGTACGCCAGCGCGGGCCAGATGAAGCAGGCGGTGGAGGAAGCCCTGCCCTTACTGGTGGAGCCGGTGCGGCGGAAGCGCCGGCGGGGGCCGGCGGCGGCCCTGCTGGCGTGCCTGGGGCTGGCGGCGCTGGCGGCGGGGGTGTTCCTGTACCGGGAACAGGAGCGGAGGCATCCCTTCCGGAACGTGGAGACAGAGACCTTCCGCCTGACAGCCAGCGCGGATATGACGGCGGAGGAATTTGCCGCGGCCCAGATCCAGGTGGAGGAACGGCTGGCAGACATGGCCGGAGAGGGGAACTACCTATTTCAGGTGGACGGGGACAGCATAACCGTGACCCTGCCCCTGGAGGAATTTGAAGGCCAGGAAATCGGCCCGGTGCTGGAGAGCCGCTTTGTCTCCGTCCAGGAGGGAAAGCCCTTTTCCTGCCAGTACGAGATCCAGGCGGAGTGGGAGGATCCTTCCCGCGCCGCGGCGGCCGGGAAAAACCAATGCCTCCCGGAGGAGCTGGAGGGGATCACCGTCACCCAGGTGTACGCCGGGCAAAACGATGGCGCTCTGGCGCTGACGGCGGGGGAGCGGAGCAGTCTGCTCACCGATCTGAAGGCCCGGCTGGACTGCCTGGGCGCTCCCTACGCGCTGGGGACGCTGTATGGCAGCGAGGGCAAGCTTGTGGTCCGGATGGAGGCGGAGCGGACCGGAGAGTGGATTTTGGATTCCCTGGGCCAGAACGGGATGCTGTACATCCAGGGGCGGTGGAACTGCGATTCTCTCTCGGTTTTCCGCAGCGCCTACCGGGAGGGCGGCGTCCGGCAGCTGTCCGTGGAGGAGGACGGGAACGGCGGCGTCCGGCTGGCTTGCCAGCTGGCGGATACGGAGGATGCCGCCCGGCTGCGGGAGCTTTCCGCCTACAGCCTGGAGACCGGCGAGCCCCGGCTGTACCTGAAGCTTTCCGGGGGAGGCTATCTGGCTGGCGCGCCGCTTTCGGAGCCTTTGGAGGGCGGCCGGATTGTGTTTACGGAATTTTACCTGGAAAACCAGAAGGAAAACCTGTGGCCGGCCCTGGACTACCTGTGCGCGCTGGTCAACGACACCCATCTGCCGGCGCTGCTGCTGCCGGAGGCCCGGGCGTTCCAGGATGCGGAGGGGGAGATGCTTTTTGACGGGGAGGGCGCGGAGCTCTATGGGCTTTCCCGGCAGGCCTCTCCCCGGGAGGAGGAATGGGACGCCCTGACGGCGCGGATGGAGGCGGACGGCTGGAAGGTTCAGCGGGGCAGCGTAGGCATGGTTTGGATTTCCCTGGGGCTGCCGGTGGAGGATGGGCTGCTGGAGGACGGCCTGTCCCAGGCGGCGGAGCTGATCCGCCGCTACCAGCTGGACCGCCAGTGGGGGACGTTTTACCTGTGCCTGACGGACGAGCCCGGAGAGGAGCGGTGCCGGATTGTGGTTGCGGACGCATCCAGCCAGCGGGCCGCCTCCGTCCAGCTGGTGCTGGCCGGGGAGACCATGGCCCCTTACCGGGAGGCGGCGCAGGCGGCTTGGCAGGACTTCCCCCTGGAGGAGGGGATGATCCGGGAACCGCTGCAGGTGGATGGGGAAATCTTCGATTGAAGCAGGAGGAGGCGCGATGGCTCAAAACCCGCACAACCTATTTGAGCAGATGATGCAGGAGATCCTGTCCGGTACCGTGGGCAGCCAAGCCCTGGAGGACTGTATGTCCTTCCAGGCGGAGGTGGTGAAAACCATTCCCCTTCGGTACCGGCTGATGGCGCTGGGCTTCCTGAAGGGCATGAGCCTGGAGGAACTGAACGGCAAACTGGAGGAGCAGGGCTGCCCCCGGCTGTACTCCCGGAATTTCTGGGAGGCCACGCTGATCTACGCCTTTCTCCACGGCCTGTCCTACCCCCAGTGGAAGCAGGTGCGGGAGGAGTGCGCCGGCCTGTTCCAGGAAAGCCAGGGCGGCGGCTACTTTTCGGACAGCAAAATCACCTACGGGGAGCTGGAGCGCTATGTGCTGGAAAACTCCCAGCCAGACGGGGCGCACATGGGCACGGTGATGGTCACCCGGCGGATGGAGGAGCGGCTGGCGGACGCCTCCAGCGTGGGGGAGCTGAAAAGCTTCCTGGCCTCCAACCTGCACTCCTTCAGCGCGGTCCGGGAAAAATCCCGCTATTACTTCTGCAAATATTTGTACTATTACCTGAACCGGCGGATCGAACGGTATTTCCGGGCCTGCCGGAGGGGCCTGGGGGAGGAGGAAGCCCTGTCCGATCTGCTGGCCCTGAAGGTGGTTACGGCCCTGCGGCGGAGGAAAACCATGCCGGAGGCGGAAAAACGGGAGAAAATCCGGGAGTCCGCCCTTTCCTGCGGGGAAATTTTCGATGAGTTTAATTACTTCTATTTTGAGTACGTGTCCCTGGACTGGGTGGAGATCCTGATGGAGGACTACGGGGAGGTCCAGGCGATCCCCGCCGCCCAGAAAAAGCGCCTGGCCCAGCTGTTCCGGAAAAAGCGGCCGGACTGGAAAACGCTGGAGGACAGCCAGGTCATCCAGGCCAAAATGCAGGAGCTGGAGGAGGCGGAGGAGCAGCGGCAGCAGATATACGCCCGGGACAGCAAAACCCGGGGCTACGGCCGGAACCGCTCCGGCGAGCTGGCGGTGTACCAGTATATCCGGGGAACGTTGGATTTGGAGCGCACCACGCTCATCTGCTTCCTGCTGTTTTTTGCAAGCGACGGGGAGATGCCGCCGGAGCACCGGCTTACCGTGGGACGGCTGGACGAGATCCTGCGCCAGAGCGGGTTCTCCGCCTTGCAGGAGACCAGCGGACTGGACCGTTTTGTGAAAGAATTCCTGCAAAGCCCTTACCCTAAGGACGTGCTGATGGAGACGGTGGTGGAATACGCCCGGAACCAGGAAAATTCCTTTTTGTACCATGTGTATGGAAACGCGGTCCATTACGAGGAAGAAATCCGAAGGATTATGATTGGCTAGAAGGCCCCTGCCTGGGGCGGAAGAAGGGAGCACGAGAATGGACGAAGAACAAATTTTGTGGCGCAAATGCGTGGAATTCCACGGCCACGCCTGCGGCGGGCTAATGATCGGCTACAAAGCGGCCCTGTACGCCAGGGAACTGCTGGAGTTAGACGGGGACGGCCGCTCCGCCGGGGAGGAGGTGGTGTGCATCGCCGAAAACGACACCTGCAGCTGCGATGCCATCCAGGTGGTCTTGGGATGCAGCATTGGCAAGGGGAACCTGTTGTTCCACATGCGGGGCAAACAGGCCTTCTCCTTTTACAACCGGAAGAACGGGAAATCCGTGCGGCTGGTGCAGAGGCCCAAGCCGGAGGGCCTGACGAGGGAGCAGACCTTCGGTTACTACCAGAGCCTGGATCCCCGGGAGATGTTTGACGTCCAGGAAACCCGGATCCCGCTGCCGGAGGAGGCGAAGCTTTTCGATTCCTATCCCTGTGAGTGCTGCGGGGAAAAAACCGGGGCCAACTGGATCCGCATCCGGAACGGGAAGAAGGTCTGTCTGGACTGCTATGAGGCCTACGACCGGTTCCACGTATAGATCCGCAAAAAAATTTTTTCCGCTGCCAGGCGGAAAAAACAAAATTACATCCTCCCTGCGGTATGCTGGTATCAGAAAACAAAGAGACGCCGGGATACGGCAAAGGAGGAAAAAATATGAAGAAAAAGAACGTGAGCCGTGGAGAATGTTGGATCAACCTGATTGCCAGCGTTGCCGCCGTGGGAGTCGGCTTTTACGCTTTGCAGTGCGCGGAGGAGCGGAGGATCCCGTTTACCGGGGAGCTTCTTTCCCGGAGCGCCGTGCCGCTGGAAAGAGCCATCGGCCTGGTCATGATCGTCCTGGGGATCGTATATGTGTTCCGCTATGTGCGGATGCTGCGGCAGATGGATCCGAAAGGCTCGAACCGGAATACGGGAGCGGGCGGCGGCCCTTCCGCCGAAACTTACTACACCTGCCCGCACTGCGGGAAGAAGCTGCGGGTGAAGGGCGGCCGGGGCCGGATCCAGGTAACCTGCCCCATCTGCGGCCACCACTTTTTTGCCAAGCGGTAGGGCGGCCGCTGCAGGCGGGCCAGCCTGGAATGGCGGATCTGCCTGGGGCGCAGCGAAAGGAAGCTTACTTCCTCTCCGCGAAGCGGTAGGCTTCCTCCACCCAGCCAAGCAGCTCCGGATCCACATCGGCTTCCCTCCCCAGCACGATATGGGTGGTCCACCGGCCGGGGTACGGTTCGGTCTTAACAGCCGCGCGGGGGGAATCCAGCGGGTACGGCAGCCCTAGGGTAAGGACCAGGTAGGGCTGCGGCAGTTCCCGCTTTTTCTTTACGCGCAAAAAGGAGGCGCAGGCAAAGATATGCCGGTTGGAAAAGGAAATCTGGGTCTTCTGTACCTGGATCCGCACGTCCGGATAGCGTCTTACGACGGCCTGCTCAAAGGCCTGGTAAATGGGAAGCGCGTCCGGCTGCGGCTCAAAAAACAGCAGGGTGTTGGCGTCCATGTCTCTCCTACCTTTCCGCCGCCCACCAATCCGGAAGCGTTTCCCGGAGGCGGACAGCCTTTTTGGTTTCGTAGTCGCGCAGGATCTCTGTTTCCCCGGCTCCGTCCAGCTGCCTCATCAGCTCCCGGCAGGCCCCGCAGGGCATTCCCACCTTCCCGTCCGGCATGACGGCGGCGATTTTGACGATCCGGCTTTCCCCGCAGGTGATCATGTGGGCGATGGCGTTCCGCTCCGCGCACATCCCCAGGGAACAGGCGGTGTCGATACAGACGCCCGTGTAGATATGGCCCTGGTCTGTGAGCAGCGCGGCGGCGACGCCTCCGGCTTCCACCGTGGGGGAGAGGGTCCGCTCCCGCTGTACGCGGCGGGCGGCCAGATACAGCTGGTCCCAGGTCCCAGGGTCCTGGGCCAGGGCCAGCTTTTCTATGTTACGAACATATTCTTCTTTCCCATCGCAGTAGCCGTCTATATCATAGGGAAAGCGGCGGGCCAGTTCTTTTTTGAGGGCCGCGTACTCCTCCCGTTGGGCCGGGTGGGAGCGCATATAGTCCCGGAAGGCCAGGTGGCGGTGGAGGCTGTGCCAGTCGTCCGCCTGGAAGAGGTGGATCTGGTGGGTCCGCTGATCCCCGCCTTTGCGCAGATAGCGCCGGCCGGGAATCCCAAACTCCCCTAGATATTCGTAGCCGAGCCGGGCAAATTCCCCGGCGGCGGCGTCCGCCTGGCTTAGATCCCGCACGGCGGCCAGGATATCGAGAATGGGTTTGGCGGCCAGCCCCGGCACCGAGGTGCTGCCAATGTGGTAGATGGCCAGGGCGTTGTCCTTTAGGACGGCGGCCACCCGTTTCCGCTCTTCCTCATATTGGGCAGGCCAGGACGGATCGTATTCCGATACGGTGATATGCTGGGGCATTACGTTTCCTCCTCCGCCGGGCAGGCGATTTCCACCATCTTTTCGATCATACGGTGCAGGGTCTGGGCGGTCTCTGTGTCCGCGGCCCGGTAGTAGACCTCCTTCCCCTCCCGGCGGCTGACGATCAGGCCGCTGGCCTTCAGCTGCCGCAGGTGGTGGGAGACGGCCGGGCTGCTCATGCCGGTAAGGGCCGCCAGGTTGATGACGCACTCCTCGCAGTGGCAGAGGATCCAGAAAATCCGGATCCGGCTTCGGTCGCAGAGCTGTTTAAAAATATCCGCCACGGTCTGGAAATCCTCCTCCCGGGGCATGTGGTGAATCAGTTTCTCAATCGGTTCCCCGTGGTCGTGGGGCAGAATACATTTTTCCATGGGAAATCCTCTCTTATTGTGGGGCCCGTTCCGGGCAGTTTCGGCTATGGTTTCTATTATAACGGCGCACCGGCGGCAGCGCAAGATTTATTCGCGCGGCGTGCCGGGAATCCCATCCGCGCCGCCCGGAATCTTTCCAAAAAGAAAAGGAAAAAACCTCTTGACAGAACGGGAGGAAGTGGTATGATGTAGATAACGATTAAATGATTGTTTAATTGATTAAGCGAAACTGGAAGGAGCCTTATTATGAAAAAGACCTATAAGATTGATGTGGATTGCGCCAACTGCGCCAACAAAATGGAGGCGGCGGCCCAGAATACCCCTGGGGTAAAGGGGGCTACGGTAAACTTTATGACCCTGAAGATGAACGTGGAGTTTGAGGAGGGCCAGGATCCTAAGGCGGTAATGGAGCAGGTCCGGAAAAACTGCAAGAAAGTAGAAAGCGACTGCGAGATCTTCCTGTAGGAGGAAATTCGTTATGAATCGGAAACAGAAAAAAATGCTGGCACGGATCCTGGTGTCAGCTTTGCTTTTGGCCGCTCTTTCGTTCAGCCCTTTCACTGGATGGCTGCGGTTTATCCTGTATTTGGCGCCGTACCTGATTATCGGTTACGATATTCTGATCAAGGCGGCCAAAGGCATCTGGAACCGGCAGGTTTTTGACGAAAGCTTCCTGATGGCGGTGGCCACCATCGGCGCCATCGCCCTGGCCCTGTATG
>CALWEC010000102.1 GCA_944376945.1 uncultured Lachnospiraceae bacterium | reverse complement strand
GCGGGTCATGGCCGCGGCCAGATCCATCAGCCCCTTCCACTCTTCCTCCGTCAAAGGCTTCTCCTCCCCGCAGGTGCGGAGGTTGGCCTGGGTCTGGGCCAGGTCGGACATGCCGGAAAGGATCACCGTCACCTCCGGGATGGACTGAAGGAAGCGGAAGGCCCAGGCCGGGATCTCCTCCTCCGGACGCAGCTTCTTAAGGGGCGCCTGCTCGTCCGGGCTGAGCCGGGCCAGACGGCCGCCCCGCAGCGGCTCCATTACCCACACCGGGATGCCGTACTTCTTCAGCAGCGCCACCTTGCCCTTGGCGTCCTGGAACTCCCAGTCCAGGTAATTCAGCTGGATCTGGCAGAATTCCATGTCCTTGCCGTAGGCCTCCAGGAACCGCTTCATCACCGCCACGCTGCCGTGGGCGGAAAAGCCCAGATGGCGGATGCGGCCGTTTTTCTTCTGCTCCATCAGGTAGTCGTAAATGCCGTATTGGGGATCCAGGTAGGCGTCGATGTTCAGCTCGCACACGTTGTGGAACAGGTAAAAGTCAAAGTATTCCACCCCGCATTTTTTCAGCTGCTCCTCGAAAATAGCCTCCACCTTGTCCATGTTGGCCAGATCGTAGCCAGGGAACTTGTCCGCCAGGTAAAAGCTCTCCCGGGGATACTTGGCCAGGCATTTGCCGGTGACCCGCTCCGAATTGCCTCCGTGATACCCCCAGGCGGTATCGTAATAGTTGACGCCCTGGGCCATGGCGCAGTCAAACATCCGCTCCGCCTGGGCTTCGTCCACCTGGGAATCGTTCCCGTCCACCACCGGCAGCCGCATGGTGCCCATGCCCAGCAGGGACAGCTTCAAGTCCTGAAAATCTTTGTAGATCATTGGCTTCTTCTCCTTCCTAAACCTTCCTGCCCGCCGGCGCGGGCGTCACAAACTGGGAAACGGGATACCGGACGGTCCCCCCGCCCGGTATCCCGCGTCTTTCTTATTATACTACACCCAGCCCCTGGTTCGTCAAGACTCACGTCCGGCGAAAGGGGTTTTTCCTTTTCCGGCCGCACCTACCACCGGTCGCCTAGGCCGCTGATCCCCTGCGCCATGCTGTCCACCCCCAGGAGGATCAGGTAAAAGCCCACGATCAGGTTCAGGGAAAACAGGGTTATCCCCGGGGAAAGCAGCAGCAGGAAGCCTAGGATCAGCCCCAGCACGTTAAGAATCAGCAGCAGCCAGTAGCAGCCGTTTCCGGCCAGCAGCCGCACCATAGGCAGACGGGTCAGCTGGGAAATGCAATGGGCCAAAAACCACAGGGGAAACAGCAGCGCCATGGCCCAGCGCCCGGCCCCCGGGTGCAGCACCAGCACCAGCCCGGCCAGCAGGCTTAGGATGCCGGATACCAGGGAGATGGTCGGGCCAAAGCCCATATGCCGCTCCATCCGCACGTACAGCACCAGGTCCCCAATGCCGGTGCAGACCGCCAGGATCCCGTAGAGGAACACCAGGCCGGTCAGCAGCGCGCCGGGCCGGGCCAAGGTAAAGATCCCCAGGATCACCAGCAAAATTCCTACAATCAGCTCCATCCAGCCAAAGCCGGAATGTCTTCTCCACATATCGGCTTCCCTCCCTTACGCGTCCTTCCGCAAAATGTCCATAAACTCCTGGCCGGTGATGGTCTCCTTCTCGTACAGGAAATCCGCCAGCCGGTCCAGCTGCCCCCGGTTTTCCTCCAGGATCTGCCGGGCCTTGGCGTGCTGGGCCTTCACCAGCTCCACCACCCGGGCGTCGATGGCCTTCTGGGTGTCCGCCGAACAGCTGAGGGAGGTATCCCCTCCCAGATACTGGTTGTTCACCGTCTCCATGGCCACCATGTCAAACTCCTCGCTCATGCCGTAGCGGGTGATCATGGCCCGGGCCAGCTTGGTGGCCTGCTCAATATCGTTGGAAGCGCCGGTGGTAATCTCCCCAAAGGCCACCTCCTCCGCAGCCCGGCCGCCAGTGAGGGTGGCAATGCGGTTTTCCAATTCTTCCTTGGTCATCAGGTACTTGTCCCCCTGCTCCACCTGCATGGTGTAGCCTAAAGCGCCGGAGGTGCGGGGGATGATGGTGATCTTCTGCACCGGGGCCGAATGGCTCTGGAGGGCCGCCACCAGGGCGTGGCCAATTTCGTGGTACGCCACCACCCGCTTTTCCTTGTCCGAAAGCACCGCGTTCTTTTTCTGATAGCCGGCGATGATCACCTCCACGCTTTCCTCCAGATCCGCCTCCGTCACCACGGTGCGGCCGGAGCGGACGGCCCGCAGGGCGGCCTCGTTGATGATGTTGGCCAGCTCCGCGCCGGATGCCCCGGCGGCCATCCGGGCGATGGTGTGGAAATTCACATCGTCCGCCGCGCGGATTTTTTTGGCGTGTACCCGCAGGATGGCCTCCCGGCCCTTCAGGTCCGGCAGCTCCACCGGCACCCGCCGGTCAAACCGGCCCGGCCGGGTCAGGGCCGGATCCAGGGACTCGGGGCGGTTGGTGGCGGCCAGGATGATCACGCCGTTGTTGCCCTCAAAGCCGTCCATCTCCGTCAGCAGCTGGTTTAGGGTCTGCTCCCGCTCGTCGTTGCCGCCCAGGTTCCCGTCCCGCTTCTTGCCGATGGCGTCAATCTCATCGATAAACACAATGCACGGGGCTTTCTCCTTGGCCTGCTGGAACAGATCCCGGACCTTGGAGGCGCCCATGCCCACAAACATCTCCACAAACTCCGACCCGGACATGGAGAAGAAAGGCACGCCTGCCTCCCTGGCCACCGCCTTGGCCAGCATAGTTTTGCCGGTGCCGGGAGGGCCCACCAGCAGCACGCCCTTGGGCATGGACGCGCCTACGTCCGTGTACTTCTTGGGGTTGTGCAGGTAATCCACAATCTCCGCCAGGCTTTCCTTGGCCTCGTCCTCCCCGGCCACGTCGTCAAAGCGGATGCCCTGGCTGGAAGGCACGTAGATTTTGGCCTTGCTCTTTCCCATGCCAAAGGCCATGGAATTTTTGCCGCCCATCTGCTCCATCAGCTTTTTGCTCATATACTGGCCCAGGCCGATAAAAATGACCAGGGGCAGCACCACGGTAATCAGCATGCTCAACAGCGGGGACATGGTCTGTTCCTCCACGCCGTTAAACTCCGCGCCCGAGTCATACAGCCGCTGCACCAGATCCGGGTCGTTTAGGGCCACGGTTTGGTAGACGGTGGTGTTGTCCTTATCCGTAAAGAGGATGGTGGAGCCGTCCAGCTCCACCTGGCCGATGTTTTTCTCCTCGGTCATTTTCATAAATTCGCTGTAGGTAACCTCCCGGACCTCCCGCTGCATCAGCAGGGGGGAGACAAACAGGTTGAACAGCAGCAGCACCAGCAGCACAATCCCATAGTAATAGATCAAAGGCTTTTTAGGGGATTTTACTTCTTTCACAGGAAATTCGCCTCCTTTGTTTCGTTTTCATTGGATACCGTCTGGCCCTCCCGGGCCTGGCCGGGAAGCGGGCTGCCGGCAGCCTCCCAGGAAAGCTGCCCCTCGATGGCCTCCAGGGAGGCCAGCAGCGCCTCATCCGCGGATTGGAGGGCAAAGTCCAGCATATATTCTGCCAGCAGAATCCGCTCCTCCGGGAGCATTTCTTCCGGGAGCGTCCCCTCCTGCCGGGCCCGCTCTAAAATCTCCGCGATCTGGTCAAAGGTCCCGGCAATCCGGGCCGCCGTCCGGGAACGGCTGAAGCGCATCCGGTCCCGCAGGGCTCCTCGCTCCACCTGGCATTCCCGCCGGAGGGAATCCAGCTCCCGCCGGATTTCCTCCGGATCCTCCGTCTCGCACAGCCGGATCCGGCTGTGGAGACGCCCGATTTTCTGATCCAGCTCGCAGAGCTTGGCGGCCAGTATCTCGTGTGCCATGTCTGTTCCTCCCTTCCGGATCCGGTCCGGCCGGTCCTTTGTTCCTTCTATATAAAATATAGTTTCCCTTTTTTGGCTTCTCAATAGTCATCTTTCCAGGTCTGTATAGACAGAACGGCGGAAGTGTAAAA
>CALWEC010000101.1 GCA_944376945.1 uncultured Lachnospiraceae bacterium | reverse complement strand
GCCAACGAGACGGTGGCGGAGGAGGCTTACTGGCAGGAGCTTCCCTTTGTGTACCGGGTGCACCCGGAGCCGGATCCGGAGAAGATCCAGGAGCTGGCCCGGATCCTCCGCTCCCTGGGGGTCCGGTTCCGGGCAGGCAAGGGGAAAATCCACCCCGGGGATCTTCAAAAGATCCTGGCCCAGCTGGAGGATTCCCCGGAGGAAGCCTTTGTAAGCCGCCTGGCCCTGCGTTCCATGCAGCAGGCCAAATACAGCCCGGAGTGCGCGGGGCATTTTGGGCTGGCGGCCCCGTATTACTGCCATTTTACCTCCCCCATCCGCCGGTACCCGGATTTGCAGATCCACCGGATCCTGAAAGAAAATCTCCGGGGGGCTCTTGACCCAGGGCGGCGGGAGCATTATCATAGTATTCTAACGGAGGTCTCCGCCCTTTCCTCCCAGCGGGAGCGCCGGGCGGTGGAGGCGGAGCGGGCCGTAACCAAGAAGAAAATGGCCCAGTTTATGGCAAGCCATATCGGGGAAACCTGGGAAGGACGGATTTCCGGAGTGGTCCGCTGGGGCTTTTACGTGGAACTTCCCAGCACCGTGGAGGGCCTGGTGCCGGTGAGCCGGATTCCCGGGGATTATTTTGAACTGGACGAAAAGCAGCACTGCCTGGTGGGAAAACGGACCGGCCGGACGTACCGGCTGGGCCAGCCGGTGCGGATTACCGTGGCCGGCGTAGACCCGGAGCGGGATACCATTGATTTTGATTTGGAAGAGCAGGAGTAAAAATGGGGAAGGAAAGCATCAAACTGATCGCCAACAACAAAAAGGCGCGTCACGACTATTTTATCGAGGACACCTACGAGGCGGGCATCGCCTTGGCCGGTACGGAGGTTAAGTCCCTGCGCATGGGCAAGTGCAGCCTGAAGGAATCCTTCATCAAGGAAAACAAGGGGGAGCTGTTTATCTACGGCATGCACATCAGCCCCTATGAAAAAGGAAACATATTTAACAAGGATCCCCTGCGGGTCCGGAAGCTGCTGCTGCACCGGTACGAGATCCATAAGCTGATGGGCAAGGTGTCCGCCAAGGGCTATACCATCGTGCCGCTTCAGGTCTACTTTAAGGGCAGCCTGGTCAAGGTGCAGATTGGCCTGGCCCGGGGTAAAAAACTGTACGACAAACGGGAAACCATGGCCAAAAACGACCTCCGCCGGGAAACCGAGCGGGAATTCAAAGTTAAAAACCTGTGACGTCCGGGCGGCCAGGCTTTACGGCCGGACGAAGCGGGCCGGATTCTTTAGGAAACGCCGTGTCTTCCCGGTTCTGGAGCGCCGCGTCTTCCCGGTTCCGGAACGCCGTGCCTTTCCGATACCTAAGCGGCAAGGAAAAATGGGAGAACGCATAAAAAACCAGCGCCTCGCTTATCCTAACAGGGAGCCGGAAGGTTTCCCTTCCGGAAAGAGCGAGGTGCTTTTATGATGGAAGAAAATCTCAGCGGGCAGTGGGCCGGGGATTTGGCGGCCCTGCGGCGGCAGCTGCGGCCGGACGCCAATTTTGATATTCTGGAACGGCGGCTTTGGATCGGCGGCCGGGAAGCCTATTTTTACCATGTGACTGGTTTTGTGTCGGATATAAACGTCCAGCGGATCCTCCAGTTTTTCCTGGGGTTGGGGCCGGAGCAGATACCGGGGACGGCGGAGGAATTCTTGGCCCGGGACACAGCCTTTGGCAGCGTCCAGCTGGAAACCTCGGTGGACAAGCTGGTGACGGCGGTGCTCTCCGGTTTGGGGATACTGCTGGTGGAGGGATACCGGTCCGGCCTGGTTTTTGACATCCGGAATTATCCCAGCCGGGGCGTCCAGGAGCCGGACAAGGACCGGGTGCTGCGGGGCTCCCGGGACGGTTTTTCGGAAACCATCATCGCCAACACGGCGCTGATCCGGCGGCGGATCCGGGATCCCCGGCTGCGGCTGGAAATTTTTCAGGTAGGGACGGCCTCCCGGACGGACATTGCCTTAGTCTATGTGGAAGGCCGGGTCCAGGAGCCGCTGCTTCAGAAAATCCGCAAGCGGCTGCAGACGGTGCAGGTGGACGCCTTGACCATGAACCAGGAAAGCCTGGCCGAATGCCTGTACACCCACCGATGGTACAATCCTTTCCCGAAATTTAAGTATACGGAGCGGCCGGACACGGCGGCGGCCTGTTTGCTGGAGGGAAACCTGGTAATTTTGGTGGACAATTCCCCCGCCGCCATGGTGCTGCCCTCCTCGGTGTTTGACATTGCCGAGGCGGCGGACGACTACTATTTTCCGCCTATCACCGGCACCTACCTGCGGATTACCCGGATTTTGACGGCCTTGGTGGCCCTGTTCCTGATTCCCGTGTATTTGCTGCTGATGCAGAATACCCACTGGCTGCCGGAGGCCTTGTCCTTTATCCGCCCGGCGGAGAATGTAAACGTGCCGCTGGTGTTCCAGATCCTGATTTTGGAGCTGGCGGTGGACGGGCTGCGGCTGGCCTCGGTAAACACCCCCAGCATGCTGTCCACGCCCCTCAGCATTATCGCCGGTATCGTGATGGGGGATTTTTCCGTCCAGTCCGGCTGGTTTAATTCGGAAATTATGCTTTACATGGCCTTTGTCACCGTGGCCAACTATACCCAGACCAGCTACGAGCTGGGCTACGCCATCAAATTCCTGCGGCTGCTGCTGGTGGTGCTGACCTCCCTGTTCAACGTGTGGGGCTTTGGCCTGGGGATGGCGGTGATGGCGCTGGCCATCGTCACCAACAAGACCATCGCTGGTACCAGCTACCTGTATCCGCTGATTCCCTTCCGCTGGCGGGAGGTCAAGAACCGCTTTTTCCGGCCCCGGCTTTCCCACCGCTACCCGGAGCCGGACGCGGACTCCCGCCGGGGAAAATCGTGTTGACAAAGCCCAGGAACTGTGCTACATTATTCCAGAAAAATTAGAATGGTCTAACTTTTTATAGAAAGAGGCGCAGGATGAAACTGTCAGAAGGAGAGATGGGGAAGGCCTACCAGGTGGAAAAGGTAGAGGTGGCGGCCAGCATTGCCCGCCGGCTGGAGGCCTTGGGCATCAATGAGGGGATTCCGGTGCAGGTGATGAACCGGAAGCGCACCGGCACCGTGATCATTAAGGTCCGGGGGACCTGGCTGGCCCTGGGGGCCGGCATCGCCTCCGGCATACAGGTCAAGGGGGCGGCGGTATGAAAAAGACGGATATGCAGGACACGGTGATTACCATCGGTTTTGTGGGCAATCCCAACTGCGGCAAGACCACCCTCTTTAACGCCTTTACCGGGGCAAACCTGAAGGTGGCCAACTGGCCGGGGGTGACGGTAGAGCGGGTGGAGGGTGAAACCACCTACAAAGGCCATAAGGTGCGGCTGATTGACCTGCCGGGCATCTACAGCATGACCTCCTATTCGATGGAAGAAAAGGTGGCCCGCAAGAGCATTATGGAAGGGGAGATCGACGTTATTGTCAACGTGGTGGACGCCTCTTCCCTGGAGCGGAACCTGTATCTGACCATGCAGCTTTTGGAGTTTCACAAGCCCATGGTCCTGGCTTTGAATATGATGGATATTGTGCAGGAGCGGGGCATGGAGATTGACACCCACCGGCTGCCGGAGATGCTGGGAGGGATCCCGGTGGTGCCGGTTTCCGCCCGGAAGCGCACCGGCCTGGACGTGCTGCTCCACGCGGCGATCCATCACTACCAGGAAGATCCCCACGATGTGGTGGTGCGCTACAGCAACGGCCTGGAAGCCAAGATTGGAAAGCTGGAGACGGCTCTGGCGGAAGCCTATGGAGAAATGAAAAACCCCCGCTGGACCGCCATCAAGCTGCTGGAGCAGGACGAGGAAGTACAGAAGCAGTATCCGCTGGACCTGCCCCAGGTGCTGGATAAAAATTACGAAACCCAGATCATCAACGAGAAGTACGCGTACATAGAAGAAGTGGTGGAGGAATGTCTCTTTAACCGGGAGAGCGCGGCGGCGGCCACGGAGCGGGCGGACCGGATCCTGACCCACCGGGTGTGGGGCGTGCCCATCTTCTTTGTGATTCTGGCGGCGGTGTTTTTCCTGACCTTTACGGTAGGAGATTTCCTGAAGGGCTACTTTGAGCAGGCCTTGGAGTGGTTTTCCGGCAGCCTGGCCCAGTTCCTTACCGGCATCGGCACCTCCGACTGGGTGGTTTCCCTGGCGGTGGACGGGGTGGTGGCCGGAGTGGGAGGCATCCTTACCTTCCTGCCCAACATTGTGATTCTGTTCCTGGCCCTGGCCTTCCTGGAGGACAGCGGCTATATGGCCCGGGTGGCCTATGTGATGAACGAGATCATGGGAGGGGTGGGCCTTTCCGGCAAGGCGTTTTTGCCGATGATCCTGGGCTTTGGCTGTACGGTGCCGGCGGTGATGGCCAGCCGGGGCCTGGAGAACGAACGGGACCGGCGGCGGACCATGATGGTAACCCCCTTTATGTCCTGCTCGGCCCGGCTTCCTATTTACGTGCTGTTTGCCCAGATTTTCTTTGGCCGGTACGCCATGCTGGCGGCCTATTCCCTGTACGTCATCGGGGTGCTGGTGGC
>CALWEC010000100.1 GCA_944376945.1 uncultured Lachnospiraceae bacterium | reverse complement strand
GACCTGGCGCCTTCACGCCAACGCCCTGTACACCAACTGGCTCAACTATTACGTGTACCAGGTGACCCCCTACGACCTGTACGGGACGCCCTTCTAACGCGCCTGCGGGATGGCAGGGCAAGAACCGGGAAAGCTGGCTTGCTTTCCCGGTTCTTTCGTCTAAGTGGTTGGTGTGGCTTGTTTTGCCTAGGTAGGTTGCGCGGTTTCTCTCGCCGCTTCTATCTGTATGTTTGATGCAGCTTCTCTCGCCGCTTCTATCGGTGGGCTTGGGGCAGCGCCTTCCAACCGCTTTTTTTCGATAATTGTTCTGAGAGCCGTTCTGCTCTTTTTGAGCACCGCTTTTTTCTCAAATTTCTTTAAAAAAGCCGTCCCCATGGCGGTTCCGAACGGTTCTATTGACGATTTTTTCTCTGGGAACCGTTCTGCCCGCTGGGTCAGACGGCTTTTTGTGTAATTCTTTTGATAAAATCCGTTCCGCTCCTCCATTTGAACCGCTTTTTTCGATAGGATTTTCCAAAAAGCCAAGTTCTCCACAACCCTCACCACTTTTTTCGCAAGTTCTTTTAAAAAAGCCGACTCTACTCCTCTCCCAGGAAACACAAAACCGCCGGCGACATGCCGGCGGCCTTTCCTTTGCCTTTACTCTCCCAGAGGGACCGATTTGCCCTCGGATTTTCCATTGATCACGTAATACGCCACACCTTCCTCGGGCTTCATATATACCTGCAGGCTGTGGATGCTGGAAACCCGGTGCCCCTCGGCCACATAGGCCTGCTTCACCCGCTCCACCACGGCCTCTACCTGGAATTCGTAGCCGCCGTACTGGATGTACACTTCCTGGGTTTTCTCCGCTGCGTGCTTCTTCCCGCGGTTGGGAGCCTTTTTATCCGGCCGTTTATCCTCAATGGCCTTTACCTTTCCTGCTTTCGTATCGATCGCCTTGGCACGGGAAGCCTTGGTAGCAATCTTCTTCGTCTCTTCCTTTTTGGTCTCGATCGCCTCTACCCGCGCCGGCGCTTTTTCTTCCGTCTTTTTTTCGTCCTTTGCCATTTTTCTTACCTCCTTCTGCAATCCGACTCATCTGTTATTATACTCCCACGTCTGTATTCTGACAAGTACGGAGGAACAAAAAATCCCGCTATTTCTTGTATCCAGGCCTCATTCCGGCAGGCGGAAAACCGCCCCGCCCGCCGCTCTAGCCTTCCGCCGGGGCGCCGGACGGAGCCTCCGCCGGGCGGCGGGCGGCAGGCTTCCGATAGTACCCGGCGGCCTGCTGGTAGGCTTGGTAAATCTGCGCGCTCTGGTTCCGCTGGAGCACCGCGTCTGTCCTTCTTCGGATAAAGCCCTCCAGCTTATCCATGTACGCCTGCTCGGTGATCTCCCCTTCTGCCACCATGGTCAGGCCCTTCTCCCAGCTGGCCGTCAAATCCGGATTCAGCAGGGAGCGGATGGAACCCTCCACCGTGTCGTACACCACCTCGCCTAGCAGCGTCGGCGTAAGCACCTGCGTTTTTTTGGCCAGGGAAAGATAGCGGATGCTCACCAGCTTTTTTAAAATTTCCGCCCGGGTGGCGGAGGTGCCAATCCCGCTGCCCTTAATCTGGGCCCGCAGTTCTTCGTCCTCAATCAGCTGCCCGGCGTTTTCCATGGCCAGGATCATGGAGCCGGAGGTATAACGCTTGGGCGGGGCGGTTTCCCCTTCCCGCACCTCCAGTTTTTGAACCGGCAGACAGCTGCCTTTCTTCAGGCTGTCCAGGATTCGGAGAAACTCCGGGTCGTTTTTCAAATCGGCTTCGGCGAGGCCCTCGGAGGTTTCCGGCTCCCCGGCTTCCGCCCCTTTCCGCCGGGCGGCCGGGTTCCCGGCCACCCGCAGATACCCTTCCTCCGTCAGCACCCGGAAGCTGGCGAAGAAATGCTCCGCGCCCCGGACCAGCTCCAGCTGATATTTCTGGTAGACCGCCGGCGGCAGGAAGATGCTCAAAAACCGGCGTACCACCAGCTCGTATACCTTCACCGAGGTGGGGGACAGCTTGGACAGGCCGCCAATCCCCTGGCCGGTGGGGATAATGGCATAGTGGTCCGTAATCTGCTTATCGTTGGTATAGCGGCTTTTCCCAATCCCCTTGTGAAGCCCCTTCTCCAGGATCTCCTCCGCCGCCCAGGCCACCCCGGGAATGGCCTTCAGCCCGCCGATGTTTTTGCCGATCTCCTTGGCGATGGCGGTGGAAAGCACCCGGGCGTCCGTGCGGGGATAGGTGACCAGCTTCTTCTCGTACAGCTCCTGGACCACCTTCAGCGTTTCATCCGGGCTTAGCTTCAGCATTTTGGAGCAGACATTCTGCAGTTCCGCCAGATTAAAGAGCAGGGGCGGGTTCTTTTTCTCCGTCTTCCGCTCCTTCTTGACCAGCTCCATGGCCGCCGGTTCCGGCTGTCCCAGCTCCCGGACCAGCGCCTCCGCCCGCTCCCGCTCCCGGAAGCCATTGTCCTTGTACAGATACGGCTTCTGGAAATGGGGGCTTCCGGGAGCGGCCCGCCATTCCGCCTCCAGGCTGCGGCCCTCCACATCCAGCCGGGCTGCCACCCGGTAAAAAGGGGTTTTGACAAAATTCCGGATTTCCCGCTCCCGCCGCACCGCCATGCCCAGGACGCAGGTCATCACCCGCCCCACGGAAACCACCGTGCGCTTCTCCCCCATAAACCGGGAGATGGTATTCCCATACTTTAAGGTCAGCAGCCGGGAAAAATTGATGCCCATCAGGTAATCTTCCTTGGCCCGCAGATAGGCGGAGGCCGCCAGGTTGTCATAGGCGGACAGATCCTTGGCCTCCCGGATGCCCCGGAGGATTTCCTCCTCCGTCTGGGAATCGATCCACACCCGCTTCCGCTTTTTTCCCCGGACCCCGGCCATCTGCTCTACCAGCCGGTAGATATACTCCCCCTCCCGCCCGGAGTCTGTGCACACATAGATGGTGTCCACATCGTCCCGGTTCAGCAGCCCCTTGACAATCTGGAACTGCTTGCGCACGGTACCGATGACCTCGTACCGGAATTCCGTAGGCAAAAAAGGCAGAGTATCCAGACTCCACCTTTTCAGCGCCGGATCGTAGGCGTCCGGATAGCTCGTGGTCACCAGATGGCCTACGCACCAGGTGACCACCGCTCCCTCGCTCTCCAGATACCCGTCTTTCCGGACCATATGCTGTTTCAATGCCTTGGCAAACTCCTGCGCTACGCTGGGTTTCTCGGCAATGTATAGGGATTTGCTCATTTTTTCGTTATATAGCCCTGGGCCTTCAGCAGCTCCGCAATCAGCACCGCGCCGCCGGCCGCGCCCCGCAGGGTGTTGTGGGAAAGGCCCACAAATTTGTAATCGTAAACCGTGTCCTCCCGGAGCCGTCCGGCCGATACCGCCATACCGCCCTCCAGATCCCGGTCCAGACGGGGCTGGGGCCGGTCGTCCTCCTCAAAATAGTGGATAAACTGCTGAGGCGCGCTGGGCAGCTTCAGCTCCTGAGGCAGGCCCCGGAAGCTGGCCCACCGGTCCAGGATTTCCTCCTTGGAGGGCTTTTTCTCAAAGGACATAAACACCGCCGCCATGTGGCCGTTGCTCACCGGCACCCGCAGGCACTGGGAGGTGATGATAGGGGATTGGGCCTTGACAATCTCCCCGTTCTGGATGGAACCCCAGATCCGCAGCGGCTCCTGCTCGCTCTTTTCCTCCTCGCCGCCAATATAGGGAACCACGTTGTCCAGAATCTCCGGCCAATCCTGGAAGGTTTTCCCGGCGCCGGAAATGGCCTGGTAGGTGGTAGCCACCACGGTGGTGGGGACAAATTCCTTCAGGGCGTGGAGCATCGGCGTATAGCTCTGGATGGAGCAGTTGGGTTTTACCACAATAAAGCCCCGGTCCGTGCCCAGCCGCTTTTTCTGGAACGGGATGACCTCCAGATGGCCCGGGTTGATCTCCGGCACGACCATAGGGACGTCCGGCGTCCAGCGATGGGCGCTGTTGTTGGAAACCACCGGGGTCTCCGTCTTGGCATAGGCCTCCTCAATGGCCCGGATTTCCGCCTTGGTCATGTCCACGGCGCTGAACACCATGTCCACCTCCGAGGCCACCTGCTCCACCTGGTTGACGTTCCGCACCACCAGCTTTTTGACCTGCTCCGGCAGGGGAATGTCCAGCTTCCAGCGGCCCTCTATGGCTTCCTCATAGGTTTTTCCCGCGGAACGGGGGCTGGCCGCCAGGGATACAATCTCAAACCAAGGATGCTCCGCCAGCAGGGTGATAAAGCGCTGGCCCACCATACCGGTGGCTCCCAGAATACCCACTCTCAATTTCTCACTCATGGCTCTACCTCATTTGTTTTCAAATTTTCTATCTATGCTACCACATCCCAAAGGGAAATGCAAGCGTTTCCTCTGTTGGATTCTTTTCCCCGTTATCGTTTTCCCTTGCCAAAGAATTGTATCTTATGCTACAATTATGATCAAAAGCATCCCCTGGGGAAAACGCCTCCGCGCCCTCCGCCGGAGGAGGAAAGGAGTTTCCATGAAGGATCTGGATTTTTTGAATTTGCCAGCCGGCTTCCTCCAATGGGCGGAAAAGCTTCCCACCGCCCGCACCTACTCGCCTGGCGAATGGATTTACCGGGAAGGGCAGCCCGCCCCTCTTTTTTACTGCCTGCAGGAGGGGAAGGTGCGGGTTTTTGTCACCTCGGAGGAAGGGACGGAAAAAACCCTCACCGTCTACCGCACGCCGGCGGTGCTGGGGGAGGCCGCCTTTTTCGCCGGTTCCCTCCGATCCACCTCCGCCCAGGCGCTGGAGGCCTCCCGGATTGTCTCCATCCGCCGGGAAAATGTGCTGACCTGCTTCCGGGAGCAGCCGGATCTGGCCCTGTCCATGATCTCCTCCCTCTCCCGGACCGTGCGGATGCTCTCCGGCCAGATCCATCAGATTTCCTTTCTGCCGGCGGAGCAGCGGGTGGCGGATTTCCTGCGGCAGGAAGGGGCCGGAAACCGGGATGTGGCCTATACCCACGAACAGATCGCGGCGTTTGTGGGCGTCAGCCGGGTCACCGTCAGCCGGATTCTGGCCCGCTTCCGCCGCCAGGGGATCTTAACCACCCGGTACGGGGCCATCCGGCTGCTGGCGCCGGAGAAACTGCCCTAAAAACTCCGCGCAAAACAGCCGCCAGGGGAAAGGGAAATCCCTTTCCGCCTGGCGGCCGGTACGTTGGGCTATCGATCCATTGTCCTTTGCGCCGTTTCCGCTTCCGCCGGAGACGGCTCCTGTTTTTAGTAATTCTCCGCTTTCAGCTGGAAATACGCCTGGGGATGGGCGCACACCGGGCAAACCTCCGGGGCCTGCTTGCCGATGACAATATGGCCGCAGTTGCCGCACTGCCATACCATGTCCCCGTCCCGGGAGAACACCAGGCCGTTTTCAATGTTGGACAGAAGCTTGCGGTAGCGGGCTTCATGCTCTTTTTCAATCTGGCCTACGCCTTCAAACAGATCCGCGATGTGGTCAAAGCCTTCCTCCCGGGCTTCCTTGGCGAACCGGTCGTACATATCCGTCCACTCGTAGTTTTCGCCCTGGGCCGCTTCCTCCAGATTTTCCGTTGTGGTGCCGATGCCATCGTTCAGCAGCTTGTACCAAAGCTCCGCATGCTCCTTCTCGTTGGCTGCCGTCTCCTCAAAGATCTTGGAGATCTGCACATAGCCGTCCTTTTTCGCCTTGGAAGCAAAAAACGTGTATTTATTCCGGGCCATGGACTCGCCGGCAAATGCCTCCTGAAGGTTTTTCTCCGTCTTGCTGCCTTTTAACTCTGCCATTGGACTGTCCTCCGTTTTCTGTATTTTGAAGCGATTATGGAACTTTTTCCGCCTCTGCTTTTTAGTATAACACGCAAAACCTTTTTTGTCCATGTAAGTTTTGGAAATTTTACCAAATTCGTACCAGCTGCTCATACAGCAGCAAATCCCGATCCGTTACATTCCGGTTATCATGATAATGGCCAAAAAACCACCGCTTATAGGAGCACTGCTGCCGGATTTCCTCCAGATAGTCGGTCAGAAGATCCGGCCGGTACCGGCCGGCGCCCAAAAGTGCCTGAACCGAGGTGGGGGCGCAGTGGGTCACCACAAAGTCCACCTGGTTTCCGTGGGCTTCCAGGTTCCGCCGCCCTTCCTCCATTTCGGCGGGATTTGGCATTTCCTCCTCCCACCAAGACACATGCTTGACCCGGAACAGGGCCCGGCGGCGGCTCAGCCGCTTATAGTCCGCGGCAAAGGTGGGGGAATCCGGATCCAGGATCCCGTCCTGGATGTCGTGGCTGCGGGCGCCGCCAAAGGTAAAAAAAACCGCTCCGTCCAGGTCAAACACCTGTCCCCGCATGAGATGAAACAGGTTCTCCCCCATCCGGTGAATGTTTCCGCCCTTCCACTCTTCCGCAGGCAATTCCCCCAGCATGTCATAGTTCTCATGATTTCCGTCCACCCACAGCAGGGTGAAGGGCTTCTCCGACAGCCATTTCCGCCACCATTCCTGCTCCTTGGACCGGTCCCAGTAGCCAAAATCCCCGCAGACGATCACGTAGTCGTCCCGGGTCATCTCCTTCTGCTCCGGGAAGTTTTCCGTGTTCAGCCGCCGGTAATCCCCGTGGCAGTCGCCGGTTATGTAGATCATATTCGTCCCTCGCTTTTCAAAAAACGGGAGCCCTTTGCAGGACTCCCGCCAAATCCCAGCGCGTTTACGCCTCGTCGATGGCCTTTCCGATGTCGGAACGGCAATATTTGTCCGTAAAGTCCACCCATTCCGTGGCCCCGTAGGCGTTGGCCCGGGCCTCCTGCAGGGTAGCCCCCAGGGCCGTCACCCCCAGGACGCGGCCGCCGTTGGTCAGCATCCTGCCGTCCTCCGCCTTGGTGCCGGCGTGGAACACGTAGTAGCCGTCCTTCCCGTCAAAGTTTTCCAGGCCGTGGATCTCGTAGCCCTTCTGATAATGCTCCGGATAGCCGCCGGAAGCCAGCACCACGCAGACGCAGGCATTGTCCGCGAATTTCAGTTCCACCTGGTCCAAGGTCCCCTGGACGCAGGCCTCCAACACGTCCACGATGTCGTTCTCCATCCGGGGCAGCACCACCTGGGCCTCCGGATCCCCAAAGCGGGCGTTGTATTCCAGCACCTTGGGCCCGTCTTCCGTCAGCATCAGGCCGAAGAAGATGACGCCCTGGAAGGGGCGGCCCTCCGCCGCCATGGCGTCCACCGTAGGCTGGTAAATGTATTTCTTACAGAAGGCATCCACCTCTTCCGTGTAGAAGGGGCTGGGGGAGAAGGTCCCCATGCCGCCGGTGTTAAGCCCCTGGTCCCCGTCCTTGGCCCGCTTGTGGTCCTGGGCCGAGGTCATAAGACGGATGGTCTTTCCGT
>CALWEC010000099.1 GCA_944376945.1 uncultured Lachnospiraceae bacterium | reverse complement strand
CGTGGTAACCGCCAAAGGCCAGTGGAGCTTTACGGCGGCGGAGGAACCTACCCAGCCTACGGAGGAGCCTACGGAACCGGCGGAGGAGCCTACCCAGCCGGTGGAGGAGCCCACCGAACCGGCGGAGGAACCCACGGAACCGGCGGAGGAGCCCACCCAGCCGGTGGAGGATCCTACCGAACCTACGGAGGATCCTACCGAACCTACCAAGCCTACGGAGACGGCTCCGGCCGAAGAAGTGCAGCCGGAGACGCCGGATGCCCCGAAAACAGGTGATACGGGCCGACCGGTGTTCTGGGCGGTGCTGTGCGCAGCGGCCGCGGGCGGCCTGGGAATTGCGTTCCATGCGAAGAAAAGGCAGAAAGAGTAAATTTTTATGAAATAGATATCAAACAGCCGCTCTGCTGGATAAGCAGAGCGGCTGTTTGATGGAAGGCGTATTCGGCGGTGCATTTTAAAACCGCAGGGCAAAATCCATCTGCTCTCCGTAACCGGTCTGAAACGATGTATGGGCTGGCCGGTCAGAAATCATTTCCCAACAGATTCCTTCATACTGAAGAATGGGAGTGGATTCCCGTATGTTCAGATAGCGGGCGATCCGCGTGTTGGCTTTGGTAATCTTTACAAAACGTTGCCCAATGACGGGTTGCAGGTCTACGGTCCGGTTTTCCCGGATGATCTGGTACATGGAATTCTTTTCCAGGTCTGCTTCCAGAAGAAAATCATATTCCATTGAAAAACAGCTTTTTTCAATAACGATGGGAATGCCATCCGCAAAACGTAGCCGCTCAATGAGAAGAACCGGGCTCCCTTCGGGCAGCGCCAGCTGCTTCAGGATCTCTGGCGCGGGATAGGGCAGTATCTCCCGCTGCAGCAGTTTTGCGGAAGCCCGCATTCCATTGGCCTGGCAGATTTCCGTAAAGCTCAGGGCGTTCTGGTAGTAGGGCCGGGAAAAGCTCTTTTTCGTGACGAAAGTTCCCTTGCCCTGCTTTTTCTGCAATATTTGTTCGTCCACTAGTTCGCTGATGGCCCGGCGGATGGTGATCAGGCTTACATTATACATGGCGGCCAGTTCTTTTTCCGAGGGCAGCCGGCCGCTGGGCAGGTATTTGCCTCCGTGAATATCATTCAGAATATGTTCTTTTACCTGTAGATACAACGGGGTTATGCTGTTGGAATTGATCATGTGTTCTCTCCCCCTGTTCTTTTATCCGATCTTCTTTCCTTTCTATCATAGCATACAACACCGAAATGTAAAGGAAAAATAGGATTTTTTACATTTTTCTTTTTTTAAGACGGATAAAAGAAGAAAAAGAATGAAAATTTTGAAGTTATAAAATGATTATTTCTCTTTTGAAATAAAATTTTTTTCCAACAGCGCAAAGAAAAATAGAAAAGAAATCAAGAAAAAATGTTATAACAGCAAGATACATGCCAAAAGTGCCTGATAAAAAATAAATTAAATCTATTAAATGCTTTTACGCTTTTTGCCGAAAGAAAAGAAAATAAGTGAATGAAAGGCAGGAAAAAACAAAATAACTCTTGCAATAACCGACTTTTTTGATATAATGTATTATAATCATATATGAGGTCTTATCTTAACACTATGAAGATACGACCGGGAGGAATAAGAATGGGGAGGGAAACGGTTCGGCTTTTGGGGATCGGGGACAATGTCAGTGATCAGTATGTACATACCAATACCATGTATCCGGGCGGACAGGCTCTGAATGTGGCGGTTTTCGCGCGTATGCAGGGAGCGGAGGCGGGATTTCTGGGGGCGTTTGGGAACGATGCCGCGGCGGAGCACATCCAGAGGACTGTGCGGGAACTGGATTTGGATATTTCCCGCTGCCGTCATTATGAAGGGGAAAACGGGGCAGCCCGGGTAACCCTGGAGGATGGCGATCGGGTTTTTCTGGGCAGCAATAAGGGCGGCGTACTCCGGCAGCATCCCTTGAGGCTGGAACAAGCGGATTTGGACTATATTCAAACCTATCATATTGTGCATACTTCCAACAACAGTTATCTGGACGGGGAGCTGAGGAACATAAAAGAGACTGGGGTGCTCTTGTCCTATGATTTTTCCACCCGGTGGAATGAGCCGGACCGGCTGCGGCAGGTAGCTTCTCTGGCGGATATTGCGTTTCTATCCTGTTCGGATCTAACGGATGCGGAGGCCAAAAGGCTGCTGAGGCAGGCAACGGGGCTGGGGTTGAGCCTGGCGGTGGCTACCCGAGGCTCCCGGGGCGCTTTGCTCTATGACGGTTTTGCTTTTCTGGAGCAGCCCAGCGAATACGTGGAACCGGTGGATACCATGGGCGCTGGAGATGGCTTTGCCTCCGCGCTCTTGGTTCATTTGGCTGCTGTCTGGACGGATCCGGAAAAAGGACCGGAGCCGGAAGCTATCCGGCAGGCGGCGGAGGCGGCGGCCCATTTCTCTGCCCAGGTGTGTCTTCAGTCCGGGGCTTTTGGACATGGGCGTCCGATTCCGGAAGATTATCATATGACGATTGTACAAAATTCCTGAATCCTTTTTGGTAGGACAGGGCGCGGATAGAAGTGGAAGGGAGTGATCGTATTTGAAGGAACCTTTGCTGCAGGTACAGGATGTCCGGATGGTTTTCCGCAATAAAAAGCAGGAGTTTGCCGCGGTGGACGGCCTGACCTTTCAGCTGGAACAGGGCGAGATCCTTGGAATCGTAGGAGAGAGCGGAAGCGGGAAGACTATGGCCTCCCTGTCGATTATGGGACTGCTGCCGGAGCAGGGCGTGATTGCCTCCGGCAGTATCCGTTACCGGGGCCGGGAACTGGTGGGACTCAGCGACAAGGAAATGTGCAAGATCCGGGGAAAGGAGATCTCTATGATCTTCCAGGAACCAATCATGTCCCTGGATCAGGTGTTTACCGTAGGAAGCCAGCTGATGGAGGGGATTCTGGCCCACGAAAAGGTAAGCAAGGAGGAGGCCAAAAAGCGGTCGCTGGACATGCTTCGTACCGTAGGGATCCCCAGCCCGGAGCGGGTGTTTGCCTCCTATCCTTTTGAACTTTCCGGCGGAATGTGCCAGCGGGTGATGATCGCCATCGCCCTAAGCTGTCACCCCCGGCTGCTGATCGCGGACGAGCCGACCACTGCTTTGGATGTAACCGTACAGGCTCAGATTATGGATCTGCTGCGCCAGAGCCGGGATCAGTTTGATGTGGGAATTATCCTGATTACCCATGATCTGGATGTGGTAAAGGATATGGCGGACCGGATCATTGTTATGTATGGAGGCAACATGATGGAAATGGCCTCCCGGGAACAGCTGTTTTCCCATCCATGCCATTCCTATACCCAGGGCCTGCTGCGCTCTATCCCCCGGTTGGACGCTTCGGAGGAACGGCTCTTTAACATTGAAGGAACGGTGCCGGATATCCGGAACATGCCTGCCGGCTGCCATTTTTGCACCCGATGCTGGAACGCCCAGGAACGGTGCCATACGGAGCATCCCGCGCTGGTGGAAGTGGAGCCGGGGCACTTTGTGGCGTGCCATCGGGCGGAGGAATTCCGAAAGGAGGGGACGGCGGTTTGAGCGAGACGTTGCTGGAGGTGAAAAACCTCAAAAAATATTTTCCGGTAAAGCACGGCATGTTCTCCAGCGGCAAAGGGTTTGTCCACGCGGTGGACGACATTTCCCTGTCGGTGGAAAAGGGGGAGACCTTTGGACTGGTGGGAGAGAGCGGGTGCGGAAAAAGCTCCCTCTCCCGGGTGATTCTGGGTCTGGTGCCCCGAGATTCCGGGGAGATTCTTTATAAGGGAAAAGACGTCAGCACCTTGGACCGGGCTCAACGTTCCAAGATGCGGATGGTATTCCAAAATCCCTTCGCTTCCCTGAACCCCAAGGAACGGGTGTTTGACACCATTGCGGAGCCCTACCGGATCGCAGGAGGCTACTCTCGGGAGCAGATCCGGGAAGAGGTGCTGAAGCTGCTGGATCTGGTGGGCTTAAGCCGGGGCTATGCCAACCGGTATCCTCACGAATTTTCCGGCGGCCAGCGGCAGCGGATCGGCATCGCCCGGGCCTTGGCCATGAATCCGGAGTTTATCATCTGCGACGAGCCGGTGTCCGCTCTGGATGTGTCCATCCAGGCCCAGATTTTAAATCTGCTGCGGGACATTCAGAAGGAACTGGGGCTTACCTACGTGTTTATCTCCCACAACCTGGGGGTGGTGAAATATGTGTCCGACCGGATCGCGGTCATGTACCTGGGCAAGATCATCGAGGTGTCCAAGGCGGCGGATCTGTACGCCAACCCCAGCCACCCCTATACACAGGCGCTGCTTTCCGCCATTCCGGGAGCCTCTGAGTACCTGCACATTGACCGGGTGCTGTTAAAGGACGATATCCCCAGCCCGGTGAACCCGCCGGCTGGCTGCCGGTTCTGCACCCGCTGCCTGTATGCCAAGGAAATCTGCTCTCAGGAAGAGCCCCAGATGCAGCCGGTAGGGGAGGGGCACTACGCAGCCTGCCATCTTCTGAGAAAGGAGGCGGAGGGATGATCAAATTTTTGGTAAAACGGATCGCCACTGCCATTGTACAGATCTTTGTGGTGACCACCATTGTGTTTTTCGCTCTCCAGATGATGCCGGGCGACCCGGTACTGCTGATGCTGAGCCGGGATGGCTCCGCGGTGGATCAGGAGGCCTATGACGCCTTGGAGGCGGAACTGGGGCTGGACCAGCCGGTGATGACCCAGTATACCAACTGGCTGACGGATCTGGTCCACGGAGATCTGGGGACCTCCTACGGAGAAAACCGGCCGGTAACGGAGGCCATAGGCGACCGGATCCCCCGAACGCTGGAACTGGCCGCCGTGTCCTTGGTGCTGGCCTGTATCATCGGCATTCCCTTGGGAATCCTTTCCGCGGTGCGCCGGGGCGGGTTCCTGGATTTGGGCCTGACCCTCCTATCCTCCCTGGGGAACTCTGTGCCGGTGTTTGTGCTGGGATACGTTTTAGTCCTGGTGTTTTCCCTGAATATGAAGCTGCTGCCGTCCAGCGGGTATGTGCCGGTGGCCCGAGGCCTGGATAACCATATCCAGCGGCTGATCCTGCCGGCGGTGGCCTTGGCTCTGGGCGTGGCCGCCTCCATTCTGCGGATGACCCGCTCCAGCATGCTGGAGTCCCTGGGAAGCGAGTCGGTGCGGCCTCTGCGGGCTAAGGGCCTGTCCAAGGGAAAGGTGTACGGCAAGCATGTGATGCGGAACATGCTGATTCCGGTGGTGACTATTATCGGCCTCCAGCTGGGCAGCCTGATTGCCGGCACGGTGCTCTGCGAAGCCGTGTTTAACTGGCCGGGCATCGCCACCCTGTTGGTGGATGCCATCAACAATCGGGATTACCCGCTGATCCAGGGCTGTATGCTGATCCTGTCCGCCATCTTTATCCTGACCAACATGGTGGTGGATCTGCTCTACGGTTTCCTGGATCCCAGGGCGCGCTAGGAGGTGGGGAAGATGAGCGTATTCAAACAATGTCTTCGGAACAAAAAGTTTCTGATTAGCATCGTGATCTTGGTGCCGCTGCTGTTTGTGGCTCTGTTTGGCAGCCTGATGATCAGCCACGATCCGCTGGAGATCATTGCCACCCAGACCCTGCAGCTTCCGTCGGCGGAGTATCCCATGGGAACCGATGAGTATGGACGCTGCATTGCCTGCCGGCTGATCATCGGCCTGCAGCCCACCATGATCGTGGCCTTCGGCGGCGCTTTGATCGCCATGGCGGCCGGGACTCTCCTGGGCCTTTTGGCTGGATATACCCGGGATTCCATCGGCAACGCCATCATGCGGGTGGTGGATATTATCCTCTGCTTCCCGTCGATCCTGCTGGCCATGCTGGTGGTGGGACTTTGGGGCTCCGGCGTGGTGAATCTGGTGGTGGTGGTAGGAATTCTCTACACGCCGCACTTCTGCCGGATCGCCTATTCCTCCACCCGAAAGCTTCGGAAGGTAGAGTACGTGGAGAGCCAGCAGCTTCTGGGAGCCGGCACCATGCGGATCCTGCTGAAAACGCTGCTTCCCAACATTGTATCTTCCCTGATCATTCAGTTTAGCCTGACGGTTTCCAGCGGCATCCTGCTGGAAAGCGGACTGAGTTTTCTGGGCCTGGGCGTACTGCCGCCGGCTCCCTCCTGGGGGCAGATGATTGGAGACGCCCGGGCGTACATCGCCACCAACGGACAGTATATGTTCTGGCCTTCCCTGTTCCTGTGCCTGACCATCCTGTCCACCAACCTGATGGGCGACGCCCTGCGGGACGTGCTGGATCCGAAGCTGAAGAAGAGCTTCTGAACCATAAAAATCCAAGAGGAGGAAAAAGATGAAAGCAAGAAAAATCACAAGCGTCTTTCTGAGCCTGGTACTTGCCATGGGACTGTTGGCCGGCTGCAGCGGCGGCTCAGACGAGACCACTGGTGCAGCTGGGGAGAGCACCCTGGCCGAGTCCGGCGGAAGCCTGGAGGAAACCGAGGCGGCGGATCCGGCGGCCGGAACCGTGGACACGCTGCTGGTGGGCACCAGCGTGGAGCCCTCTACTCTGGATCCCCACATCCATTCCAACGTATCCACCCGGTTTATGCTCCAGAATATTTACCGGGGCCTGGTAGGCTATAACCTGGAAGGGGAGATCGAGTGCGAGGTAGCGGACAGCTACGAGATTTCCGATGACAACCTGACCTATACCTTCAAGCTGAAGGACGGCGTCACCTTCCACGACGGAAGCCCGGTGACGGCCGCGGATGTCAAGTACAGCTTCGACCGGATTATGGCGGACGACTCCACCGCCACCTATAAGTCCTACTTTACGGATGCCGGCACCACCGTCAACGTGGTGGACGACTCCACCGTAGAGTTCGTGCTGGCGGAGCCCTGCGCTCCTTTCCTGGAGTACCTGAGCCTGCCGGAAAGCGCCATCATCAGCCAGGCCTGGATGGAAGCCGGAAACGACATTGCCACCAGCGCCATGGGCTGCGGCCCTTACCAGTTTGTCAGCTGGGACCGGGGCCTGCAGATCGACGTGGAAGGCTATGACGGCTACTACAAAGAGGGACTTCCCAAGACCAAAAACATCAGCTTTATCTTCTACCTGGACGAGACCACCCGGAACAATGCCCTGCTCAGCGGCGAGGTGGATCTGATCGACTATGTCAGCGCCACGGCCGTGACCCAGTTTGAGGGCAATTCGGACGTGAACGTGTACAGCCGTCAGGGCGCGTTTATGATGCTGGAGTTCAACTGCGAGGAAGGCAGCCCCTTCGCGGATTACCGGGTGCGCCAGGCGGTGGCCTACGCCATTGACCGGCAGGCCGTCATCGATACGGCGTTTAACGGCCGGGGCGAAGTGCTGTACGGCTTCCCCACCATTGCGGGACAGCAGGGATACAACGGCGAGTTTGACAACTATTTCAGCCAGGATCTGGAAAAGGCCAAGTCCCTTCTGGCGGAGGCCGGCTACGCGGACGGCTTCAGCTGCAACATTCTGGCCACCAGCGACTACTCCTTCCATGAGCAGACCGCTCTGGTAGTCCAGGCCTCTCTGGCGGAGATCGGCATTGAGGTGACGGCGGATCTGCCCGACTGGGCCACCATCTTCTATCAGAGCGGCGAGGTTCGGATGGACGCTTCCCCGTATTTCGCGGACGAGGAGATCGACAACCTGCTGTATCAGGGACGCACCACCCTGGATGAGACCCAGCGGAACGAGATTTATCAGCAGTTCCGGGAGAGAGCCCTGGAGATGTCCCCGCTGGTGTTTATCTGCTACCGGGAGCAGGCCTTTGTGGCCGGCACGTACGTGCAGAACTTTGACTTCCTCTCCGGCGTTCTGAGCCAGCAGGCCGGTATCTGCCTGGAGCAGGTGGTGGTAAACGAGCACTAAAATCAGAGTATGAGACCGATCCCACGGATGCGTTTCCCGCATCCGTGGGTTTCCCCCAAAAGTATAATGTTTTATAACATTATAAACCATGAGCCACCGAAATACGGAGTGGACTTCCCATTGCAGGATGAGGTGAAAACATATGGCTTATATGATTGGCGTAGACGTAGGCGGCACATTTACAGATTTCTCCGTCTTTGAGCAGGAGACCGGGGAGCTGTTTCACTATAAGGACAGCTCCACGCCGGCGGACCCTTCCCGGGCCATTATTCAGGGCGTGCTGGCCGTGCTGGCCATCAAAAAGGCGGACGCCGCCTCTGTCAACTATCTGGCCCACGGCACCACCGTGGGAACCAACGCATTGATTGAGAAAAAAGGAGCTCGGGTCGGGCTGATCACCACCAAGGGCTTTAAGGATTTAATGGAGATCGGCAACCAGCGCCGTCCTTCCCTCTATAACCTTCAGGCCCAGAAACCGGTGCCGCTGATCCCCTCGGGGCTCAACTGCACGGTGACCGAGCGGATCCGGTACGACGGCACGGTGGACACGCCGCTGGATGAGGAGGAGACCCGCCGGGTGGTCCGGTACCTGAAGGAGCAGAAGGTGGCGGCCATCGCCGTGTGTACCCTGTTCTCCTTTGTGAATCCGGTCCATGAGCTGCGGATTGAGGAGATTATAAAGGAAGAGTATCCGGAAGTCTATGTGACGGTGTCCAGCAAGCTGGTGCCGGAGTTCCGGGAGTACAGCCGCATGAGCACCACGGTCCTGAACAGCTATCTGGGACCGGTGATGGAAAAGTACGTCAACAATTTCCGGGATTCGGTGAAGGGCATCGGCATCCAGGCGGAGCCCTATGTGACCCAGTCCAACGGCTCCATCATCTCCATCAAGGAGACCATCGACTGCCCTATTAAGACAGCGGTTTCCGGCCCTTCCGCCGGCGTCATCGCCGCCGCCTACATCGGGAAGCAGTGCGGGGCGGACAAGATCATTACCTTTGACATGGGAGGCACCAGCGCGGACATCTCCCTGATCGAGAACTATACGCCCCAGGTGTCCAACGAGAGGACCGTAGAGGGCTATCCGGCCCGGATTCCCATGATCAACATCATCACCATCGGCGCCGGCGGCGGTTCTATTGCCAAGATCGACGAGGGCGGCGCCCTGAAGGTGGGGCCCAAAAGCGCCGGGGCCACGCCGGGACCGGCCTGCTACATGCGGGGCGGGGATAACCCCTGCGTCACCGACGCCAACATCGTCCTGGGCAAGCTGAACCAGAAGCGGATTCTGGGCGGCCGCATGGAAGTGGACATCCAGCTGGCCAAAGACGCCATTCAGACCAAAATCTGCGACCGGTCGAACCTGAACCTGCAGCAGGCGGCCAACGGCATCATCACCGTGGTCAACTCCAACATGGTCCGGGCCATCCGCAGCGTGTCTGTGGAAAAGGGATACGACGTGCGGGAATTCAGCCTCATGGCCTTCGGCGGCGCCGGCCCCCTGCACGCCTGCGAGGTGGCCAAGGAGCTGGGCATGAAGGAGGTGCTGATTCCGCCGCACCCGGGTACCCTGTGCAGCCTGGGCCTGCTGCTGGCGGACACGAAATTCGACCTGTCCCGGACCAAGGTGCTGGACGGGGTGCCGGCCAATGTGGACGCCATGACGGAACAGTTCCGGAGCATGACGGAGCAGGGAAACGGCCTCCTGGACAAGGAAGGGGTGCCGGAGGACCGGCGGCGGTTCCAGTACTTTGTGGACATGCGCTACCAGCGGCAGAACTTCGAGATCTGCATTCCGGTTCCCTCCGGAACCATGACAGAGGAGACGCTGGCCCAGGTGCTGGCGGACTTCCACGCGGAGCACAAGCGCAGCTACGGCTACTGCAAGGAGGACGCGGTGGTCCAGTTTGTCAGCTACCGGGTGTCCGCCATCGGTATCATCGACAAGCCGGAGCTTGCGCCGGAGCCTCTGCGGCCGGAGGCGGACCTGCCAGAGCCCATCGGAACCCGCCAGGTTCTGTTCCAGGGCCAGGACTACTATGTGAAGACGCCGGTGTACGACCGGGAAAGCTTTGTGCCGGGCCAGGCCATTCCAGGCCCTTGCATCTGCGAGCAGATGGACACCACTCTGGTGGTGCCGGCTGGCTGGACCATTCACGTAGACGGCTATGGCAACCTGAAAATCCGCGATGAGGAGAGATAAGATGGGAAGAAAAATTGATACGGTTACCGTGGAGGTGCTCCGGAACCTGCTGATGTCCATCTCAGAAGAAACCTTCGGCATCATCGTTCGCAGCGCATACTCCACCAACATGAAGGAACGCCGGGATGTGTGCACCGCCGTCATCGATCCGGACGGAAACAGTGTGGCTCAGGTGGAAAGCCTGGCGGTGCTTTTGGGGTCGATGCTGGGCGTGGTGCCCAAGATCTATGAAAAATTTGGCCGGGAGAATGTGAAGCCGGGCGATATGTTTATCGCCAACGACCCGTATCACGGCGGCGGCAATCATCTGCCGGACATTGTCATCGCCGCGCCGGCCTTTGCCGGGGAAAAGCTGATCGGCTGGATTGCCAACATTGCCCATCATTCAGACATTGGCGGCAAGGTTCCCGGCTCCACCTCCGGAGACGCGGATTCCTTGTTCCAGGAGGGCATTCGGATTCCAGTGATCCGCATCCGGAAGGAAGGAGAACTGGACCAGAGCGTCATGGACCTGCTGCTGGACAACACCCGGGTGCCTCAGGAGCGGGAGGGGGATCTGACGGCCCAGATTTCCGCCAACCTGATCGGCGTGGAGCGGCTTCAGGAGGCCTACGCCCGGTACGGGGATACCCTCATCGACTGCATGAAGGAGCTGGTGGCCTACTCGGAGCGCCGGGTTCGGGCCGTGGTGGCCGGGCTGCCGGACGGGGTCTACCAGTATACCGACTATGTGGACGGCTGCGGGGATAAATATCCGGATCCGCTGCCCATCCACGTGTCCGTCACCGTCAAGGGGGACGACCTGATCTTTGACTTTACCGGCACGGCGGACCAGATCAAGGCGCCCATCAACGTGCCCTACCCCTGCACCCAGGCGGCGGTGTTCTTCGCCGTGAAGGCCCTGATGGGAGACGATATTCCCGCCAACGAGGGCATCAACCGGGCGGTGACCCTCATCGCCCCCAAGGGCTGTATCGTAAATCCTACGGAGCCCAGCCCGGTGGGAGCCCAGATCGACTGTGAGCAGCGGATTCCGGACGCCATCTTTGGGGCCCTGGCGCCGGTTTTCCCGGACGTCATCGTCACCGCCGGAAACGGCGCCTGCACCACCACCATCCTGGCGGGAGACGGGGCCATCGGCACTGACAGCGTCTTTATCTTCCATGAGGTGATTGCCGGTGGCGGCGGAGCCTCCCGGCAGTTTGACGGCCTGTCCGGGGTTCAGGTGAACATGACCAACACTTCCAACATGCCCATCGAGGCCACGGAGATGGAGTTTACCAAGATTTTGGCCCGGAAATACGAGCTGAAGACCGATACCGGCGGCGCGGGAGAGCATCGGGGCGGCCTGGGAATCGAGCGGGAGCTGGAGATCCTCCAGGACAACGTGCTCTATACCGGTCTGGGAGACCGGCACAAATTCCAGCCCTGGGGGCTGGAGGGCGGACAGCCCGGCGGCACCGGCGCCTTCTACCGGGTGTCGGTGGAGGACGGCTCCGTCACCCGCATGGGGCATAAGACCACCAGCCTTCCTTTAAAGAAGGGGGATGTGATTCGGGTGGTGACCCCTGGCGCCGGCGGATACGGAGATCCGAAGAAGCGCCCGGCGGAAAAGGTGCGGAAGGACGTGATCGAGGGCAAGGTGTCCGTGGAGGCCGCCAAGTCCCAGTACGGCGTGGTGTTGGAGCCGGAGGAGGCCGGGTATCGGGTCAACGAGGAAGCCACCAAGGCGTGCCGGGCAGAGTAAAAAGGAGGAGAGAGACATGGTAAAGGGAATGCAGGAAGTCATAGATGTCATGGAGCGGGTGAAAGGGGACCTGGCCGCCCAGGGCGGCCTGAAGCAGGTGATTTTCGTGGCCTGCGGCGGGTCCTTCGCCTCCTCCTATCCGGCCCGGTATCTGCTGGGCCAGGAGAGCAGTCTGAAGGTGCTGGGCTATAACAGCAGCGAATTTGTCAACGCCACTCCGAAGACGGTGGGTCCCGGCACGCTGGTGATCGCCACCTCCACCAAGGCTACGGCGGAGACCGTGGAAGCCTTAAAGGTGGCCAAGGCCAAAGGGGCCGTCACCGTAGGCCTGTCCGGCTACGCCGATTCCCTGACGGCTCAGACGGCGGACTATTATATCACCTATTACCACGCCGACGAGTGGTATCAGGATCCCAGCCTGGTCCACTGCAACAGCCAGGGAACGGCCTTAAAGATTGCCTTCTGGCTGTTAAAGGAGTACGACGGCTACGGAGCCTACGACAAGGCCGTGGAGGCCTTTGAAAAGCTTCCGGAAATTTACGGGGCGGCCCATGAGAGCGTGAAGGCGGACGCGGCCCAGTTTGCTATGACCTACAAGGACGATCCGGTGTGGAACGTGCTCAGCAGCGGCGCGGCCTGGGAGGTGGCCTACTCGGATGCCTTCTGTTTCTTCCAGGAAATGCAGACGGTTCACTGCGTACCCATCCACTCCGGCGAGTATTTCCACGGGGCCTTCGAGACCTGCGAGAAGAACCTGGCCATCCTGCTGTTTAAGAGCGTGGGACGCACCCGCCCTCTGGACGAGCGGGCGGAGCGGTTCTTAAACCGGTTCGGCGGCCACCACTGGATTATCGACGCGGAGCAGCTGGGGCTGGGACAGCTGGATCCCCAGGTGGCGGAGTACTTTAACGCCCTGCTGCTGCATCCCATCTCCAAGCAGTTTATTTCCGCCATGGGAGACGTGCGGATGCACCCCATGACTTACCGGCGGTATATGTGGAAGTTTGA
>CALWEC010000098.1 GCA_944376945.1 uncultured Lachnospiraceae bacterium | reverse complement strand
TCCACCAAGTCGGGCATCGCGCCGTTTTATTCGGACAAATACGCCAAAATCGGCATCCAGGTCAGCGAGCTGTTCAACACCAAGGTGCTGCGGGAGCGGGTGGAGAAGGTTTGCCAGCTGAAGAATGTGCTGCTGGAGCACCTGTACCACAAGCCACCCATGGATCCGGACGCCCTGATGCAGACGCTGCTGGAGTACCGGGATATGGTGGAGCCGTATGTGTGCGATACCTCCGCATACCTGTACCAGGCGCTGAAGGACGGGAAAAAGATCCTGCTGGAGGGCCAGCTGGGTTCCCTGAAGGATCCGGATCACGGCATCTATCCCATGGTAACCTCCTCCTCCACCTTGGCGGCCTACGGCGCCATCGGCGCGGGCATTCCCCCGTACGCCATCCAGAATATCACGGCGGTGGTGAAGGCCTATTCCAGCGCGGTAGGCGGCGGCGCTTTTGTCAGCGAGATCTTCGGGGACGAGGCGGAGGAACTGCGGAAGCGGGGCGGCGATAAGGGCGAGTACGGCGCTACCACCGGACGGCCCCGCCGGGTAGGCTGGTTCGACTGTGTGGCCAGCCGCTACGGCTGCCGCATCCAGGGAGCCACGGAGGCGGTGCTGACCATTGTGGACGCTCTGGGCTATCTGCCGGAGATCCCCATCTGCGTGGGCTACGAGATTGACGGCCAGGTGGTTACGGACTTCCCGGCCAGCGAAAAGCTGGATCGGGCGAAGCCGGTGTGGAAGACCCTGCCCGGCTGGAACTGCGACATCCGCGGCATCCGGAAGTACCAGGAGCTGCCGGAGGCCTGCCGGAACTATGTGGAGACCATCGAGAAAGAAATCGGCGTGCGCATCAGCATGGTGTCCAACGGCCCGGGCCGGGAGGACATTATCCTGCGGTAAAGCCGCCGCGGCACCGCTGCACCCCCCGTTTGCCGGGGGCTGCAGCGGTGTTTTTTTATTTTTCCATTCTTTACAGGGCGTTTCGCTGGGAAATCGCTTCCTGTTCCCGTTCCATAATCTTATAAAATTCCTGGGTTAAATGGACAAAGTGCTGGGCCGGTTTGGAAAGGCTTCGCTGCCGGTTGGAGAGCAGCGTAATCTCCCGTTTCACCGGCTCCCCGTGGAGGCTCATGGGGAAGGCGCGCAGAGGGGAAACGCCGGCCGGCCGGTTGCGCCGGTGATCGCTTAGGATCATGCCGGTGGCAAAAAACGCGGCGGTCCCCTGGTAATACAGGGCGCGGAACATCTGCGGGTAGGCCGTGGTCAGAAGAATATGGGGCGTCGCCCCCGCCTCCTCGTAGCAGGACAGGATCACCCGGTACAGCGGGATCTTATCGGAAGGCAGGGCCACCGGAAGCCCGGGAAAATCCGCCAGGGAGACTTCCCTCGGACCGGAGCCGGGCCCGCCGGCGGTCTGGCCTGCGGCATACTCCCGGAACAGGCTGTCGGACATGCACAGGTAGAGCTGGTCGCTGAGCAGATGGGTGGCGCGCAGCTCCGGATTCTGCGTTTGGAACACTCCCACGCAGAAGTCCATGGCATTGTTCGCCAGCAGCCGCTCCAACTGGTAGGAAGGATGATCCAAAAGCTGGATGGCGACATGGGGGTAGGCGGGGGAAAAGTCCTTAAGGATTTCGGGAATAAAAGCCGACGCCCGGGGGGTGGACACCCCAATCCGCAGCCTCCCAGAGTTTTCGTCGGACACCGAGCGGAGCACAGAGAGAATGTCGTTCTCGGAGGCAACCGCTTCCTGGGCATACGCCAGGAACAACTCCCCCTCGTAGGTAAGCCGCAGCTTGGGCTTCCGCTCAAACAGCTTGCAGCCGCAGTGGGATTCCAGCTTGGCAATCTGGTACGTAAGATTTTGCTGGGATAGGAAGAGCCGGTTGACAGTCTGGGTGAAATTCAGATCTTTGGCTGCTTCTGTAAAATAATACAGGCTGATGGTATCCAAAGCGCAATTCTCCTTTTTCTTATATCTGCTTTTGGGAATACTCTCGAAATAGGCAGGAGCACAAAAATTTTTTGTGCTCCCGTCTGAATATCTGTGTTTCCTATTTTATCATGTTTCTGGTATCTTGAATATGCAAAATCCAAAAAACACCGGATCCGGCGCAAGCTTTACGAAGGAGGGAACGCACACAATGAAGATTATGGACTGTACCCTGCGGGACGGAGCCAATGTGGTGGGAAATGGCTTCTCCCCGGAACGGACCAAAAGGATGATCGAGGGCTTGCTTCGCTGCAACATCCGCATCATTGAGATGGGAAACGCCAAAGGCCTGGGCGCCACCAGGCAGGGGATCCCGGCGCCGGTCAGCGACGAGGCCTATCTGGATCTGATCCACCCCTATCTGGACCAGGCGGAGATCGGCATGTTCCTAAACGCCAAGCGCTTTCAGGAGGAAAACGTGGCCATGGCCGCGGACAAGGGCATCTCCTTCCTGCGCCTGGGCGCAGACGCCGGAGACGGGAGCAAGGCCTATGGCCAGGCGGAGACCATTAAACGGTATGGCATCAAGGTACGCTATTCCCTGATGAAGGCCTACCTGCTCACCCCCGAGGAACTGGCGGAGGAGGCGGCTGGGTTGGAGGCCCACGGGGTGGACGAGATTACCATCATGGACTCGGCCGGAACCATGCGCCCTGCCGAGGCCGGGGCGTATGTGGAAGCCTTGAAGGACCGCGTAAAAATCCCAGTGGGATTCCACGGCCACAACAACCTGGGCCTCAGCGCCGCCAATGCCCTGGCCGCGGCGGAGCACGGGGCGGATCTTTTGGACTGCGGCCTGCTGGGGATGGCCCGCAGCGCCGGCAATATGCCCACCGAGCTGGCGGTGGCCCTGATGCACCGGCAGGGGAAGGCGCTGGACGTGGATCTGTACCAGCTGCTGAAGTTTGAGGATCAGGAGCTGATTCCCGCCATGGAAAAGGAGGGCTATCACGTTCCCCTGAAGCCGGCGGATCTAATCCTGGGCTACAGCGGGGCCCACTCCTCCTTTATGAAAACCTTCCGGGCGGTGGCCCAGGAATGCGGCGTAGACCTGTACCGTCTGGTGGTGGAAACCTCCAAGCGGGACCGCAAGGCCCCCACCGAGTCTCTTATGCGCCAGGTGGCCGTGTGGATCCAGGAGGGAACCGTATGAAGATTGCTTTGGCTGGTTCCTATCCCAGCGGAACCTTGGAACAGTTCCAGGCGCTTTTGCCGGAACAAGAATTTTTCCCGGTGGAGAGCCAGGAAGATTACGAAGCCCTTACCGATGTGGACTGTGTGATTGTCCGCATCCTTGAAACCCCCGAGGCCGTGCTGGCCCATAAACCCCATTTAAAGGCAGTGATCCGCTGGGGGACCGGATACGACTCGGTGGACATCCAGGCCGCCGGCCGACGGGGAATCCGGGTCCTCAACACCCCCGGGGTCAATGCCTATGCGGTGGCGGAGCTGGCGTTGGGCATGATGATCGCTCTGAACCGCCGGATGCTGGGCTTCTGGGAGAATGTCCGGCAGGGCCGCTGGGACCGGCAGAGCCTGCCTTCCCTATCCCTGAAGCGCAAGACGGTGGGCCTGGTGGGCGGCGGGAACATTGGCCGCCAGGTGGCCGCCCTGGTCCAGGCGCTGGGCGCCCGGGTGATCTACTACGATGTTTTCCGGATGCCGCCGGAGCGGGAACAGGAGCTGCAGATGGCCTTCGCTCCCATGGAGGAGCTGCTGGAGCAGGCGGATCTACTCTCCCTCCACCTTCCTCTGCTGGACAGCACCCGCCACATCCTGGCGGCGGAGCAGCTCGCCCGCATGAAGCCCACGGCCTGTCTGATCAACACCTCCCGGGGCGGGCTGGTGGACGACGGCGCACTGCTTCAGGCGCTCCGGCAGGGCCGGCTGGCCGGCGCGGGCCTGGACTGCGTGGAGGACGAAACGTCCCCGGTGACCCAAGAACTGCTGCATACGCCGAACGTGATCATCACGCCCCATATCGGCGGTTCCACCGCGGATCTGGCCGAGAGCATGATCCCCGTCATTGGAGACGCGATCCGGAGTCTAGCGGAAGGAAAAGAATTACAGAATGTGGTCAACCAAGCCTATTTGCCGGAGGGGGAACGCGTATGAGGAGGGAGGAAGAGATTTCCCGGATCTTTCCGGAATTGCAGGAAATAAAAGAGGAGGCGCTGCGGCAAAAGAGCGCGGGAAAGAGCGCGGAAGCGCCGGAACCTCTTGACAAACCGCCGGATTTCTTCTATAGTAGGCATATGCCCTCCGGCGGGAACGGCCGCGTCCGGCGGCTTTCACGGAGGCGGAAAAATGGAAAACAGGAAAACGGCACAGACGAAGAGGAGTACCTTTCGGAGCGCTGCCAGAGAAGACGGCCCACAGGCTGGAAGGCCGTCCCAGCGGAGAGGAAAGGGAAGGTGGCTTCCGAGCCGGATCGCCGAACGACCAGTAAGCGGTCCCGTGCAGCCTGCGTGAAAGGCCCCGAGAACCAAAAAAGGTGGTACCGCGGTTACAATCGCCCTTTGCAGAAATGCAGAGGGCGTTTTTATTTCACCCAAAGAAGGAGCGAACCCATGGCAAAAGAACTGAGCAAAACCTACAGCCCCCAGGAGATCGAGTCCCGTCTCTACGAAAAGTGGCTGAACAAAAAATACTTTGCGGCCAAGGTGAACAAGGCCAAAAAGCCCTTCACCATCGTGATGCCGCCGCCCAACATCACCGGGCAGCTGCATATGGGACACGCCCTGGACAACACCCTCCAGGACATCCTGATCCGCTGGAAGCGGATGCAGGGCTATGAGGCCCTGTGGCAGCCGGGCACGGATCACGCCAGCATCGCCACCGAGGTCAAGATCATCGACAAGCTGAAGGAAGAAGGCGTGGACAAAAACGACCTGGGCCGGGAGGGCTTCCTGAAGCGGGCCTGGCAGTGGCGGGAGGAGTACGGCGGCCGGATCGTCTCTCAGTTAAAGAAGCTGGGCTCCTCCGCCGACTGGGACCGGGAGCGGTTTACCATGGACGAGGGCTGCTCCAAGGCCGTCCGGGAAGTGTTTGTCCGCCTTTACGAGAAGGGCTATATCTACAAGGGCTCCCGGATCATCAACTGGTGCCCGGTGTGCCACACCTCCATCTCCGACGCAGAGGTGGAGCATGTGGAGCAGGCCGGCCACTTCTGGCATATCCGCTACCCCATCGTGGGGGAGGACGGCTTTGTGGAGATCGCCACCACCCGGCCGGAGACCATGCTGGGGGATACGGCGGTGGCCGTCAACCCGGAGGATGAGCGGTACACCCACCTGGTGGGCAAGATGCTGAAGCTGCCCCTGACGGACCGGGAGATCCCGGTTATCGCGGATCCTTACGTGGACAAGGAGTTTGGAACCGGCTGCGTGAAGATCACCCCTGCCCACGACCCCAACGACTTTGAGGTGGGCAAGCGCCACGGCCTGGAGGAGATCAACATCCTAAACGACGACGCTACCATCAACGAAAACGGCGGAAAATACGCCGGGCTGGACCGGTACGAGGCCCGGAAGCAGATGGTGGAGGATCTGGACCGGCTGGGCCTTTTGGTGAAGGTGGAGGATCACGTCCACAACGTGGGCACCCACGACCGGTGCAAGACCACCGTGGAGCCCATGGTCAAGCAGCAGTGGTTCGTGCGGATGGACGAGCTGGCCAAGCCGGCCATCGAGGCCTTAAAGAAGGGCGAGCTGCGGTTTGTGCCGGACCGGTTTGACAAGATTTACCTGCACTGGCTGGAAAACATTCGGGATTGGTGTATTTCCCGGCAGCTGTGGTGGGGCCACCGGATCCCGGCCTGGACCTGCCAGGACTGCGGGGAGATCACCGTGGCCCGGGAGGACCCGGAGGTCTGCCCCCACTGCGGCAGCCGCCGCCTGACCCAGGATCCGGACACCCTGGACACCTGGTTCAGCTCCGCCCTGTGGCCTTTCTCCACTCTGGGCTGGCCGGAGGAGACGGAGGACCTGAAGTACTTCTACCCCACGGACGTGCTGGTCACCGGTTACGACATTATCTTCTTCTGGGTCATCCGCATGGTGTTCTCCGGCTATGAGCAGACGGGCCAAAGCCCCTTCCACACGGTGCTGATCCACGGCCTGGTTCGGGATGCCCAGGGCCGGAAGATGAGCAAATCCCTGGGCAACGGCATCGACCCGCTGGAGGTCATCGAAAAATACGGGGCCGACGCCCTGCGGCTGACCCTGGTCACCGGCAACGCCCCGGGCAACGACATGC
>CALWEC010000097.1 GCA_944376945.1 uncultured Lachnospiraceae bacterium | reverse complement strand
CCAGGGGAAGCCGTTTCCACCTGATCGTAGGAAAGCATTCCTACGGGAACTATCTCTGTATCCCCAACTGGGCTGTTGGTACAGAACTCTCAACACTGACAGATCTTTTCTGGAATGAGGAACGCCTCCGGCATTACAGCCGAATGAAAAAGGCAGATGCCTGTACCATCGTATCGGCTCTTAAAGTGCTGGCAGAGCATGGATGTATGAACTAATTCCTTCCGTGATGGGGCGGATATATCCGCCCCATCAAAGGAAACATCCCATGACAGTTATCCTGGCAATCTCGTGTCAGCATGACAGAGCGGGATCATGACAGCCAAGGAGAGCATTAACATGCAGGCGCCGGAGTTTACGCTGCCGGATCAGGATGGGAATCTGGTGTCTCTCTCGGATTTCCGGGGGAAAAAGGTCATTCTTTTTTTCTACAGTAAGGACAATACGGCCGGCTGCACCCGGCAGGCCTGCGCCTTTGCGGAGCAGTACCCGGCGTTTCAGGAAAAAGACGCGGTGGTGCTGGGAATCAGCAAGGACACGGTGGCGTCCCACCGCCGTTTCGCGGAAAAATACCAGCTGCCGTACCGGATTTTGGCGGACCCGGAATTCCAGGCGCTGGAGGCCTACGGGGTGCGCCAGGAAAAGAACATGTACGGGAAAAAGGTAATGGGGACGATTCGTTCTTCCTATTTGATCGACGAGGAAGGGATCATCCGGGAAGTCCACGCCAAGGTGAAGCCGGAGGAAAACGCCGGCCTGGCGTTGGCAGATATAAAATAAAGAGGAGGAATCTGAGATGCAGGAAGTATATGAGTTTTTAAAGGCGTGCAAAACCTACTACCTGGCTACGGTAGAGGGGGATCAGCCCCGGGTACGGCCCTTTGGCACCGTGGATTTGTTTGAAGGCCGCCTGTATATCCAGACGGGGAAGGTAAAGGCGGTTTCCCGCCAGCTGGCGGCCAATCCCAAGGTGGAGATCTGCGCCTTTGACGGCAGCCGCTGGCTGCGGGTGGCCGCGGAGGCGGTGGAGGACGACCGGGTGGAGGCCAGGAAGCACATGCTGGACGCCTACCCCAGCCTTCAGAAAAACTATCAGCCGGACGATGGGAACACCCAGGTGTTCTATCTGAAGAACGCGGTGGCGACCTTCTCTTCCTTTACGGAAGAATCGCGGGAGATCCGCTTCTAAGACGCGCCCCTGTAGGATTGGTTTAGGGGACGTTCGGAAGAGAAGAGGGGAAAGCGCAGGAGGAAGAAGGATTTCCTCTTGCGCTTTTTTAGTACCGTCCGTATAATATAGCTGTCCGGATTGCGTAAGTGCGCGGCACAGAGCGACCCGGAGGCTTTTACGGTTCGTGGCGCCCGCGCCGGCGGGCAGGAAGGTTTGGGATACAGGATCGGACAGCGGGCAGCCGGATACCCTACGGCAGATACGTGGGAGGGCTGCGGAAAGGGAGAGAAAGATATGTTTTGTAAGAAATGCGGAGCGGAGATTGCGGGGAGTGTTAAATTTTGTCCCAAATGCGGAACACCGGTAACGTCGCAGGCAGCCCCGGAGAGGATGGCGGAAGCCCCGGAAAGTGCGGCGGAAGCCCCGGAAAGTGCGGCGGAAAGCCCGGAGGCCCCGGCCCGAAAGAAAAAGAAGGGCTGGCTTTGGATCCTGGCGGCCCTGGTGGTTCTGGCGGCGGCCGCCGCGATCTTTATTTTGGTCAGCCAGCCGAAGAAGGTAAATCTGGAGGAGTACGTGAAGGTGGAATTCAGCGGTTACAATACCGTAGGGACCGCGTCTGCCTTTTTGGATCCGGATACTCTCCTGCCTTATGTGGCGGAAATCCTGGATGAGGATCAGGACGATCTGCTGGAGGACGGGGATTGGGATTACCTCTGCGAGGAAGTGGAGCTGTCCCTGGACCGGGCGGACGGCCTGAAAAACGGGGACACGGTAACTGTGTCCATCTCCTATGACAACGAGGCCATAGAGGATTTTAAGCTTCGGTTTACCGGGGAGACGGTTACGGCCACCGTGGATGGGCTGGAGGATTTGGCAGAGATCGATCCCTTTGAGGAGCTGATGGTAACCTTTACCGGTATCGCCCCGGAGGGGCAGGTGGAGCTGGCCTACATAGGGGATTCCCGGTATCTGGATACCTACTCTTTTACCTGTGACCAGTGGAATGACCTGAAAAACGGGGATGTGATCCTGGTTTCCGTCCCGGATTACAATGAGGAGGAGGCGATGGCGCAGGGCTACCGCCTGACCCAGACTTCTAAAGAGTACACGGTGGAGGGGCTGGATGCGTACGTGGCTTCCTACGAGCAGCTGACGGAGGATTTCCGGACGGCGGTCCGGGCGGAGAGCGAGGACGCCATCCAAGCCTATGCGGCCCAGGCTTATAACGCGGACTGCGCCATGACGGGCCTGGAGTACGCCGGCTATGTGTTCCTTGCGCCCAAGGAGGGCGGGAACGCCCGGGAATACAACGAGCTGTATGTAATCTACCGAGGTTCCGTATCGCACAATGCCAATCAGTTCCCGGTTACCTGGGTCTACTATCCCGTGCGTTTCCTCAATATCCTGTCTGCCGGCGGGGCGCTTTCCTATGAGGACGGGCCGGCCATGGCCGGCGTCTCTACGCTGCCGGGCGGATACTATACCAATGGTTATAGTAATCCGTTGACCGCCTACGAGGCGCTGGTTACAGCCAACGCGGACGATTATACCAGCCAGGCTGGGGACGGCTTTGAGGCCTTTGCCTCCTATACGCCTATCGCCTCCCTGGCGGACATCGGCGAGGCCAACCGGCAGGCCCTGGAAGCCCGGGCCCAGGACGTGATCCTGGCCTATACGGCCTCTTCCTACAGCGGGGAGGCCCATGTCTCGGAGCTGACGCTGGTGGGCGAGTACCTGCTGGTCTCCAAGGCGCAGGGAACTGAGGATTTCCAGAACAATAACCATCTGATCGTGGTCTACAGCGCTACCGTGAGCCACGAAACCAATGTATTTGAGCCGGCTACGGTGTACTTCCCGGTGCAGTTTGACGGGCTGGCCAACCTGCCCAACGGGGAATTCCTCTATACGGCGGAAAGCCAGGTGTTGGGGAACAGCGTTTTCCCGAATTCCATCTACTACACCAATGGATATCTGGACGGGGCTCAGATGTTTAACGACCTGGTGACCGCCAACCGGACGGACTACACGTACGAGGTCAGCGAGGGGCTGAAGGCCTTCGGCGAATAAGACGGGGGAAACATGTTTTCGTTGCTGCTTGGGATTATCTATCTGGCGTTTATCAGCCTGGGCCTTCCGGACGCCCTCCTGGGCTCCGCTTGGCCGTCCATGTACCTGGAATTCGGCGTGCCGGTGTCCTACATGGGGATTCTTTCTGTGATTATCTCCCTGGGAACGGTGGTTTCCAGCCTACAGACGGACCGGCTGGCCCGCCGGCTGGGCACCGGCCGGGTTACCGCCCTCAGCGTGGCGCTGACGGCGGCGGCCCTGTTCGGCTTTTCCGTCACCCATTCTTTCTGGCTGCTCTGCCTGTGGGCGGTGCCCTATGGCCTGGGCGCCGGCTGCGTGGACGCGGCCTTAAATAACTTTGTGGCGCTGCACTACGAGAGCCGCCATATGAGCTGGCTGCACTGCATGTGGGGGCTGGGCGCCACGGTGGGCCCGTACTTTATGAGCCTGGCCCTTACCCGCGGGGCCGGCTGGAGCGGCGGCTACCGCTATATCTCTCTGCTGCAGCTGGGGCTGACGGCCGTCCTGATGGGAAGCCTCCCGCTGTGGAAGCGCTGCGGCCGGGCGGAGGAGCCGGGGAAGACGCCCCAGCTGGAGAGCCAGGCCCTTTCCCTGCGGGAAATCTTCCGGATCTCGGGAACCCGGGAGGTCTTTCTGTGCTTCTTCTGCTACTGCGCCCTGGAGCAGTCGGCCGGCCAATGGGCCAGCAGCTACCTGACCCTGTGCCGGGGTGTCGCGCCGGAGACGGCGGCCCGGTTTGCCAGCCTGTTTTATATTGGGATCACCGTGGGCCGGGCGTTCTGCGGCTTCCTTTCCATCCGTATGCGGGACGATGCGCTGATCCGCCTGGGCCAGACGGTGCTGGGCATAGGGGTGCTGTCCATGGCGCTGCCAGGGCCGCAGCTGCTGGCCTTGGCCGGTTTTCTGCTGGTGGGGCTGGGCTGCGCGCCCATCTATCCCTGTATCATCCATTCCACGCCAGCCCGGTTTGGCGTGGAGCGCTCCCAGGCCATTATCGGGGTGCAGATGGCCTGCGCCTATGTGGGCAACTGCGTCATGCCGCCGCTGTTTGGGGTCTTGGCGGATCTGTTTTCCGCTGCCTTGCTGCCCTTCTATCTGTTGCTGATTCTGCTGCTGATGGTGTGGATGCACCGGGAATTGATCCGAAAGACCAAGAAAAGAAAAAGGTAAAAAGCGTTATTTTATTGTTTCTTTGCCAGCAGTGCTTTGAGGCGGCGGTTTTCCTCCTCCAGCTGGTGGATGGTGTCTCTCTGCTGGCCGATGGTGTCCTGCATCTCATCCATCATATACTGCACTGTGTTCTGATCCAGTTCCTGCAATTCCTTGGAAAACATCTCCATCACCCTTTCCGTGTTCCGGCATAGGTCGTAGATCTCTTGATAATAAGGCCTGAATGCCGGGTAGGCGTTGATCCGTGTCTCGA
>CALWEC010000096.1 GCA_944376945.1 uncultured Lachnospiraceae bacterium | reverse complement strand
GGCGCTCAATCGTACCCTCCGCCGCGCCGTGGAAAACCGCCGCTGATCCATTTTTATTCTTAGGGAGTTTCCGCCCGCTCCGGTTTCTTCCCAGCATCCTCCGGTTCTTGCCCGGCATCCTCCGGTTCTTCCCCGGCGGTTTCTTCCTCCTCCGGTTTTTGGGCTTCTTCCGCCCCCGATTCTATCTCCTCCCCGGCCGTTTCGCTTTCTTTCGCCGCCGGTTCTTCCGTTTCTTCTTTCTTTTCCTCCTGCGGCTTCTGCCGGGAGGACAGGATCATCACCAGCACGCCCACTGTAAAGATCAACGCGGAGATAAACTGGGAGGTGGACAGAAAGCCCACATTCCCCCGAGGATCGTTGCGCAGCAGTTCAATCAGGAAACGTCCGATGCTGTAGAGAATCAGATACAGGCCACCTACCTGGCCCGGCTTTTTGGAGCGCCGGGCAAACCACACCAGCACGAAAAAGTGCAGAAAATTGGCGGCGCTGGAAATCAGCTGGGTGGGGATCAGAGGCACGCCGGCCGGAGCCAGGGAACCGGCCCCCTCCGGAAACACAATGTGGAACCAGCTGTCCGTCTGCCGCCCATAGCAGCAGCCGGCAAAAAAGCATCCCAGACGGCCAAAGCCCTGGGCCAAGGCCACCGAGGGGATAAACAGGTCAAAATACCGGACAAAGCTCTGCTTTTTGATCCGGCAGCCAAGGAGGCCTCCAGCCAGGCCGCCCAGGATTCCGCCGTAGATCACAAAGCCTTCCCCCACGTTTTTCCAAAGGGAGGGATCGGCGATAAAATTCGGCAGCTCCACCAGGATGTACAGCAGCTTGGCCCCTACCACGCCGCCTACCACGGCGAAGATCCCCAGGGTAAAGCCCATGTCCTTATCCAGCCCATACCGGGGCGCCCGCCGCTCCATCACCCAGAACGCAGCCAAAATCCCGATGGCGATCATCAGCCCATAGCTGTAAAAATGAAGATTTCCAATGGAAAATAGAATCGGCCTCATACTATCCGTGTCTCCTTCTCTTTTTTCACCGTTCCTTATACCATGATACCATGTGTTTCGCACATGCTATGTGGATGCGCATGGCGTGAACCGGTATTTTGTTCTCACTCTGCTCGCACCCGCGCCGGTTCGCGTCCGAGCGGCTTGCCTTCCAGGCGGACGCTTTTCTCCGCACATTCTCCCCCGGGATTGATTTCCCCCCGAAAAATTCTCGGCTTTTTCGCAACTTTCTTACTAAAAAGCCGGCCTGACGCCCAAGCACACGGCTTTTTCCTCCCTTTCCGCCGAAAAAGCCGTGTGCGCTGGGAAAATTTTCGGCTTTTTTGAGACTTTCCTCGTAAAAAGCCGGTTTGACGCGCGGACGCGCGGCTTTTTTCTCCATTTCCGCTGAAAAAGCCGTGTGCGCCTGGACGATATTCGGCTTTTTCGGAGTTTTTCTCGTAAAAAGCCGGCCGGATGCACGGAAGCACGGCTTTTTTCTCCATTTCCGCTGAAAAAGCCGTTGAGCCGCGGCGGACTGCTCGGCACGGACAGGAATCTTGTCCTCCCTCCGGTCGGACGCGAACCGGCGCCGGTATAATGTCCGCCCCGCGGACATTATACCATAGAGCCGGCAGAAGCGCAATTACCCGGCGTCCGCAAACTGGGAGTTGTACAGCTGGGCGTAGAAGCCGTTCCGGGCCATCAGGCTTTCGTGATCCCCCTGCTCGATTACGTCCCCATCCTTCATCACCAGGATGCGGTCCGCGTCCCGGATGGTGGAGAGCCGGTGGGCGATGATAAAGCTGGTGCGCCCTTCCATCAGGTTGTCCATAGCCTTCTGGATCAGCTGCTCGGTCCGGGTATCCACGGAGCTGGTGGCCTCGTCCAGGATCAGGATCCGGTTGTCCGCCAGGATGGCCCGGGCAATGGTCAGCAGCTGCTTCTGCCCCTGGGACACGTTGCTGGCCTCCTCGTTCAGTTCCATCTGGTAGCCGCCCGGCAGCGTCTGGATAAACCAGTGGGCGTGGGCCGCCTTGGCGGCGGCGATCACTTCTTCGTCCGTGGCGTCCAGCCGGCCGTAGCGGATGTTTTCCATAATGGTGCCCTGGAACAGCCAGGTATCCTGGAGCACCATGCCAAAGGCCTCCCGCAGCCGGGTCCGCTCAAACTCCCGGATGTCGTGGCCGTCGATGAGAATCCGGCCGCCGTCCACATCGTAAAACCGCATCAAAAGCTTGACCATGGTGGTCTTGCCGGCGCCGGTAGGCCCTACGATGGCAATCTTCTGCCCCGGCTCCACGGTCTCGCTGAAATCGTGGATAATGGTCTTATCCGGCGTATAGCCGAAGCGCACGTGCTCAAACCGCACCGCCCCCTGCAGCCGGTCCATGGGAACCGGGCAGCCCTGGCCCTGCTCCTCCTCCGGCTCCTCCAGGAACTCAAACACCCGCTCGGCGGCCGCGGCCATAGACTGGAGCAGGTTGGATACCTGGGCCAGCTGGTTCACCGGCTGGGTAAACTGACGCACATACTGGATAAAGGACTGGATCTCCCCCACCTGGATGGACCCCCGCACCGTCAGCACGCCGCCCAGGATGGCCACGCACACATAGCCCAGATTCCCCACAAAATTCATCATCGGTTGCATGAGGCCGGATAGGAACTGGGATTTCCAGGCCGACTCGTACAGCTGCTGGTTGGTCCGGTCAAACTCTGCGATGGCCTGCTCCTGGTGGTTGAAGGCCGCCACCACGTTCTGACCGCCAAAGGTTTCCTCAATCTGCCCGTTGATAACCCCCAGGGTGCTCTGCTGCCGCCGGAAATACCGCTGGGACCGCTTGACCACCTGCGTTACCAGCAGGGCCGAAACCGGCAGGATCAGCAGGGCCGCCAGGGTCATCCACACGCTGATGGAAAGCATCATGGCCAGCACGCCTACCATGGTGGTAATGGAGGTGATCAGCTGCGTGATGCTCTGGTTCAGGCTCTGGCCCAGGGTGTCCACATCGTTGGTAACCCGGGAGAGCACCTCCCCATAGGGGCGGCTCTCAAAATAGCCCAGCGGAAGGCGGTGGATTTTTTCCGAAATTTCCTTCCGCATCCGGTAGGTCATCCGCTGGGAAACGCCGGTCATCCCCCAGCCCTGCAGAAAGCTCAGGACCGCGCTAAGCGCATAAAGCCCCAGCAAGGCCAGCAGCACCTGTCCGATCCGGGCAAAGTCGATGCCGCCGGTCCCGGCGATCTTCCGGGACAGCCCTTGAAACACCTCCGTGGTGGCCTGTCCCAGGATTTTGGGCCCCACCACGTGGAACACCGTGCTGCCGGCCGCCAGCACCAGCACGACCAACACCGGGATCTTATACCGTCCCATATAGGCCATCAGTTTCCCGATGGTCCCTTTAAAATCCTTGGCCTTTTCGCCGCCCCGCATGGGGCCGCCAGGCCTCCGGCCAGGCCGGGAGCTATGCTCAGCCATGGGATGCGCCTCCTTCCTGCCTGCCGCCTATTTCCGCGGCTCCTCCACCTGAAAGGGGTTTTACCTGGGTCAGTTCCGCCTGGGAAAGCTGGCTTTCCGCAATCTCCCGGTACGCCGGGCAGGAGCCCAGAAGCTCCTCATGGGTACCGGCCCCTACCATCCGCCCTTCGTCCAGCACCAAAATCTGCTCCGCATGGAGGATGGTACTGATCCGCTGGGCCACAATCAGGATGGTGCTGCCGGCCACCTGCTGCCGCAGGGCTGTCCGAAGCGCCGCGTCCGTCTGATAGTCCAGGGCCGAAAAGCTGTCGTCAAACAGATAAACCTCCGGAGCCTTGGCCACAGCCCGGGCAATGGAAAGCCGCTGCTTCTGGCCGCCGGAAACATTGGTACCGCCCTGGGCGATATGGGTTTCGTACCGCTCCGGCTTGGCCTCTATAAACTCCGCCGCCTGGGCGATCTCCGCCGCCTGCCGGATCACCGGCTCCGCCGCCTCCGGGCAGCCGTACCGCAGGTTGTCCCCGATGCTGCCGGAAAACAGGACCGCCTTCTGGGGCACATAGCCCAGCCGCGCCCGCAGCTCCTGCCGGTCCATCTGCCGGATGTCTAGGCCGTCCAGCAAGATCTGCCCTTCCGTCACATCGTACAGGCGGGGGATCAGGTTTAGCAGGGTGGACTTGCCACTGCCGGTACTGCCGATGATGGCCGTGGTCTCTCCCGGCCGGGCGGTAAAGCTGATATGCTCCAGTACGTTCCCCTCCGCATGGGGATAGCGGAAGGACACATCCCGGAATTCCAGGACGCCGGACCGCTCCGCCGGTACCTGGGGCTTTTCCGGATCCTGGATGCTTGCCTCCGTGTCCAGCACCTCCTGGATCCGGCCCGCCGCCACCATGGCCCGGGGCAGGATGATGGACATCATGGTCAGCATCAGGAAGGCCATGATGATCTGCATGGTGTAGGTGATAAAGGCCATCAGGTCGCCCACCTGCAGCAGTCCCCGGTCGATGTGATGGGAGCCCACCCAGACGATCAGTACCGTCACCCCGTTCATCACCAGCATCATGGAGGGCATCATAAAGGTCATCACCCGGTTGGTAAAGAGCATGGTCTGGGTCAGGTCCCGGTTGGCCCTGTCAAAACGCTGTTCCTCGTACCGCTCCCGGCTGAAGGCCCGAATCACCGGCAGGCCGGTGAGGATCTCCCGGGTCACCAGGTTCAGCCGGTCCACCAGGGCCTGCATCTTTTTAAACCGGGGCAGAGCGATGGCCATCAGCGCCAGCACCACGCCCATGACCAGCGCCACCGCCAGAGCGATGACCCAGGTCATGGAGGTGTTGGTCCCCAGGACCCGCACCACCCCGCCGATGCCGATAATGGGCGCGTACAGCACCATCCGCAGCAGCAGCACAATGACCATCTGCACCTGCTGAATATCGTTGGTGCTGCGGGTAATCAGGGAGGCGGTGGAAAACCGGTCCATCTCCGCGCTGGAAAAGGAAACCACCTTCCGGAACACCTGGCCCCGCAGGTTTTTGGCCGCGGAGGCCGCCACCCGGGAGGACAGGAAACTGCTGGTGACGGAAACCGCCAGCATGGCCAGTGCCAGTCCCATCATTTTGGCGCCGGTGCGCAACAGATAGGCATTCTGGAGGGACGCCAGGTCCAGGCCGCAGGCTTCCGCCTCCCCCCGCACCCAGGCCAGCGCCGTCTGCTCCAGCAGGGACGCCCCCATCTGCTCCGCCTGGCGTTCCGCTTCGGCCCGGACCGCCTGGGCGGCTTCCGGATCCAGGGAACCGGCCGCCTCCCCCAGGGAGGAACGGATCACAATGGGAAGCCGGAAGGCTTCGTCCGCCTGCTCCCACTGTTCCCGGCTTAGCTTTTCCAGGCGGCAAACGCCGTTTTCCTCGGTGTACAGCCCTTCTACATAAGAGGCCTGTCCCTCCGCCATAAAAGCCTTCAGCACATCCAGCTCCGTCCGGCGCACCGCCTGAGGCGACACATGCTCGATGCCGCTGTTCTGGATCCCTACATCTACAATGTCCGACGTGTAGGCCGGAAGCGCCAGATCGCAGGAGGCCTGGAGCAGCAAAAGGGCCGCCGCCAGGCACAGGGCTTTCCAATAAGGGCGGATCATTTTCAGGATACTTTTCATATCAGATTTCCTCCGCAAAGTTAACAGTTATCCATTATATAAATATTCCCCTTTCCGGTCAAGAAAAAAAGTGAAAATTTTTTGTAAATTCAGCCGGAAGCCTGTCCGATTCCCGCAAAAAAAGAAGCCTGCGCCCACAGGCTCCTTTTTCGATTTCCTTACCGCCGCACCTGGCACTCTTCCACCCGGATGTCCACCAGGATAATATCCTCCCCAATCTGCTTCACCTGGCAGAAGGGGATTACATAATCGCAGTCCCGGCCCAAAAACCCGCAGAACTGGGCCGGGCCCGGCACGATCAGCGCCAGGATCTGGCCATTGCAGATGTCAAACTCCAAATCCGCCACAAACCCTAGCCGCCGGCAATCGCAGACATTGATGACTTCCTTCTCCTGCAAATCACAGATCCGCATGGAAGCCCCTCCTCCCGTTGATCTATTTTATTCTATGCGGAAGGCGGCCGGGCCGTGACAGAAGGTTGGAAACCAGCGATCCGGCCGGGCTCAGTGCCGGGCGCAGTCCCCGGCCTGGCCCAGCAGGATCTCCAGCCCATGGCGCAGCTCCGGGAGGATATACTCCAGGCACTCCCGCACCGCCTTGGGGCTGCCGGGCAGGTTGACAATCAGCGTCCGGTTCCGGATGCCGCTGGCTGCCCGGCTGAGCATGGAGCGCTTGGTAAACTGCATGCTGTAGGCCCGCATGGCCTCCGGGATCCCCGGCACCATCCGCTGGGATACCGCCGCCGTGGCCTCCGGCATCACATCCCGGGGGGAAAAGCCGGTGCCTCCGGTGGTCAGCAGCAGGTCCGCCAGCCCATCGTCGCAGATCCGGATCATCTCCTGCTCCAGCAGGGCCTGGTCGTCCGGCAAAATGGTCTGGGAGACCACTTCATACCCCTCTGCCCCTACCATCTCCGCGATGGCCGGGCCGCTTAAGTCCTCCCGCTCCCCTGCGTAGCCGGAATCACTGGAAGTCAGTATCGCCACTCTCATTTTGCTTCCTCCTCTACGATCTCCAGGTTGTCCCCCTCCCGGATGATCCCTCCGTGGAGCACCCGGGTAAACACGCCCTCCCGGGGCATAATGCAATCGCCCATGGCCTGGAAGATGGCGCAGCCATGGTGGCATTCCTTGCCGATCTGGGTCAGCTCCAGCACCACGTCGTTGCAGCGGAACCGGGTCCCGATGGGCAGGGTCTTAAAATCGATGCCCTCCACCACCAGGTTCTCCCCAAAGGCGCCGTCCTCCACCTGGGCGCCCCGGGCCCGGAATTCCTGGATCCGGTCATAGGAAAGCAGGCTCACCTGCCGGTGCCATTTCCCTGCGTGGGCGTCCCCTTCGATTCCAAAATCCTCTATAAAACGGCCTTCATGGATATTCTTCTTCTGCACCCCTTTGATCTGGCTGGTGCAGACTGCCATTACCTTTCCCATTTTTATCCTCCTATCTGGGACATCCCCTTTTCTTCCCGCCCCGCAAAAGGAGCGGCCTTGCCAAACTCATGGCCCTTGGGCTTATCCGCCAAAGCCTGCCGGATCCGGGCCTCCAGCTCTTCGTCCGTCCCGCCGGCCTCCAGCACCGGCTTCAGCGCCGCGCCGCAGTCGTACTGCAGGCAGGTTTTTAAATAGCCGTCCGAGGTCAGGCGGATCCGGTTGCAGGTCTCGCAAAACCGGTGGCTGACCGCGCTGATAAAGCCCAGCCGCCCCTGGAAGCCTTCCACGGCAAAGTACCGGCAGGGCCCGTTCCCCGGCACGTCCGCGCAGGGCGTCAAAGGCCCCAGGCGGCTCTCCAGGAAACCGCGCAGTTCCTCCTCCCGCAGAAGGGGGAAGCCAGCGCCCAGCCCAATGGGCATCATCTCGATGAAGCGGACATGGACCTTCTGGGCCCGGGCCAGCTCCACCACCTCCAGCAGCCCCTGCCGCTCCGCGTCCATCAGGGGCACACAGTTAATTTTTAAAGGGACCCGCCCCTTTTGGATGGCCTGTTCCAGCCCCCGCCGGACCCGATCCGCCTCATCCCGGCGGGTGATGGCCTGGTAAAGCTTTGGATCCAGGGTGTCCAGGCTGACGGTAATGGCGTCGATCCCGGCGTCCGCCAGGCCGTCGTACAGTTCCTCCAGCAAAACCCCGTTGGTGGTGATGGTTACGTTTTCGATGCCGGGGACGGCCTTTAACGCCGCCGTCAGGTCCAAAATCCCCCTGCGCACCAGCGGCTCCCCGCCGGTCAGCTTTACCTTGCGGATCCCGTTCCGGGCCAAGATCCGGCAGATCCGCAGGATCTCCTCAAACCGCAGGATCTGGGAGTGGGGGATACAGGGAACCCCTTCCTCCGGCATACAGTAGGCGCACCGCAGGTTGCACCGGTCCGTCACCGAGATCCGGACATAGTCGATGGTTCTTCCCAATCCGTCCGTCATCGCACAAAATCCCCGCTTTTCCCTCCCGATTTGGTTTCGAGATGTATTTCATCCAGCTCCATCCGTTTGTCGATGGCCTTGCACATATCGTAGATGGTAAGCAGGGCCACGCTGACGCCGGTCAAAGCCTCCATCTCCACCCCGGTTTTCCCCTCCACCTTCACCGTGCACACCGCCCGGATCTCCAGGGCCTCCCGGTCTGCCTGGAATTCAATTCCGCATTGGGAAATCATCAGGGGATGGCACATGGGGATCAGATGGGACGTCTGCTTGGCCGCCAGGATCCCCGCCACCCGGGCCACTCCCAGCACGTCCCCTTTGGCCACCGTACCGGCCAGCACCGCCTCCATGACGGCGGCGTTTACCCGGATTTTCCCGGAAGCCACCGCCGTCCGGCTGGTAACCGGCTTCTCCGACACATCCACCATCACCGCGTTTCCCTTTTCATCAAAATGGGTCAGCTTTGCATCTTCCATCTGCGTCCTACCTCAAGGGCCGCCTGCCGGCGGAACCTTCTCTGACATCATAGCACGTTGCCCGGGGAATGTCACCCCCGAGGCGGAATTCCCGGCGGCCTATCGGTAGGTTTCCCCGGGATTTCCGGCGGCCTGGCGGCCCGATTTCCCGGAATTCCCGGCGGCCTGGCAGCGGCACCGGGGATTGGCCGGCAGGGCCACTTCCTCCGTCCGCATGGCCAGCAGGTCCAGCAGCAGCAGCCGGCCGGAAAGGGGCTCCCCCACCCCCAGCAGCAGCTTCAGGGCCTCCACCGCCTGAAGGCTTCCCACCACCCCGGGCACCGCGCCCAGCACTCCAAAGGAGCGGCCGTCCGGCTCCGCCGCCGGGTCCGGGGCCTCCGGGCACAGGCAGCGCAGGCAGGGGCCGCCTGGCGCAAACACCGTCACCTGGCCGGCAAACTGGCAGATGGCCCCGTACACGTCCGGCTTCCCCAGCTTCCGGCACACATCGCTGAGCAGGTAGCGGATAGGAAAGCGGTCTGTGGCGTCCACCACCACGTCAAATTCTCCCAGGATCTGCTCCGCGTTTTCCGGCGTAATCCCTTCCTCAAACCGCCGCACCGTCACGCCCCGGTTCCGCCGCCGCAGGCAGTCCTCCGCCGCCTCCGCTTTCCGCCGCCCCACATCCTGCTCCCGGTACAGGATCTGCCGCTGCAGGTTGCTCACATCCACCCGGTCAAAATCCGCGATGCCGATGGTGCCCACCCCTGCCGCCGCCAGATACAGGGCCGCCGGGGAGCCCAGGCCTCCGGCCCCTACCACCAGGACCTTTCCCTGCTCCAGCTTCCGCTGGCCTTCCTCCCCCACCTGCGGCAGCATAAAGTGGCGCTTATACCGCTCCCGGTCTTGTTCCCTTTTCGGTTCCCCCATGTCTGCCTCCTTCATACCGCAAAAGCCGGGAGGCGGCCCCTTCCCGGACCGCGCCCCGGCTCCACGGCCGTCCGTCCTTAGCCGCCGCCCAGCAGATGGATAATCTGCAGGTCGTCGTCCTCCTTCAGGACCACCGTATCGTATTCTTCCGGCCAAACCAGCTGGCCGTTGACCTTCACCACCAGCTTGGGCCAGGTAAACCGCATATGCTCCATAACCCCCCGGATGGTCAGCCCTTCGTGCCAGTCCGGATACGGCCTGTTGTTCAGCTGCATGTCCGCCTCCCTTTACGGCTGCGCGTCCTGCAGAGGCTCCACCACCGCCAGCAGCTCCGGCAGATCCATGCCCAGCTCCTTCAGGTGGGCCACCGTCGGCACGCCGTTGAGGGTCCATCCTCTCTTGGGGTATACCGCGTCAATCAGCCGCTCGTACTCGGCCTCCCGGTGCTTCCGGGTGGCGGCCATCTTCTCCTGCAGGCTCATGTTTTTCACCTGCTCCGGCGTCAGGCCCACCTGCTCCACCAGCTGGCCGTCGTAGCGCTCCTGCCGGGACAGGTACTCCTCCTCCGTCACCGGGCCCTGGGAGCGGTACGGGATGGCGTCGTTCTTCCGCAGGCCTTTGCCCAGGCGGATGTTGAAGATCCGCTGGAAGTTGTACACCCGCTCCGACTGGCGGATCATGTCGTCCCGGTCAATCCTTACGCCGGTCACGCCGTAGAACAGATCCAGGTAGTTGTCCACATGTTCCGGTACCTTGGCCGGCTCGTCGGTCAGGCTGTTATCCGCCGGCACAATGTCGTTCCAGGGCAGCTTGCACAGGCCCAGAAGGCCAAACCAGGTGCGGAACATGGGATAGTAATACAGGGCCTCCGCCTTGTCCTCAAAGGTAGGGATCTGGTTGTTCACCTGATCCATAAAGATCAGCCAGGCCTCGTCGTGCTGGGGGCCCTTGTTGGTCAGGCCATAGCCCCCCTGCTGGGCCAGGGACTCCTTGGAGGAATACTCCGAATACTCCAGCCCCTTCTGCTCCATGGCAATATCGTTCATAAAGGCCATGTCGCCCCAGCCCATCTTGGCAAAATATTCCTTCTGCTTGTGGGAGCCCAAAGCCGCAATCTTGCCGAAGCCTTCGTTCCGGGCCATCAAATGCAGCATCTCCAGATCTGCCTCAATGTTGCCCCACTCCAGTTCCAGGCCGCCGGTCCGCTCCTTGTTCAGGATGCCGTTTTCGTAGCACTCCATCAGGAAGGCGGTCATGGTGCCGTAGGAAATGGTGTCCACGCCGTAGGTATCGCAGTAGAAGTTCAGCTCCAGGATCGCCTGGGGATCGGTAATGCCGCAGTTGGGCCCCAGGCCCGCCGCCGACTCATACTCCGGCCCGTCCACGCAGACCCGCTGTCCCTTGTAAGGGCCAGTCTTTAACAGGAAATGGTCCGCGGTTTTGGCGCAGGCCATGGAGCAGCCGTACCAGCAGCCGTCGGCGCCCCCCTGGGTCAGCCACTGGTTCTGCCATACCTCCGGGGCCATCTCGTCAATCTTGTCCGTGCCGCCGTACTTGTAGTTGCGGGTGGGCAGGATGTCGTAATCGCTGAGGGTCCGCAGGGAATAGGCCGTGCCGGATTTCCGCATGGAATTCTGCTTGTCGTCCAGGGTGGCGATCTCCCGGTGGAACTTCAGGCCGTCCTTGTTCAGGATGCCGATGTCGTACACATGGTTCAGGTTGGCTTTTACGCCTTTAAAACGGCAGACCAGCGCTTTCACATGCTTGTTGGCAAACACCCGGCCAATGCCGCCCCGGCCGGCCTGCTTCAGGCGCACCACGTTCCGCTTGGGATCGTAGAAGGTAAAGTTCAGCATGGACAGGTTGCAGTGCTCGGAGGCGGAGCCGGAGCAGACCACCGCCACGTTCTTCCGGTCCTTCTCGTCCTCCGCGTACATGGCCGTCAGCTCCTCGCCCAGCACATGGGCGTCCTTATGCTCCAGCGGCGCCTTTTCGATGGAGATGGTCCCTTTGTTGCCGTCGATGACGATGATCACATCCTCCTCCGCCTTGCCGGTCAGCTCCAGCACGTCAAAGCCGGAGAATTTCAGGAACGGGCCGAAATATCCGCCCACGTTGGAATCGATGGGAATGTCCGTCATGGGGGAGATGGTGCAGACCAGGCATTTGCCGGTGCCGGCGTACTGGGTAATGCCGGCGATAGGGCCCGCCGACATGGTAATGGCGTTTTCCGGGGAATCCCACTTGGTCTCCGGATTGGTGGCGTCCCACAGATAGCGGAGGCAGTAGCCCTTGCCGCCTACAAATTTCTCTTTCACCTCCTGGGGAATATCCAGGATCTCCACCGAGTTGGCGGACAGATCGATCCGCAGCCGTTTGTCCGTATAGCCGTGGTACAGATCCTTCGGCTCATAATCCACATGCTTCAGGACCTGATGGGCCTCCCGCATTTTCTGAATTTCCGCCATATCCGCGTCCGCGTAACGGGGAACATTGCACATTTGAATCATTTTAACGCCCTCCTATTCTTCCACAATCCGGATGGGCCCGGTGGGGCAGGCCTTTACGCAGAGCCCGCAGGCCGTGCATTTGGACGGTTCCAGATAATCGTCGCACTGAACCATTACGTTTTCCGGGCAGAAGCCCACGCACATCAGACAGCCGGCGCACTCCTTCTTGTTCAGCCGGTACACGCCCTTGGCGTCCTGGGTAATGACGCCGGTGTTGCACACCTCCGCGCATTTGCCGCACTGGGTGCAGACGGCGATGGCGTGGGTGCCGTCCTCCCGGTCGGTAATGCGGATGCAGGACTTGGCCGGATCCGACACCTTGTAAAACGCTTGGGAACATGCCTCCTCACACTGGCGGCAGCCAATGCACAGGGACTCATCCTTTTCCAGACGCTTCATGAATTCTCTCCTCCTATGATCGTGATTGTATCGTTTATGGAAATAATTCCAGACTGCTCCACCGTCAGGAAGACAGCGCTCCGCTTCAGAAGGCAGTCCTCCCCCTCCTGAAACAGCGGGCATTCCGGAAAGCACTCCTTATCCGCCTCGGAAACCTGCAGAAGGACGCCGCCGGCCTCCAGCCGGTCCCCGGGACCAAGGCCGAACACCTTCAGCCCCTGGGTCTCCAGATTGGCTTTATACCGCCGGAAGCACAGACCCGGCCGGGGCTGCTCCCGCATCCAGTCCCGTGCCTCCCCGGCCAGAAGGGCCACCTGGCGGCTTCCTCCATCCCCATGGCGGTCTCCCTCCATGCCCTTGTTTTTTTGGAAAAAGGCCTGTTCCACCGCTTTCCCCGGCTGGCCCCGTTCCCGGAACACATACAGGGCCCGCACTGTTTTTTCCATGGCTCTCCTCTCCTTCCGCCTGCGGCGCTCCGGCTTCTAAACCAAAAGAACCTTCCCGGTCTGGCGCAGGGAATAGCCTCCCAGCTTTTCCACCCGTTCCGCAAACTCCCGGCTCCTTAATACTTCCAGGAAATGCTGCACATGGGGCAGGGAAAGGAACCGCTCCGGGATGGCAAAATCGTATTCCTCCGGCCCCACTTCTATAAAGTCCAGACCCATGGCCCGGGCCGCCGATTCGATTCCCATCCCGGCGTCCGCGTCCCCGCCGGCAATGGCCGCCGCCACCGCCATATGGGTGGCCGCCTCCCGGTCGTAGCCCCGGATCTGGGACGGGTCGATGCCAGCCTGCTTCAGCTTATAATCCAGCAGCACCCGGGTCCCGGCCCCCCGCTGCCGGTTTACATAGCGGACTCCCGGCAAATCCTCGATCCCCCGGATCCCCAGAGGGTTCCCCTTCTTTACCATAATCCCCTGGATCCGGTCCACCCCTTTGATCAGGGCCATAGGCTCCTGGAACAGCTTTTTCAGCACCGGGATGTTGTAGGTCCCGGTCTCCTCGTCCAGCAGATGGGTAGGCGCCAGATGGGCCTCCCCCCGGCGCAGGGCCATCAGCCCCGCCATGCTTCCCACGTGGGTGCTGGAGAGATAATGGCCCGGGAACAGGGTGGGCATTAAATCCGCCATCACGTCCAGAATCAGGTCGTGGCTGCCGATGGCCACCACCGTATGGTCAATCTCCTCCATGCTCCGGTACAGCTCCACCGGCACCGTCTCCCCGGCCTCCACCCCCTCGCTGTTCTGGGGGATCACACAGAAGCCATCGGCCCGCACCAGGCTCATGGCCGCCCCGGCCCCTCTGGCCAGGGGAGAGGCCACCAGCTTGCCGTCCACCTTGCCTACCTTTACCCGGACATATTCCCGGTATTTTAGGGTGGAGACCATCCGGCGGGAGATGACCGCCTCCACCTGGGCCGGGCTGCCGCCGGCCTGGCCGCTTAGCTGGCGCAGCACCGGCGTGACAAAGTTTTCAAA
>CALWEC010000095.1 GCA_944376945.1 uncultured Lachnospiraceae bacterium | reverse complement strand
GATCTGATGTCCAATGTGCAGCTGGACATTGTGGACCAGCAGTGGTATGAGAATGCTACGGAGGAGGAAAGACGGAAAAATCCTGCTACTACCGGACCGTACCGCATTGTCAGCGAGGTGGCCGGATCTTCCACAGTTATAGAGGCGGTGGAGAATTACTGGCAGACAGACAAGTCTCTCAATCCGCCGGCGGCTTCTCAGAATGTGAAGACCATTGAGTTTAAGGTGATCACAGAGCCGGCTATGAGTGCCATTGCTCTGGAAAACCATGAGGTAGACTCCATCTTCTTTAATGATGCCACGACCCTTTCCTATTTCTTTGAAAACGGTGCGCCCAAGGAAGGCTATAATGTGAATCTGGGCAATGGTACCTTTACCATGGATGTGTTTTTGAACATGTCGGAGGGTTCCGTGTTTGCTGACAATCTGGCGCTTCGCCAGGCGGTGCTGTATGCGTTGAGCGCGGAGGATGTGCTGTTTGCCACCGGCAACAATGAGTATACTTCTTTTGTCCCCTTGACACTGGGAACCGATGCCATGAACGGATACCAGGAACAGTGGGATCAGGAAGACTACTATGGCTATGACCCGGATAAGGCCACGCAGCTTTTAGAGGAAGCCGGATATGCCCCGGGAGAACTGACTCTGACCTTCATGTCCTCGGCGGGCCAGCTGAATGACAGCGGCCGCTCGGTGATCGTCAGCAACCTGGAGGAGATTGGGATCAACTTGGAACTGCTGACGGTGGACACGGCTCTGTTTAACACATATAAGTATGACGCTACCCAGTGGGATTTTATGATCGACTTTAAAGGGGCCGGTACAGGCCATATCACCGGAATCTGGGATTCCTGCTTTAACCCCTCCGGCTTTACAGATGGGACCTCCGTATGCCTGAACCGGGATGATGAACTGGTGAATCTGCTGAATGCGGTGAACAATGATCCCAGCGATGAAAATATTAATGCTTTTCACTACTACCTGAAAGATCAGGCTTACTGCAAAGGCATGTATGCCAACCGCAGCATCATCGCTTCCACAGATGGCATTTTGGAGATTGCCACAGATGCCCTGGGCAACCCTAGGCCCAATGCGTATGTCTTTGCGGCGGATTATCAGTCCGGACAGTAAATTCGTTTAAAAGAAACCGGAAAGGAGGGGCACGGGATTGCTGTCCAAAAAGCGCTTCCCGTGCCCTTTTGTTAGTTCAGAGGAGAAGGTGAAAAGCGAATGATTCGATATGTAGGAAAAAGACTGCTGCAGATGATCCCCATTCTGCTGGTGGTAGCTATTCTGATTTTCACATTGATGCAGTTTGTTCCCGGAGACCCGGTGCAGATCATCCTGGGGGAAGACGCGACACCGGTGCAGGTGGAGCAGGTACGGGAAGACCTGGGGCTGAATGAGCCGTTTTTTGTGCAGCTGCTTAATTTCCTGAAAGATCTGCTGCATCTGGATTTTGGAGAATCGTATCTCTCCGGCCTGCCTGTGCGCAGTGAGTTGGCTATGCGGTTTCCCAATACATTGATTTTGGCTATCTGTTGTATTATTTTTACAGTGGTCATTGGAATCCCCATTGGTGTTCAGTGTGCCTTGAAGGCTGACAAGCTGATCGACCGGATCTGGCTGTTTTTTACACTGCTGTGCAGTTCTATGCCTGGCTTCTGGCTGGCTCTGTTGCTGGTACTGCTGTTTTCCGTGGAGTTGAACCTGCTTCCGTCCAACGGGATCGGAGGACCGGAATATTTTATTCTGCCGGTGCTTGCCAACTCGATCGGTTCTCTGGCCAGTATTGCCCGTCATACCCGCTCCAGCATGCTGGAGGTGATTCGGGCGGACTATATTTCCACGGCCAAATCCAAGGGTATCAGCCGAAAAAGAGTTATCTGGAGACATGCGCTGCCCAATGCGCTGATCCCTGTGATTACCACGGTAAGCTCCAGCTTTGGCATGATGCTGGGCGGAGCGACCATCATTGAATCCGTCTTTTCTATTCCGGGAATCGGTATGTTTATGATGAGCGGTATCAATAACCGTGATTACCCGGTTGTACGCGGCTGTATCATCTATATTGCCTTTGCGTTTTCCATTATGATGCTGATTACGGATTTGATCTACGCTTTTGTGGATCCGCGGATCAAAGCACAGTATGTCCGCTCCAAGAGTAAGGATACCAAATCCCATGAGTCGAAAACCTGAGGAGGATATAGGAATGCTGAATAAAAAGAAAATGAACGGAAGTGAAGTCATCAAAAAGACCGAGGTGCCGGGTTCGCTTCCGTATGTATGGAAAAAAATCCGGAAGCGGCCTCTGGCTATGGCTGGGCTGATTTTTGTGGTGGGTCTGCTGATTCTTTCTTTTATTTCTCCGTGGATCTGCGCCCATAGTTACAAGGCTATTTCCATGCGGGAAGCCTTTGCGCTCCCGTCTGGGAACCATCCTTTCGGATGTGATGAACTAGGGCGGGATATTCTGTCCCGTGTGCTGTACGGAGCCAAATATACCATGAGCGTGGGTGTATTTTCCACTCTGATCTCCTGTGTATTCGGAGTGATACTGGGTGCTATTTCCGGTTATTTTGGCGGGAAAGTGGATAATTTTATTATGCGCTGCCTGGATATCTTTCAGGCTTTCCCCGGTATTCTGCTGGCGATCGCGTTGTCTACCGCTTTGGGGCCGGGATTTGAAAAGGTGATCATTGCCATGGGAATCGCGTTTATTCCGATTTTTGCCAGAATGATGCGTGCCAAGATCTTGTCCATCCGCGGCGCGGAGTATGTGGAAGCGGCGACCGCTATGAACTGCTCCACCTTCCGGATCGTGGTCCGGCATATCATCCCTAATGCCCTTTCTCCTCTGATTGTGCAGGTGGCCATGAGTATTGCCAACTCCGGTCTGGCAGCCTCCTCCCTGAGTTTCCTGGGCTTTGGCGTGGATGCGACCACACCGGAATGGGGGGCTATGCTTTCCACCGGCAGAGCCTTTTTGAGGACTTACCCGCATCTGTGCATCTTTCCGGGATTGTTTATCATGGCATCTGTGCTGAGCTTTAATCTGGTGGGAGATGCCATTCGGGACGCGTTGGATCCCAAGCTGAAAGATTGATAGGAGGGGAAAAGCATGAACGAGGAAAGAAACAATGGCCAGACGCTCTTATCGGTCCGGGATCTGCATGTCCATTATTCATCCGGAGGAGAGATGGTAAAAGCGGTGAATGGCGTTTCCTTTGATCTGGAGCAGGGGAAATCCCTGGGGCTGGTGGGGGAGACCGGCGCGGGCAAAACAACCATTGCCAAGGCTATCCTGCAGATTTTGCCGGATCATTCCACCAAACTGGTGGAGGGGGAGATCTCCTTTAAGGGACGGGATATTTTAAAAATTTCCGAACAGGAAATGCAGGCTGTCCGGGGAAAAGAGATATCCATGGTGTTCCAGGACCCTATGACAGCCCTCAACCCGGTTATGACTGTGGGAGATCAGATTTCGGAGGGAATCTGGCGACATCAGAAAGTGAGCAAAGCGGCAGCCAGACAGGAAGCCATCAAGATGCTGGAGACGGTGGGCATCTCCCGGGACCGGATCGACGAGTATCCGCACCAGTTTTCCGGCGGTATGAAACAGCGGGTGGTGATTGCCATTGCCCTGGCCTGCAGCCCGGAACTTTTGATTGCGGATGAGCCCACTACGGCGCTGGATGTGACCATTCAGGCCCAGGTGCTGGACCTGATTAAGGAATTAAAGAAAAAGCACGGGACTTCGCTGATTCTGATCACTCATGACCTGGGCGTGGTAGCGGACACCTGTGACCGGGTGGCGGTGATCTACGCCGGCGAGGTGGTGGAGATCGGCTCTCTGGAAGAAGTATTCGACCATCCGACCCATCCGTATACCATCGGACTTTTTGGCGCCATCCCGGATATGTATAAGGATGTGAACCGGCTTTCTCCCATTGCGGGACTGCCGCCCAACCCGGCCGCGCTGCCGGAGGGATGTTACTTTGCGCCCCGGTGCCCGCATGCCACCGAGCGCTGCCGCAGCGTACACAGTGGTCTGGAACGGATCACCGGAACCCATTTTGTCCGCTGCATCAAAAACCAACAGGAGGGATAAGTCATGGCCTTTCTTGAAATTGAACATCTGAAAAAATATTTTCCTTCCCCCCGGGGGATGGTTCATGCGGTGGATGATGTGTCCTTCTCCATTGAAAAGGGTAAGACCCTGGGGCTGGTGGGGGAATCCGGCTGCGGCAAATCCACCCTGGGGCGCACCATCATCCATCTGCTGGACAGTACCGACGGCGTGATCCGCTTTGAGGGGGAGGATGTGACGCATCCCAATAAGCAGAAGCTGCGGAAGCTCCGGGAGAACATGCAGATTATCTTCCAGGATCCGTATTCTTCCCTGAATCCCCGTCTGACGATCCAGGAGACGATTCTGGAACCGCTGAAGCTGTCCAAACGGTTTGACAAGGATTCTCTGGAGAAAGAGGCGGACCGGCTGATGGAGATGGCGGGCATTGAAAAGCGTTTCCGCCTGTCCTACCCCCATGAGCTGGACGGCGGACGCCGGCAGCGGGTGTGCATTGCCCGGGCTCTGGCGCTGATGCCTAAGTTTGTGGTGTGCGATGAGCCGGTTTCCGCCCTGGACGTTTCCATTCAGGCCCAGATCTTAAATCTGCTGATGGATCTGCAGGATGAGTACGGCCTGACCTACCTGTTTGTGACTCATGATCTCTCGGTGGTGCGGCACATTTCCACGGATATCTGTGTGATGTATCTGGGCCAGATGGTGGAAACCTGCCCTACCAAGGAGCTGTTTGCCCATTCCTACCATCCGTATACCCAGGCGCTGCTTTCCGCCATCCTGACCGTGGATATCCATAAGAAAAAGGAACGGATGCTGCTGAAGGGGGAAATTAACTCTCCCATCAACCCGAAACCGGGCTGCCGTTTTGCGCCCCGGTGTCCGTATGCCACGGAGGAGTGCCACCAGGAAATCCCTCTCCATGAGGTGGAACCCGGCCATTTTGTGGCCTGCTGCCATGTGAAGGAGATTAACCAGCTGTAGAAGAAAAGTCCGGAGGTTGCCAATGGCAAAATTTACGTGCAATGTTATTTCCTATATTTTAAGGCGGGCGGTGGATATTACGGTGATTATTCCCACGCCCACCATACCGGAAGCAAACCGGCGGGCAAAAGCGGAAGAACCCTGTACGCATACGCCCAAAGAGAAGTACCCGGTGCTGTATCTGCTGCATGGCATGGGCAACAACCATGCTACCTGGACCGGCTACAGCAATGTGGAGCTGTACGCGGAGGAGCAGCGGATTGCGGTGGTCAATTTTTCCGCGGAAAACAAGGGGTATGTCACGTCCGGTAAAGATGATTTTTTCCGCTTTGTTTCGGAAGAACTGCCGGATTTTGTCTGTGGTATATTCCCGGTCTCCCAACGGCCGGAAGATACCTATATCGCCGGGCTTTCTATGGGCGGCCTGGGAACCCTGATCCACGGTCTGAATTTTCCGGAGCGGTTTGCGGCTATGGGCGCCTTTTCTTCCGGTTTTACGCTCCCAACGGAGGCAACACTGAAAAATCCCGGAAGCATGCGGGACATGGAATATACCATAGAAACGCTGCATGGAAACCCGGAAGTAGATCCTCGTTTTGACCCTTATACACTGGCGTCCAACCTTGCGAAAGGGCAACGGATTTTCCCGAAAATTTATATGGCCTGCGGGCAAGAGGACATCCTGTACCGGGCCAGTAAGGCCTTTGCGGAGTATCTCCGCTCTTTGGGGGCAGACGTAACCTGGGATGAGCTGCCGGAATACGGCCATGAGTGGCGGTTCTGGGATATCCAGGTGGAAAAATTCCTCAACTGGATTCCCCGGACGGACTACTACGCCAAGCTGGGCAGGCGCCGGGTTTAAAAGGCACCGATCACGGTTTTAAAGGAGTGATATCAATGGCTGGAAAAACACTGCGGGAAAAATTTGAGGAAAGCTATGCGGCGGTTTCGGTTCCTGCCCGCAATAAGCAGGGCTTTAAGATCCGCTACGTGTACAGCGCCCCCTGGTATGTATGGGATGTGCCGCGGGAAAAACTGCGCAGGGAAAAGCGGAAGATTGCCCTGTTCAGTCTGGTCAGCTTCCTGCCCTACCTGTTTGCGGTTACCGTGCCTTCCGCGCTGAACCGGATGCCGGTGGTGTTTTTGCCCAGCATGCTGGCTTTGTGCTGCCATATTATAGAGCTGTCCGGTATTGTGCAGTTTCTGGCAGCCAAATACCAGACTACTAAGTTTACCTATGAGGAGGTCAACCGGATCCTACGCTTTGTGCCTTTGCTGCGGGCAGGAGGCTGCCTGTTTGCCGGCGCTGCCTGCCTGTACGGGTTAGCGGTGGAACATGCCGGGCTTCCGGCCGTCTGGATGTTTTTGTGCTTCCTTCTCAGCGCGGCGGCCGCCTGGGCGGTAGAACACCGGTATTCCAAACTGCCGCTGGCCTATGAGATCAATTCCAATGTGGACAAATATGAAAGCGCAATACCTCCCAAGAAAGCTGAGGAAATGGACGCATGAAGTTAAGAGAGAGACAATATACGGGAGCCAGGACGGATGCGGTTTCCGTCCGTGAAACGGAGCACCGCCGGCTGGCCAGAGAGGCAGCGGCAGAGGGTATGGTTCTTTTGCGGAATGAAGAGCAGGTGCTTCCGCTGGCTCCCGGCAGCCGGATTGGTCTGTATGGCGCCGGGGCCGTGGAGACGGTCCGGGGCGGAAGCGGTTCCGGGGATGTAAACGCCCGGGACAGCGTGTCCGTGTGGGAGGGCCTGGAGGAGGCCGGTTACCGGCTGACAAGCCGGGAATGGCTGTCCGCCTACCGGCAGCTGTATCAGGAGGCCAGACAGAAGTGGAAGGAGGAAGTCCTGGCTGCCATGGAGCGGCCGGAGTATCAGAACAATTTTTTCCGGGCCTACACGGAAACCATTTTTGTGCCGCCCAGCGGAGTCCCCATTTCTGAGGAAAAGGCTGCCCGGGACGGAGCGGAGACTGCCCTCTTTGTGCTGAGCCGCCGGGCCGGGGAGCAGGTGGACCGGCGGGAGATTCCAGGAGATTATTATCTGCTGCCGGAGGAGCGGGCGCTGCTGGAACAGCTGTCTCGGACCTACCGGCATATTGTGCTGGTGAT
>CALWEC010000094.1 GCA_944376945.1 uncultured Lachnospiraceae bacterium | reverse complement strand
ATTCCTGGATGACGTGACGGTGGAGCAGCTGCAAAAGGCTTTACAAGTACCTGTGAATATAGTAAAATCGAGCGGAGGCAGCCTGCTGGCGGCTTTTCTAGGGGCAGAAAGCGCCCGGGACACCCGGTATCCGGGATACGAATTATAAGGAGTACATTATGAGCAAACCAATCGTGGCCATTGTAGGACGGCCCAACGTGGGGAAATCCACCCTGTTCAACGCCCTGGCGGGCGAGCGGATTTCCATTGTCCAGGATACGCCCGGCGTGACCCGGGACCGGATCTACGCGGACTGTACCTGGCTGAACTATACCTATACCCTGATTGACACCGGCGGCATCGAGCCGGACAGCCAGGACGTTATCCTGCGGCAGATGCGGGAGCAGGCGCAGATCGCCATTGAGACGGCGGACGTCATCCTGTTCCTGACGGACGTGCGCCAGGGGCTGGTGGACGCGGATTCCAAGGTGGCGGACATGCTGCGCAAGTCCGGCAAGCCGGTGGTGCTGGCGGTGAACAAGGTGGACAGCTTTCCGAAATATATGCCGGACGTCTATGAGTTTTACAATCTGGGCATTGGGGATCCCATCCCGGTGTCCGCCGCCTCCCGGCTAGGCCTGGGAGACCTGCTGGACGCCCTGGCGGAGCATTTTCCCCGCGGGGACGGCGGCGAGGAGGAGGACGACCGGCCGCGGATCGCCATTGTAGGCAAGCCCAACGTGGGGAAATCCTCCCTGGTCAACCGGCTGGTGGGGGAGGAGCGGGTGATTGTGTCCAACGTAGCCGGCACCACCCGGGACGCCATCGACACCACGGTGCGCTACCACAAGCGGGACTATGTGCTGATTGATACGGCGGGCCTGCGGCGCAAAAGCAAGGTGAAGGAGGAGATCGAGCGGTTCAGCATTATCCGAGCCGTTACCGCGGTGGAGCGGGCGGACGTGGTGCTGGTGGTTATCGACGCCTCCGAGGGCGTCAGCGAGCAGGACGCCAAGATCGCCGGCATCGCCCACGACCGGGGCAAGGGGATTTTGATTGTGGTCAACAAGTGGGATCTGGTGGAGAAAAACAACCAGACCATGAAGGAGCACACGGAGCGGATCCGGGAGGTGCTTTCCTTCCTGCCCTACGCGGACATCCTGTTTTTGTCCGCGGAAACCGGGCAGCGGACCGGAAAAATCTTCGAGCATGTGGACGCCATCCTGGCCAACCAGTCCATGCGGGTGGCCACCGGCGTTCTCAACGAGATCCTCTCGGAGGCGGTGGCCATGCAGCAGCCCCCTTCGGACAAGGGCAAGCGGCTGCGCCTCTACTATATCACCCAGGTGTCGGTAAAGCCGCCTACCTTTGTGATTTTTGTCAACGACCGGGAACTGATGCACTTTTCCTACACCCGGTATATCGAAAATAAAATCCGGGAGGCCTTTGGCTTCCGGGGGACGTCTCTGAAATTTATCATTCGGGAGAGGAAAGAGAAGTAAGGATGGAACGAGTTCTTTGCCTGGCGATCGGCTATGTCTGCGGCCTGTTCCAGACCGCGTATTTGTATGGGAAGTGGAAGGGGATCGACATCCGCCAGCACGGCAGCGGCAATTCCGGCACCACCAACGCCCTGCGGGTGATGGGGATGAAGGCCGGGGCCATTGTGTTCCTGGGGGATGTGGCTAAGGTGATTGTGGCCATGCTGGCGGCCCACTGGATCCTTCTGGGAGGCGCGCCTCTGCACCAGGGCCCCAGCCTGCTGTGGATGCTGTACGCCGGGTTTGGGGCGGTGCTGGGACACAATTACCCGTTTTACCTGGGCTTCCGGGGCGGCAAGGGCATCGCGGTGACCGCCGGTGTGATCCTGATGCTGGACGGGCGGATTACCCTGGCCTGCCTGGCGGCCTTTGTGGCGGTGGTGCTGGTTACCCGCTATATTTCCCTGGGCTCCCTGGTGGTGGTCAGCCTGTTTTTCCTGCTGTGGGTGATCCTGGGGCAGACCGGCGGCCTGGGCCTTTCCCCGGAGCTTTTGCCCGAGTCCTATGGGGTGGTGTTCCTGTGGGCGGCTCTGGCGTTCTGGCGGCACCGGTCCAACCTGGCGCGGCTGGCCAAGGGGACGGAAAACAAATTTGGTTCTAAGAAAAAGGAGTAGGCTATGGCAAAGATCAGCATATTTGGGGCGGGCACCTGGGGGCTTGGCATCGCGGTGCTGCTGCACAACAACGGGCACCAGGTAACGGTTTGGTCGGCGGTGCCGGCGGAAATCGCCTCCCTGCAGGCCCAGCGGCAGCAGAAAAACCTGCCGGGCGTCCGTTTCCCGGAGGAGATTGTGTTTACCACGGAGCTGGAGGGCACGGTGCGGGAGGCGGATCTCCTGGTGATGGCGGTGGCGTCCATCTATACCCGCGCCACGGCCCGGCGGCTGGCCCCCTTGGTGCGGGAGGGGCAGGTGATGGTCAACGTGGCCAAGGGGCTTGAGGAAGGGACCCTGGATCTGCTGTGCGACCAGATCCGCCAGGAGATCCCCCAGGCGGACGTGGCGGTGCTTTCCGGCCCCAGCCACGCGGAGGAGGTCAGCCGCGGCATCCCCACCACCTGCGTGGCCGGGGCTTCCACCCAAAAGACCGCGGAGAAAATCCAGAACCTGTTTATGAGCCCGGTGTTCCGGGTGTACACCAGCCCGGACGTGCTGGGCATCGAGCTGGGCGGCTCCCTGAAGAACGTCATTGCCCTGGCGGCGGGCATTGCCGACGGCCTGGGCTATGGGGACAACACCAAAGCGGCGCTGATTACCCGGGGCATGGCGGAGATTTCCCGGCTGGGCCTGAAGATGGGGGCCAAGACCGAGACCCTGTACGGCCTTTCCGGCATCGGCGACCTGATTGTTACCTGCGCCAGCATACACAGCCGCAACCGCCGCGCCGGGATTTTGATGGGTCAGGGGCGTTCCATGGAGGAAGCTATGCAGGAGGTGGGCATGGTGGTGGAGGGGGTCTATTCGGCCAAAGCCGCCCTGGCCCTGGCCCAGAAATACCAGGTGACCATGCCCATTGTGGAGCAGGTGAACCAGATTTTATTCGAGGGGAAGCCGGCGGCCCAGGCGGTGGAGGATCTGATGCTGCGGGATAAGCGGATTGAGCACCCCAACCTGCCGTGGACGTAAGAGGGAGCATAAAGGAGGTTTTCCATGTTGAGAAAGAAAAAAACGGCCTGGCTGGCGGCGCTGGCCCTGGTCCTGACGCTTTTGTCTGGGTGCCACAGCAACACCCAGGAGGGAAGCGCGGCGGCTACGGAGGCATCCTCCGCCGCGGCGGCTTCTACCGAAGCGGAGACGCAGACCGAGACGGAAACCCAAGCGGCCCCGGGACCGGAGCAGACGCTGGTGGTGGGCACCGGGGAGCTGCAGCAGAATTTCCATCCGCTTTTTGCCACGGCGGAAGGGGACCAGACGGTGGTGGATCTGACCCAGGCCCGGCTGCTGACCACGGCCCGGGACGGCTCGGTGGTGGAGGGAGCCGCCGCCGGCGTCACCCTGGGCTATAAAGGGACCGAGTATACCTACGCCGGCCTGGCGGATGTTTCCACCTCCTACGACGCCGCTTCCAACGTGACCACCTACACGGTGAAGCTGCGGGAGGGAGCGGTTTTTGCGGACGGCTCGGCCCTGACGGCGGACGACGTGGTGTTTACCTATTACGTGCGCTGCGACGCCTCCTACGACGGCCCCTACACGGTGAACCAGCAGGGGATCCTGGGGCAGGAGGCCTATCAGAAAAACAATTCGGCCGCGCCGGGGCTTACGGTAAGCGAGGAGGAGGTATCCGCCCTGCTGGCGGCCCCCAGCGAGGAGCTGCGGAACGCGGTGATCGAGCAGATTACCCGCCCGGTGCTGGAGGAGGAGCGGGCCTGGTGCGAGGCCAACTGGGAACAGTACGTGGACCGGGGCTACGGGAATTCCCCGGAGGAGTTTTTTATCACCCTCTATACCTCCTCGGTGGACGGCGCTTACAGCGCCGAGGGCAAAAGCTTTGACGACATTGTAAACGATACGGTGAACCTGTACGGCATGGACTACACCCACCTGGCCACCAACTACCAGGGGGATCCTTCCTATTTTGACAGCCAGGTGCGCCAGATTGCCTACAACCTGCTGCTCAACAGCAAGATGCAGGCGGCGGGAGGGACCGAGGTGCCTTCCATCCAGGGCATTCAGAAGGTGGACGCTTCCACGGTGACTCTTTCGGTGAGCGGCTATGACCCGCAGAAAATCTACCAGCTCCTGGACGTTCCGGTGCTCTCCCTGGCCTACTACGGGGACGCGGCCGGCTATAACTACGAGGGAGGAAACTTTGGCGTCCCCCGGGGGGACATCTCCGGGGTAAAGGCCAAGGCGGCGGAGCCGATGGGGGCGGGCCCCTACCGGTTCGCGGGATACGCAGACGGCGTGGTCCAGCTGGAGGCCAACGAGACTTATTTCAAAGGGGCCCCGGCCGTCTCCCGTGTGCAGGTGCAGACGGTGGACGAGCAGGCCCGGGTGGCCTCCGCGGTCCAGGGCAAGGTGGATGTGACGGAGTCCAGCCTGACCGCCTCCAGCCTGCCGGAAAATCGGGAGACGGCGGAGGCGGTCCTTTCCGGCGTCCCCTATTACAGCTATGTGGGCATCAACAGCGCGGCGGTTAAGGTGGGGACGGAGCCGGATTCCCAGGCCAGCCTGTACCTGCGCCAGGCGCTGGCTACGGTCCTGGGGGCCGGGCGGCCCGCCTGCTGCGACCTGTACCTGGGGCAGGCGGGGACGGTAGTCCAGTACCCGGCCCTGGACGGCTCCTGGACGGCCCTGCAGGAAGGGCAGGAGGGGTACCAGGAGGCCTACTCGGTGGGGCCGGACGGCGCGGCTCTTTACACTGCGGACATGGATTTGACCGGCCAGACGGAGGCGGCCATTGCGGCGGCCATCGAATACCTGAAGCTGGCAGGCTATACCTATGACGAAGCCAGCGGCGCGTTTACGGCGGCTCCCGAGGGGGCCAAGCTGACCTACCAGGTGCTGATCCCCTCCTATTTTTCCGGGGACAACCAAATGGCCACTTTGATAGACCATTCCAACGCGATGCTGAACCGCTTCGGCATGAGCCTGGAGATTGTTTTGGTGGACGGCGAGGACGATTTTAACAGCCGCCTGGCCTCCGGCGCCCAGGAACTTTGGTGCGCGGAGCGGGTGGTAACGGAAGCTCCCAACCTGTACAGCGCCTACCACAGCGGGAACGGGCAGAACGCCTACGGCGCCCACGCGGATCTGGACGCGCGGATTCAGGACACCCGGGCCTTCCACGATGCGGCCACGCTGAAGGGGCTGTACCAGCAGTGCTATCAGTTGATCCAGCAGTACGGCCTGGAAGTCCCTTGCTTCCAGCGGCTTTCCGGCACGCTTTTTAACACGACCAAGGTGGACGCCTCCTCCATCCCTGGGGATTACACCCAGACGTACCGTTGGACGGAGGACGCCTATCTGCTCCAGATTGGCGGCGCGGAATGAGAAACGATAAGCATACCAGTACGCTGCGGCAGCTGGAACAGCACCGGACGGAAAGTCTGCGCTATGTGTTTTACGGCCTCCTGGCAGGTTTGCTAGGAGGCCTTGCCGCGGTTCTTTACCGTTTCCTCTTGGGGGAGGCGGAGGATTTCCTGTTTGCGGCGGTGGCTTGGATGAAGGGAAACGGCCTGCGGATCGTCCTGTGGTTCCTGTTCCTGGCCATCCTAGGCCTGGCGGTGGGGCGGATTTCCGCCTGGGAGCCCATGGCCTCCGGAAGCGGCATCCCCCAGGTGTCCGGGGAGGTGCGGGGGCTTTTGGATCCGGTATGGTGGCGGGTGCTGCTGGCCAAGCTTTCCGGCGGCACCCTGGCCATTCTCGGCGGGCTTTCCCTGGGACGGGAGGGCCCCTCCATCCAGCTGGGTGCTATGGCGGCCAAAGGGATCGCCCGGGTGGGCAGGCTGGACGTCACCAAGGAACGGCATTTGATTTCCTGCGGGGCGGGCGCAGGCTTGGCGGCGGCCTTCAACGCGCCGCTGGCCGGGATTTTGTTTGTGCTGGAGGAAATCCACCACAATTTTGAACGCCGGGTGCTGGCGGTGGGGATTGTGGCGGCGGTTACCGCCGACTACCTGTCCAAGCTGTGCTTTGGGCAGGCCACGGTATTTTCCTATGAGTCCCCGCTGATGAACCTGAAAAATTACTGGCTGCTGCTGGTGCTGGGGATCCTTCTGGGAGCGGCCGGCGCCTTCTACAACCGGGCGATGGCCAAGGGCCAGGAGTGGATGGGGAAACTGCCGCCGGCGGTGCGGATGCTGCTTCCCTTTTTCCTGGCTGGGGGCTTTGCCCTGGCGCTGCCCCAGGTGCTGGGCGGCGGCCATGCCATGGTGGAGCTTTTGACAGGCGCGGCCCCGGCCCTGCCCATGCTGGCGCTGCTGCTGGCGGTGAAGTTCCTGTTTTCCGTGGTCAGCTTTGGCTCCGGAGCGCCGGGAGGCATCTTTTTTCCGATGCTGGTGCTGGGCTCCTACCTGGGGGCCATCTTTGGCAGCGTGGTCATCCCCCTGCTGGGCCTTCCGGCGGACCGGATGGACAAGTTTATTGTGCTGGCCATGGCGGGGATTTTTGCCTCCATTGTCCGGGCTCCCATTACCGGGATCGTGCTGATCGCGGAGATGACCGGCAGCATGACCTGCCTGGTGGACGTGGTGGCGGTCAGCATTGTCTCCTACCTGACAGCCAACCTGCTGGGGGTGCCGCCCATCTATACGACCCTGCTGGAGCGGATCCTGGCCCGGCAGCCGGATCCCCCGGAGCCGGAGCCTGGGGCGGAAAAAGTGCTGGATTCCTTCCTGGTGCCGGTGGGCAGCCCGGCGGAAGGCCGGCGGATCCGGGAAATTTCCTGGCCGTCCGGCTGCTTGGTGGCCTCCCTGATCCGGGAGGGCCGCACCCTTACCCCCAAGGGGGAAACCGGGATCCAGGCAGGGGACGAGCTGCTGGTGCTGGTGGAGCGGGACTCCTACCCAGAGAAACACGCCCTCCTGGAACGGCAGCTTTACGGGGAGGCGGGCGGCCTTGCCTGATTCCCCTAAAAAGCCGCCGAGGCGGGCGGCTGCCGTATTCCATAAAAAGTCATAGAAGCAGGCCCTCTTGTATATATTTATACCAGTATATACGAGGGGGTTTTTTATGGACAGTTTTCACGTTTATAAAGATATACAGGCCCGCACCGGAGGGGAGATCTATATCGGGGTGGTGGGGCCGGTGCGCACGGGAAAGTCCACCTTTATCAAACGGTTTATGGAACAGCTGGTGCTGCCGGCCATGGAGGAGGAACCGGAGCGGGAGAGGACCCGGGACCAGATGCCCCAGAGCGCGGCCGGGCGCACCATTATGACCACGGAGCCCAAGTTTATCCCCAAGGACGGGGCGGAAGTAAAGCTGGCCGGGGAACTGCAGGCGAAGGTGCGGCTGATCGACTGTGTAGGCTATATGGTGGAAGGGGCCGCCGGCCACGAGGAAAACGGCCAGGAGCGGATGGTCAAAACCCCGTGGTTCGAGTACGAGATCCCGTTTGTCAAGGCGGCGGAGATTGGCACCCGGAAGGTGATCGCCGATCATTCCACCATTGGGATTGTGGTGACAACGGACGGCTCCTTTGGGGAAATGCCCCGGGAGGCCTACCTGCCGGCGGAGGAAAAAACCATCCGGGAGCTGAAGGAACTGGGGAAGCCCTTTGTGGTGCTGTTAAATTCCGTCCGTCCCCGTTCGGAGGAAACCGAGGTGCTGGCGTCCTCCCTGGAAGAAAAATATGGGGTTTCGGTGCTTCCGGTCAGCTGCGAGCAGCTGAAGGCGGAGGATGTCAAGCAGATTTTGGAGGCGGTACTCCTGGAATTCCCGGTGGCGGTGCTGGCCTTTCATATCCCCAAGTGGATGGAACTTTTGCCCCTTTCCCACAGCCTGAAGCAGAAGGTGACCGGCCTTTGCCGGGAGGTTTTGGGCCGGGTCTCCGAGATGCGGGACGTGTCGTCCTCCTGCCCGCCGGTAGAGGACGGGGACATTGCCTCTATTTCTGTAAAGGATGTTTCCCTGGCGGACGGCAGCGTCCACTATGAGGTGGAAGCGGAGGAGGGCTGCTATTACCGGATCCTCAGCGAGTTTGCCGGGATTCCCATTGGCGGGGAGCCGGAGCTGATCCGCGCCTTAAAGGACCTGGCGGAAAAGCGGGAGGAGTACGGCCACCTGCAGAGCGCTATGGAGGAAGTCCGGTATAAGGGCTACGGCATCGTCATCCCTGGGCGCAGCCAGATCCGCCTGGAGGAGCCGGAGATTGTCAAGCAGGGAAGCAAATTCGGCGTCCGGATGCGGGCCTACGCCCCCTCCATCCATATGATCCAGGCCGAAATCCGCACGGAAATCTCCCCCTTGGTGGGAAGCGAGGAACAGGCCGGCGACCTGGTCCAGTACATAAAGGACGCGGAAAACCAAAGCGAGGAAGGGATCTGGGACACCAATATCTTTGGGAAGTCCATCGGCCAGATTGTAAGCGACGGCATCCAGGCCAAGACCTCCGGCATGAGCGAAGACTGCCAGCAAAAGCTTCAGAAAGCCCTCCAAAAAATCGTCAACACCAACAGCAACGGGATGATATGTATCATCCTGTGAGGCCTATACGGGGCCGAGGTCCATACGGGCCGAAGTCCATACGGGGCTGGCAGGCGGATCCCATTCCGATGCCGGCCCTGCTTTTTCTTTACAAGCTATGCAGATTTTCAGGTTTTTTCACCACCTTTCTCCCAGGGTTGACAGCCCTAGGGCATTCTCCTATAATGGAGACGATTTTGGCCGGAAATCCGGCTGGATAGGACGAGGTGCGCTATGAAGCTGATGAGTGGAAAAAACTGGGTCCGTATGATGGTAGGGACGTTTCTCTGCGTTCTGGGAATCAATTTGTTTATGGTTCCCCATGGGTTGTACACCGGTGGATTGACCGGTATCAGCCAGCTGCTCCGTACCTTGGTGGCGGACGTGTTCCACGTTCCTCTGGGAAGCTTTGATTTTGCCGGTATTATCCTATATGTGTTCAATATTCCCATTTATTTTTTTGCCTACCGGCTGATTGGAAAAAAATTCTTCTTCAGCAGCTTGATCTGCACAACCCTGCTGACGGTCCTGTTTTCTGTGATCCCTATTCCGCATCCTCCGCTTTTGGGAGACGACGTTTTGGCGTCCAGCATTGTAGGCGGTTATATCAGCGGCTACGGCATCGGTTTGATCCTGCTGGCCGGGACCTCTGCCGGGGGATCGGAAATGGTTGGCCTGATGATCATACGGAAGAAGTCCGATTTCAGCGTGGGAAAGATCAATCTGGCCATGAACCTGATCGTATACCTTTGCTGCCTGCTGTTCTTTTCCGTCCAGGTGGTGGTGTATTCCATTATCGCGGCGGTGGCCAGCTCTCTGGCAATCGACCGTACCCACACCCAGAATATTAACGTGGAAGTGAAAATTGTCACCAAGCGTTTTACCCAGGAAATGAAAGAGGAAATCCTGCGGGAGATGGTGCGCGGAATCACCGTGATCCCGGCGGTAGGGGCCTACACCGGGGAAAAAGAGGACATGCTGTACATTTTGGTCTCCAAGTACGAGGTGGGACGCCTGTACCAGCTGGTAACCCGGTATGACCCGGAAGCATTCTTTGTGACCAGCGAGAAGGCTTCGGTTCACGGAAATTATCTGAAAAAGCTGGAAGGCTAACCTTGCCGTTGCTGCCACTTTATGGTACAATGTCCGCAAAGCGGATAAGGTAACCGGAGCAGGCGGACGCTTTTCTCCGCTTATTTTCCCCCAGGATGGTTTTCCTCCAGGAAAATTCATCGTTTTTTCGCAGCCTCCTTCCGAAAAAACGGTGCCCTGTGGAAAATTTCCGGCTTTTTCGAGGTTTTTCTCCTAAAAAGCCGGCCTGGCGTGCGGACACACGGCTTTTTTCACCATTCCTACCAAAAAAGCGGTGTGTGCCGGAAAAAATTCGGCTTTTTCGAGGCTTTTCCCCTAAAAAGCCGGCCTTGGTGCTTGGACACACGGTTTTTTCTTCCATTTCCACTGAAAAAGCCGTTGAACCGCAGCAAGCTGCCCGAGGTCAAGCAGCCGGAGGCCAACCTGCCCAAGGCCAAGCAGCCAAAGGCCAAGCAGCCGGAGGGATACCATAAAAAAGATACCATAGCGGCAGAAACGAAAGGAGATTTCCAAATGGCAGTACCTACTCCTCACAATGCGGCGGCAGCCGGTGAAATTGCCAAGACGGTTTTAATGCCCGGGGATCCGCTCCGGGCTCAATTTATTGCGGAACATTATCTGGAGGCCCCCCATTGTTTTAACACGGTGCGGAATATGTTTGGCTATACGGGGACCTACCGGGGCAAGCCGGTGTCCGTTATGGGAAGCGGCATGGGGATGCCGTCCATCGGCATCTATTCCTATGAACTGTATCACTTTTACGGGGTAGAAAGCATCATCCGCATTGGGTCGGCCGGAGGCCTTTCGGATTCCCTGAAGCTGCGGGATGTGGTCATCGGCATGGGGGCCTGTACGGATTCCCGGTATGCGTCCCAGTACCGGCTGCCCGGCACGTTTGCCCCTATCGCGGATTTTGGGTTGCTGCGGAAAGCGGTGGAGACGGCGGAAAAGCAGGGGGTCCACGCGGTGGTGGGAAACGTGCTTTCCACAGACGTATTTTACAATGCGGACCCGCATTATAACGATGTTTGGAAGCAGATGGGCGCGCTCTGCGTGGAGATGGAGGCGGCGGCCTTGTATATGAACGCTGCCTACGCGGGAAAGAAGGCCTTGGCCATGTTTACCATTTCCGACCATCTGTACACCGGCGAGTCCCTTCCGGCCCAGGAACGGCAGACCTCCTTCCGGGAGATGATGGAGATTGCCCTGGAGCTGGCCTAAAACCGAGGAAGCGTCATGTATGTAAAGATCTTTACGGACGGGTCTGCCCGGGGAAACCCGGACGGCCCCGGCGGGTACGGCGTGGTTATTCAGTACACCAACGCCGCGGGGCAGCGCTTTGAAAAGGAGCTGTCCGGAGGCTACCGGCGCACCACCAACAACCGGATGGAGCTGATGGGAGCCATCGCGGCCCTGGAGGCCCTGAACCGGCCCTGC
>CALWEC010000093.1 GCA_944376945.1 uncultured Lachnospiraceae bacterium | reverse complement strand
ACGCGCCCTTTCATATGGAAGGCGGGGACATCCTGAATCTGAGTCCTTCGGTGCTGGCCGTGGGGATTTCCCAGCGGACCCAGTCGGAGGCCATCGAGATGCTGGCCCAGAATGTGTTCCAGGACCCAGAGGCCACCATCGACACGGTGCTGGCCTTTGACATCCCGGACAGCCGAGCTTTCATGCATCTGGACACGGTGTTCACCCAGATCGACTACGACAAGTTTTCCATCCACCCGGGGATTTTGGGCCCCCTGGTGGTCTACGAGATCACTCGGGGCCACGGGCCGGACGGGCTGAAGGTGTCCCGGGTGGAGACCAGCCTGGAGAAAATCCTGGAAAAACACCTGGGAATTGACAAGGTTACCTTGATAAAATGCGGCGGAAATGATAGAATTGCCGCAGAGAGGGAGCAGTGGAACGACGGTTCCAACACCCTGTGCATCGCCCCCGGCGTGGTGGTGGTCTATCAGCGGAACGAGGTGACCAACCGGCTGATGCGGGAAGCAGGGATTACGGTGCTGGAGATTCCCAGCGCGGAGCTGTCCCGGGGCCGCGGCGGCCCCCGCTGCATGAGCATGCCGCTGGCGCGGGAGTAAACGGCGGGCCCGGCCGGGCCTGGGGCGGAGGAAGGCCCGCCCGGGAAAACGGCCCGGACGCCACAGGATTTAGGAAAAGGAGATTGGACATGGCTGTAAATTTAAGAGGAAGAAGCTTTTTAAAACTGCTGGACTTTACGCCGGCGGAGATCCGCTACCTGCTGGATCTGTCCCGGAATTTTAAGGATCTGAAACGGACCCGCACTCCCCACCGGTACCTGGAGGGGAAGAACGTGGTGCTGCTGTTTGAGAAAACCTCCACCCGCACCCGCTGCGCCTTTGAGGTGGCGGGCCACGACCTGGGCATGGGGGTGACCTACCTGGATCCGGGCAGCTCCCAGATGGGAAATAAGGAGAGCATCGCGGACACCGCCCGGGTCCTGGGCCGGATGTTCGACGGCATCGAGTACCGGGGCTTCCAGCAGTCCCTGGTGGAGGACTTGGCCAAATACTCCGGCGTGCCGGTGTGGAACGGCCTGACGGACCAGTTCCACCCTACCCAGATGCTGGCGGACCTGCTGACCATCGAGGAGAAGCTGGGGCGGCTGGCCGGCGTTAAGTTCACCTACATGGGCGACGCCCGAAACAACATGGGCAATTCCCTGATGGTGGCCTGCGCCAAGATGGGACTGCACTTTACCGCCTGCGCGCCCAAGGAGCTGTTCCCGGAGGACTGGCTGGTGGAAACCTGCCGGAAGCTGGCGGCCGAAAGCGGCGGCAGCGTCACCCTGACGGAGGATGTGGAGGCCGGCACCAAGGGCGCGGACGTCATCTACACGGACATCTGGGTATCCATGGGCGAGCCCAAGGAGGTGTGGGAGACCCGCATCGGCCTGCTGAAAAAGTACCAGGTCAACGCCGCGGTCATGGCTAACGCGGCGCCGGAGGCCGTTTTCATGCACTGCCTGCCCTCCTTCCACGACACCAACACCACCATCGGCGCGGACATCTGCCAGAAGTTCGGCCTGCCGGAGATGGAGGTAACGGACGCGGTCTTTGAGTCCAAGCAGTCGGTGGTCTTCGACGAGGCGGAGAACCGGATGCACACCATTAAAGCGGTCATGTACGCTACCCTGTGCTAGGGAGACGGGGAAGGCCCGGCGTTATGCCGGGCCTTCCCTGCTTTCTCTCCACAATTTTTCCGCCACCGGCTTCCAGCTTTGGGCGTAGGAGAGGCAGGCGCCGCACAGGTGATCCACCTCCTCCGGGGACTGCAGGTCCGTGGAGTGGGCGCCGGTTTCCCGGACCATCTGCCGGAGCAGCTCCGGGTTTTCCAGCATGGGACAGGGCCGCAGGTGGTTGTCCGAGAAGGGCTGCCCTTTCCGGTAGGCCTGGAAAATCGGGGACTGAAGGCACTCCAGCAGTGTGTGGTCCCGGATGTTGGCGTTGGAGTAGTGGATGAACACACAGGGATCCGCGTCCCCGTTGGCATTGATGTGCAGGTAGCGCCGGCCTCCGGCAATGCAGCCGCCTACGTACTCCCCGTCGTTTTGAAAGTCCATGGCAAAGATGGGGCGGGTCTGGCGGAGCTTCCGGACCCGGCGGTACATAAATTCCCGCTGGGAAGGCGTGGGAAGCAGCTCCGGCACTGCGTCGTTTCCCACCGGCATATAGTGGAAGTACCAGAGGAAGGAGGCGCCCCAGCGGATGGCCTGGTCCACAAACTCGTAGGAGGCGATGGAGGACAGGTTCTGGCTGGTGTAGCAGCAGGACAGGCCGAAGGGCAGCCGCCGGCTCCGCAGCACCTCCATGGCCTGCAGGACTTTCCGGTAGGTTCCCGGACCCCGCCGGGCGTCGGTGGCCTCCTCAGAGCCCTCCAGGCTGATGGCCGGAAGAAAGTTCCGGACCTGGAGCAGCTCCTCCGCGAAGTTCTCGTCGATCAAGGTGCCGTTGGTAAAGCACAGAAACTGGCAGTCCGGGTGCATCCGGCACAGGGCCATCAGATCCTTCCGGCGGACCAGCGGTTCCCCGCCGGTATAAATATATAGGTAGATTCCCAGCTCCTTTCCCTGGCGGATCAGGGAGTCCATCTCCTCCAGGGTCAGGTTCAGCCGGTTTCCGTACTCGGCGGCCCAGCAGCCGGTGCAGCGCAGGTTGCAGGCGGAGGTGGGATCCAGCAGGATGGCCCAGGGAATATTGCAGCCGTACTGCTTTCGGAACGCCTCCTGCCGGGGCCAGCCCATGAGATTGGCGTTTAGGATGAAATTTTCAAAGGTCGCCTTTAAAACCCCCGAATCGGTCTCCCGCAGAATCCGCATCAGCAGCTGATACATCGGATTCTCCGGGTGATCCAGCACCTGGTGGAAGGCGGCCCGCTGGGTGGGAAAGCTGTCCGGCCCGTCCCCGGCCAGCCGGTCCACCCAGGCCAGAAGCTTGGGGGCGTTTTCCTCCGGAT
>CALWEC010000092.1 GCA_944376945.1 uncultured Lachnospiraceae bacterium | reverse complement strand
GGCGAGAGTGCCGATGGACCCGGCAAAGGGGGTCAGGATCGTCCGCCCCTTTTTGGTGCACAGGTTGTTGAAGCTAAGGGAAAGGGCGGTGCGGAAGGACATGGAGGCCTTCCCCATGTTTTTGCGGATGGGGGCCGCCTGGGAGGCCTCGTCCACCAGGAAGGGATCCGAGTCGTCCCGGATCTGGCCGTCCTTCAGGGTGACGATCCGGGTGGCGTAGGCCTGGGCCAGCTCCGGGTTGTGGGTGACCATGACCACCAGCCGGTCTTTGGCCACCTCCTTCAGCAGATCCATCACCTGCAGGCTGGTGGCGCTGTCCAAAGCGCCGGTAGGCTCATCCGCCAGCAGGATGTCCGGGTTGTTGACCAGGGCCCGGGCGATGGCCACCCGCTGCATTTGTCCGCCGGACATCTGGCTGGGCTTTTTGTGCAGCTGATCCCCCAGCCCCACTTCCTCCAGGGCCTTTTTGGCCCGCTGGCGGCGCTCCGTCCGGGAGATGCCGGAGATGGTCAGGGCCAGCTCCACGTTGGCCAGCACCGTCTGGTGGGGGATCAGGTTGTAGCTTTGGAACACAAAGCCGATGGTATGGTTCCGATAGGAATCCCAGTCCCGGTCCTTGTATTTTTTGGTGGAGATCCCGTTGATGATCAGGTCGCCGCTGTCGTACCGGTCCAGGCCGCCGATGATGTTCAGCAGGGTGGTTTTGCCGGAGCCGCTGGGGCCCAGGATGGCCACAAACTCACAGTCCCGCAAATTCAAACTCACATGATCCAGCGCCTTTTGTACCAGGCTGCCGGTCCGGTATTCTTTGCAAATATTTTTTACTTGAAGCATAGATGCCGTCCTTCCCGGTGATTGCCAATATGCCCACTCAGTATAGCAAAAAAAGCCCGGATGCGCAAGCAATGTCAAATGGTTAATGGTAAATAAAGAATGAAATATTTGTAAAATTCAACCGGATGTCCCGGCGGGGACGTCCGCCAGCCGGAGCAGGGTAAGAGAAATATCGCTGTACAGCACGGTACCGGTTTCGCTGACCAGCTGCAGGGTGGAAGGGGCGGCGGAGACGGTTACCGGCTGGGTAAAGGACTGGTTAACCGTTTCCTGGGCGTTCTGGAAGGTATAGCGCACCGCGCTGCCCACCACCGGCGCGCCGTCCTGGGTCAGGTAGAGCAGGGTGGACACCGGGAAGGAGGCGGTGGAAACCGGCGCCAGGGTGCCGTTAAAAAGCGCCAGGTAAACGCCCGGCTCCTCCAGCGTAAAAAGGCTGGAATTGTTGGCGTGGGCGATGGCCGTCCCGTAATCCACCGTATTCCGGTCAAAGATAAAGGCGGTGGAAGGGGAGGCTGCCTGGGGCGGCGTGGCATAGGCGGAGAGCAGGTTCAAAGGGGCGGCCGTCCCCGCCGGGCCGGTGGGCCCAGTGGCTCCAGTAGGCCCGGTGGCTCCAGTAGGTCCAGTGGCCCCAGCAGGCCCGGTGGCCCCCGTGGTCCCAGCAGGTCCGGTGGCCCCCGTGGATCCAGTTGGCCCGGTGGTCCCAGCAGGCCCGGTAGGCCCGGTAGCCCCCGGCGGCCCGGCCGGGCCTCGCCGTCCCCGGGGGACGGCGGGAGGTTGGCAGCCCCATACGGAGGCGTATTCCTGGGCCGACAGGGCGTCTGGCTTGGTCTTGCGGAAAAACATAGGCAAAGCTCCTGGGTGGTTTCGGGATTATTCTATGGAGGAAAAAGGGGAGCGGTGCCAGTCCCCAGCCCCTTGGCCGCCCAGGGCCTCCCGGCATTGCCGCAGTCCCTGGGCCGGAATCTCCAGGTAGCAGGCAGGGTTCACAAAGCCTCCCTCCTCCAGCGGGGGCTCCGCCAGCAGCGCCTGCCGGTACCACCAGGCGGCTTGCCCGTAGCGGCGGCGGTCCAGGAAATATTGGCCCAGCTGGCAGCAGATCTCCCCCCGTGGCAGGCCATAAGCCAGGGATTTGAGCAGGGCCTCCGCTTCCTCCTCTTCCTGCCCCAGGGCCTTATAGCAATCGGAAAGGATCCGGCAGGCTTCAATCTGATTTTCCCGCCAGCCATCCGGACGGTCCAGAAACCGCAGAAACTCCTGCGCCGCCTGGGCATAATACTGGTGGTAATATAATTCCCGGGCGTAGTAAAACTGATCCCGGGGGCCAAAGGGCTCCCCCTGGGCCTGCATGGCCTGGTAGATATCCAGATTGCGGCGGGAATAGCCGGAGGCTTCCTTTCGGTGCTCGATGGAAATATCCTTCCGCAGGATGCGGCCGGCCAAGGGAACCGCCTCGTGGACCCGGCCCACAAACCGGTAGCCGGCGCGGTTTTTCCAGATCCGCTCCCGGTAGAAGGAGCAGGCAGGGAGGCCGTCCGGTCCAAAGCCTGTATCATATTTCAGCATTACCAGGTCGATTTCCGGCGGAAGGGACTGCTTCAGCTCCCGCAGGGCGGCCTGGCTTTTTTCTGGGATCACATCGTCCGCGTCCAGCCAAAAACAGTAGTCCATGCGGGCCAGGGAGAGGGAGTAGTTGCGGGCGGCGGAAAAATCGTCCTGCCAGGGAAATTCGTAGAGGCGGCTGGTAAACTGCCGGGCAATCTCCCGGGTCCGGTCCTGGGAACCGGTGTCCACCACAACCATCTCATCCGCCACGTCCCGGGCACTTTCCAGGCAGCGGGCCAGCACCGCTTCCTCATCCCGCACAATCATACAAAGGCTTAGGGTAATCACAGGTTTCTCCCGCGTGTTTTTCCAGAAGTCTATGCGCCTTCCCGGAAAGTATGCCCCAGGCAGGTGTAGCTTCCCGGAAAGTATGCCCCAGGCAGGTATAGCTTCCCGGAAAGGTGGAGATACTGGAAGCCAGAGAGGACGGAAGGAGGCGGAACCCCATGGAGGGACGGAAGGCAGCCATCTACATCCGGGTTTCCACAGAGGCCCAGCGGGAGGAGGGCTATTCCCTGGAGGCCCAGCGGGAGGCCCTGACCGCCTACTGCGTCTCCAAGGGCATCGCGCGGTACGAATATTACGAGGACGGCGGCTTCAGCGGCGGCAGCTTAAACCGCCCCCAGATCCAGCGGCTGATCCAGGACGCGGAGGCGGACCGGCTGAGCCATGTGATCGTCTACAAGCTGGACCGGCTGTCCCGGAGCCAAAAGGATACCCTGTACCTGATTGAGGATGTGCTGAACCCCCACGGGGTAGCCTTTGTCTCCCTCAACGAAAGCATGGACACCGGCACGCCTATGGGACGGCTGATGTTAGGGATCCTGTCCGCCTTTGCCCAGCTGGAGCGGGAAAACATCCGGGAGCGGACCCGCATGGGGATGCGGGAGCGGGTACGGGCCGGCTACTGGATGGGCGGCGGCCGGGTGCCCTTTGGCTACGATTACGATGCGGCCCAGGGAATCCTGGTGCCCAACCAGGACGCGGAGCGGGTGCGGGAGATGTACCGGCTGTACCTGGAAGGCTATTCCCCCCAGAACATCGCGGACCTGATGGGGCTGAAGTACGACCGGCTGGTGATCCAGATCCTAAAGCGGAAGGCCAACACCGGGGTGATCGTCTATCAGGGGCAGGAATACCCGGGGCAGCACCAGCCGCTGATCAGCCGGGAACTTTACGAGGAGACCATGCTGGCCATGGAGGAGCGGGCCGGGAAAAACCTCCACAGCGGCAGCCACCTGCTCACCGGCCTGGTCTACTGCGGCCGCTGCGGGGCCAAAATGCGCTACCAGAAATGGGGCCGGAACGGGCATAAGCTGGTGTGCTATTCCCGCCAGGGCAGCAAGCCCTACCTGGTGCGGGATCCGGACTGCACCCAGGAGTACGTGTGGGCGGACGAGGTGGAGGAGGCGGTGGCGGAGGACTTGTTCCGGTTCGGCGCGGAAAAAACCCTGGAGCCGGAGGCCAGCGTGGAGAAAAGCGTGCGGGAGCTGTTGGAGCAGCAGCGGGAAAAGGCGGAGCGGAAGCTGCGGCGGCTGTATTCCCTGTACAGCGAGGGGGAGGAGGAAACCCTCCGGGAGGCGGTGCGGGAGCAGCAGCGGGAGGTGGCGGCCCTTAGGGAAAAAATCCGGCAGGAGGAGACCCGCAGGACCATCTCCCGGAGAAAAAAGAAGGCCCTGGAGAAAATCCAGAGCCTTCGGGATGTGTGGCCCGCCATGACGCCCCGGGAGCGCCGGGCCGTGGTGGACCAGGTAATCCAGCGGGTGGTGGTAACCGGCCACACCCTGCGGATCGAGTACAAAGCCTTCTTTACGGGACCAGGGTCAGCCCTTCCAGGGTAGGGAGGGCCATCAGGGAATAGTTGGTATGGTAGATGACAAAGCCTGGCTTTCCGGCGGCAGGCTTTTTTACGTGTTTCTTCTGAATATAATCCACCTCCACCTTAGGGGCCTCCCGGCCGCTGGAGTAGTAGGCGGCCAGCTGCCCGGCCTCCTCAAAGGCTCGGTCCGGCAGCTCCTTCCCCTCGGTTTTTACAATCACATGGGAGCCAGGGATCCCCTTGGCGTGGAACCACCAATCGCCGCCGTTGGCAAACTGGAAGGTCAGCTCCTCGTTCTGGTAATTGTTTTTGCCTACGTACATGTGGAACCCATCGGAGGATACATAGTGGAAGGGCTTGCTGGTCACCTTGGCCTTTTTCTTATCCCCGCTGTGTTTTTTGATATAGCCGGAGTCCTGCAGCTCCCGCTTGATCTCCGCCAGGTCCGCTTCTTCCCGGGCAATGTCCAGGGAGGTGCGGATGGACTCCAGATGCCGGGTCTCCGCCTGGGTTTCCTCCAGGAGCCCCAGCAGCGCCTGGTGGGTCCGCTTCAGCTTCCCGTAGCGGTCAAAATACTTTTGGGCGTTTTCCTGGGCGGAAAGCTCTGGGTCCAGGGGGATGGTAATTTCCTCATCCCCTGCGTAATAGTTGGGCACCGTCAGGGATTTTTCCCCGCTGGCCAGCGTATAGCCGTAGGTCTGGAGCAGCTCGCCCCAGATCCGGTATTTTTCCCGCTTTTCCGTGTCCTTCTGCTGCTTTTGCTGCAGGTCCAGCTTTTTGTAGCTGCGCTCCAGGGCAGTCTGGACAATCCGGCGCAGCTCCGAGGATTTCTGGCGGATGCGGGTGACGGTACTTTTTTCCGCGTAGTAGGTTTCCAGCACCTGGCTCATGGAGGGGAATTCCCGCACGGTTTCCTCCGGGTACATAGACAGGCGGAAGGCCGCAAACTCCACAGGCTCCTTGCCCCGGTAGACAATGTTGGGGACAAAGCGCTCCTGCCGCACCTCCTCCATCAAAAGGGAGAAGGTGTGGAACAGGTGCAGCCGCTCCGCCTCCCCCAAAGCCTGCATAGGCTGGGCGGAGTCCAGCCCGGCCCGGAAGCAGATTTCCTCCGCCAGCAGGGGGCTGATGCCGGTCAGGCCGGTGTAGAGGGCCTTGGCCGCGGTCTGGGGAAGGGAACAGATTTTTTCGTAAAAATCCTCCTCCGAGATGGCGAGGGGATTTTCCTTGTGCTGAGTTTCCGGGATAAAATAGGGGCGGCCCGGCAGCACCTCCCGCACGGAGCTGACGTTCAGGGAGATGTGCTTAATGCTGTCCAGGATCTTGTCCTCACTGTCCGTAAAGATGATGTTGCTGTGCTTGCCCATCAGCTCCAGGATCAGGAATTTCCGGCACACGTCCCCCATTTCGTCCAAGTGTTCGATTTCCAGCCGGAGGATCCGCTCCAGGCCCGGCTGGGTCACCGAAAGGATCTTTCCGCCGCCGATATGCTTGCGCAGCAGCATGCAGAAACCCGGGGCCGCCGCCGGCCCCGGCTTATTCTTTTCTGTAAAGTACAGCAGCGGCAGGCTGGCGCTGGCCGAAAGCAGCAGCCGGGACTGATCCCGCTGGTTTTTTACGGTGAGCATCAGCTCGTCCGCCTCCGGCTGGGCGATTTTGGAAATCCGTCCGCCCACCAGGCGGGCCCGCAGCTCCGCCGCCATACAGGCGACGGCCGTTCCGTCTAATGCCATGGTTCTTACCTCAATTCAAGGGAAATGTTTGACTTCATTGTTCATATGGATTATAATTTACTGTGTGCGCAAAGTCAATGGCATGCCAGGGCGGAGCGGAGAACACGAAAGGAACGGAAATCATGGTAAAAAGCATGACAGGCTTTGGGAGAGCGGAGCTTTCCAATGAGACATACCGGATGCTGGTGGAAATGAAAGCGGTGAACCACCGGTATCTGGATATGAGCATCAAGCTGCCCAAGAAATTTTACCTGTTTGAGTCCCGGGTCCGGAACCTGATCAAGGAATACGCGGGCCGGGGAAAGGTGGACGTTTTTGTCTCCTATGAGGATTACAGCGGGGAGCAGCTGACCCTGCAGTACAACCAGCGGCTGGCCCAGGAGTACATGGCCTATTTCCGGCAGATGAGCCAGGAATTCCAGATTGAAAACGACATCCGGGTTTCCCATCTGGCCCAGCTTCCGGAGGTCTTTACCCGGGAGCAGGCGGAGGAGGACGAGGAGCAGCTCTGGCAGCTGCTGGAGGAAGCCCTGCGCCAGGCAGGCCAGGATTTTGCGGCCCAGCGGAGCCGGGAAGGGGAGCAGCTGAAGCGGGATCTGCTGGAAAAGCTTTCCGCCTTGGAGACGCTGGTGGCCTTTGTGGAGGAACGGTCCCCGCAGATTGTGGCGGAATACCGGGAACGGCTGGAGGCCCGGATCCGGGAACTTCTGGCAGGCGCGGCGGTGGACGAGGCGCGGCTTCTGACGGAGGCGGCGGTGTTCGCGGATAAGACCTGCGTGGACGAGGAGACGGTACGGCTGCGCAGCCACATTGCCGGCATGCGGGAAGCCCTGGAGGCGGAGGGAGGCGAAGGCGTCGGCCGGAAGCTGGACTTCCTGGCCCAGGAGATGAACCGGGAGGCCAACACCATCCTTTCCAAGTGCAGCGACCAGCAGGCGGCGGCCGCGGCCATCCAGATGAAAACGGAAATCGAGAAGATCCGGGAGCAGGTGCAGAACATTGAGTAGACTGATCAACATTGGCTATGGCAATGTGATGAACGTAGATAAGATTGTATCGGTGGTCAGCCCGGATTCCGCGCCTATTAAGCGGATGGTCCAGGCGGCCAAGGACGCAGGCACGGCGGTGGACGCCACCCAAGGGCGGAAAACCAAGGGCGTGATTGTCACAGACAGCGGGCTGCTGGTGCTGTCCGCCCTGCTGCCGGAGACCATCGCCAGCCGCTGCGAGGAGAGGGAAAAATGAAAGAACCAGGAAAATTGGTGATTGTCTCCGGTTTCTCCGGAGTGGGCAAAGGGACGGTCATCCAGGAGCTGATGAAACGCTACGACGAATTTTTCTTTTCGGTTTCCGTTACCACCCGGGCGCCTCGCCCTGGGGAGGTAAACGGACGGGAATATTGGTTCCTGACGGAGGAGGAATTCCAGGAGCTGGCCCAAACCGGACGCCTGCTGGAGTACGCCGGCTACACCGGCAGTCACTACGGCACGCCGGCGGATCCGGTGCGGGAGCACCGGGAGGCAGGGCGGCATGTGCTGCTGGACATTGAAATCCAGGGGGCCTTCCAGGTGCGGGAGCGCTGCCCGGACGCCCTGACGGTCTTTCTGATCCCGCCTTCGGCCCAGGTCCTGTACCAGCGCCTGGCCGGCCGGCAGACCGAGACGGCGGAGAAGGTGCGCCGCCGGATGCTCCGCTCGGCGGAGGAGGCCGCCTATATCGAAAAGTACGATTGCATTTTGGTCAACGAGGATCTGGACGCCTGTGTGGAACAGCTGCACCGGGTTATCCAGCATCCGGAGTCCGCCGCCTCCTTCCGGGAGGAAAACCGGGAGAGGGCCAGGGCGCTGGGAAAGGAAATCCAGGAGCTGGCGGAAAAAATTTAAGTTTGGTATCAAGCAGAAGGAGAATCTAGTATGTTACATCCGTCTTATTTGGAACTGATGAACGCGGTCAACCAGAACGCGCCGGAGGGTCAGGAGCCTATTGTGGAAAGCCGGTATTCCATTGTGCTGGCCACAGCCAAAAGAGCCCGCCAGCTGGTGGCGGCAGGCTGCGATACGGTAAACGGCGAGCAGAAGAAGCCTCTTTCCATCGCCGTGGAGGAACTGTGGAACGGCGGGATCCGGATCCTAGGCGAGGACGAAGAACTGCCGGAGGGCCAGGAACCGGAGACCCTGGAGGAGGAATCGGAGACCCCGGCGGAAGCGGAAGACGCGGGGGAGGAAACCCCGGAACCGGAAGCATGAAAGTTTTGTTTGTCTCGCTGGGCTGCGATAAAAACCGGGTAGACACAGAGGTCATGCTGGGCCTGCTGGTCCAGCGCGGGTTTGAAATCACCGGGGACGAGCAGGAGGCGGACGTGATTGTGGTCAACACCTGCTCCTTTATCGGGGACGCCAAGGAGGAAAGCATCGACACCATCCTGGAGATGGCCCGGCAGAAGGAAACCGGCCGATGCAAAGCCCTGGTGGCCGCCGGCTGCCTGGCAGAGCGGTACCGGGAGGAAATCCTTGCGGAACTGCCGGAGCTGGACGCGGTGGTAGGCACCGCCTCCTACGACCATATTGTGGAAGCGGTGGAGGAAGCCCTGGCAGGCCATGGGCCGTACCGAAGCTTCCGCAGCATAGACGAAACGCCGGAGCGCACAGCCCCTCGGGTGGTAACCACCGGAGGGTATTACGTATTTTTAAAAATCGCGGAGGGCTGCGATAAGCGCTGTACCTACTGCGCCATCCCCCAGGTGCGGGGGCGCTACCGCAGCGTGCCTATGGAGCAGCTGCTGGCGGAGGCAGAGGAGCTTTGCCGGGGCGGCGCCCGGGAGCTGATCTTGGTGGCCCAGGAAACCACCCGGTACGGCGTGGATCTATATGGAAAGAAAATGCTGCCGGAGCTTCTGCGGCGGCTGGCCCGGATCCCTTCCCTGGCGTGGATCCGGCTTCAATATTGTTATCCGGAAGAAATTACGGAGGAGCTGATCCAGGTAATCCGGGAGGAGCCCAAGGTGTGCTCCTATCTGGACATCCCCATCCAGCATGCCAGCGACCGGATCTTAAAACGGATGGGGCGGCGGACGACCCGGGCGGATTTGACCCAGCGCATCCAGCGGCTGCGGGAGCAGATCCCGGAGATTGCCCTGCGCACCACCTTGATCAGCGGTTTCCCAGGGGAAACGGAGGAAGACCACCGGTGCCTGCTGGATTTTGTGGAGGAAATGAAGTTTGACCGGCTGGGGGTCTTTGCCTACTCCCAGGAGGAGGACACCCCGGCGGCAGAGATGCCGGACCAGGTGCCGGAGGAAGTAAAGGAAGCCCGCCGCCAGGAAATTATGGAGCGGCAGCAGGAGATTTCCCGGGAGCGCTCGGAAGCGCTGGTGGGAAAAGAATTGCTGGTGATGGTGGAAGGCCGGCTGCCGGAGGAAAACGCCTATGTGGGCCGCACGTACCGGGACGCGCCGGAGGTGGACGGCTACCTGTTCTTCCAGACGGACCAGGAGCTGATGAGCGGGGATTTTGCCCGGGTACGGGTTACCGGCGCCCTGGAGTATGATTTGATGGGGGAGTGGATGGATGAATCTGCCGAATAAGCTGACGATCCTGCGGGTGCTGATGGTCCCGGTGATGGTGCTGCTTTTGGTGCTGGATGGGGGAAAGGCCTGCGATTACGCGGCGCTGGCAATTTTCTGCCTGGCCAGCTTTACCGATTACCTGGACGGCCACCTGGCCCGGAAAAACCATCTGGTTACGGATTTTGGGAAATTTATGGATCCGCTGGCGGACAAGCTGCTGG
>CALWEC010000091.1 GCA_944376945.1 uncultured Lachnospiraceae bacterium | reverse complement strand
CAGCAGCCAGACGGATATCTGGACACCTATTTTATTGCCGGGGAGCCGGAGCGCCGCTGGCAGAACCTGGCGGACTGCCACGAGCTGTACTGCGCGGGCCATATGACGGAGGCGGCGGTGGCCTACTTCCAGGCTACCGGCAAGCGGAAATTCCTGGATATCTGCTGCCGGCTTTGCGACCATATTGACCGGCGGTTTGGCAAGGGAAAGGCGGACGGGATCCCTGGCCATGAGGAAATTGAGCTGGCGCTGCTGCGCCTTTACCGGGCAACCGGGGAAGAACGCTACCGGGAGCTGGCCGCCTATTTTATCGACCAGCGGGGGCAGGACCCGGAGTTTTTCCACAAGGAGGCGGCAAACCGGGGCTGGAGCGGTTCCGATTATGTGAACAAGATGCCGCCCTCCTATATGCAGAACCATAAGCCGGTGCGGGAGCAGCGGACGGTGGAGGGCCATGCGGTCCGCTGTATGTACCTGCTGACCGCGGCGGCGGACCTGGCGGCGTTAAACGGGGACCGGGAGCTGATGGAGGCCTGCCGGCACATGTGGGACAATATGGTGGAACGGCGGATGTACATAACCGGCGGGATTGGATCCACTGCCTACGGGGAGGCCTTTACGGTGGACTATGACCTTCCCAATGACACGGCATACGCGGAGACCTGCGCGGCGGTGGGCGTGTGCTTTTTTGCCCGCCAGATGCTGGAGGCGGATCCGGACGCCCGCTATGCGGACGTGCTGGAGCGGGAACTCTACAACGGCACCATCTGCGGCATGCAGCTGGACGGAACCAAGTTCTTCTATATTAATCCGCTGGAGGCTAACCCAGGGGTGCTGTCCCTGGCCTACGGGACGGAGGAATACACGCCCCAGCGGATTGGGTGGTACGACTGCGCCTGCTGCCCGCCCAACCTGGCAAGGCTGATGACGTCCCTGGGCTCCTACGTGTGGTCGTCCAATGCAGATACGGTGTATGCCCATCTGTTTATCGGCGGAAAGGCTCACTTTGAGATGGCAGGAGGACTGGATCTGGAGCTGGATTCCCGCTTCCCCTGGGAGGGGGCGGCGGAGTTTACGGTACATCCGCAGGGTGGCCAGACGGAGTTTACACTGGCCATCCGCCATCCTGGCTGGTGCCAGGCTATGGAGGTGCGGATCAACGGAGAACCGGTGGATCCGGGGGCCCTGGGGGATAAGGGATATTGGATGCTCCGCCGCTGCTGGAAGGCTGGGGACCGGGTTTCCTGCCGGATGGAGATGCCGGTGCGCCGGGTGTACGCCCATCCGCTGGTCCGGGCGGACGCAGGCTGCGTCGCGCTGGCCAGAGGGCCGCTGGTCTATGCTTTTGAAGGGATTGACAACGGGGAGGACCTGCAGGCCCTGCGGATTCCCCGGGACGCGGAAATCCGGGCCTTGCCGTACAATCCGGACCTTCTGCAGGGGATGGTGGCCTTGGAGGTGAAGGGCCGGCGCAGGAAAGCCGGCGGCAGCCTTTATTCCGGAGAGCCAGCCCCGGAGGAGGAGGCGGTGCTGACGGCCATCCCTTATTATGCCTGGTGCAACCGGGGACGGACCCATATGCGCGTGTGGATGCCGGAATAAAAGGGGAGCCTTTCGGCGCCGCGGCGCCGCCCCAAAGAACCGTTGCAAGGCTGGGGGGATTATGCTATAATGTTCGCATATTCCCTCAGCCTGGAAAGGTATGGGTTTGGGAGGCAGAGAATGAAAAATGACGGTACGATTCGTGGCCGTATCAAAAGGATATTTTATTGGCCCTTTTATGTACTGCCGGTAGTGATTGGAATGACGGCGGTGGTCTGCGTCACGGAAAGCGGCGCCGAAGCGGCGGCGCTGGTTTTTGCGTGCCTGTACACCGCTTTTTCTCTGTGGTGGTTCCTGTTTTGGCGGAAGCAGCTGATCCGGGAGATTGTGGATTTTGCCACGTCCTTTGACCAGCTGCAGAAAAAGCAGCTGGAGGCCATTCCCATTCCCTACGCTCTGGTAGACGCCAAGGGGGATTTTCTGTGGATGAACCGCAGCTTTGAGAAAATCACCTTTGACAATCCCCACTACCAGCAGCATCTAAGCAACCTGTTTCCGGAACTTCCGGACTGCCTGCCGGGAGAAGGGGAAAGCCGCACGGAGCATATCCATTTTGAAGGGACCGACTTCCGGGTGGAAATGCAGGGGATTGCCGGGGATACCCCCATGGTTTCCGTGTGCCTGTTTGATGAGACGGACCATCTGGCGGCCTTGGCGGAGATGGAGGACCAGAAGGCGGCGCTGGGGCTGGTGTATGTGGACAACTACGAGGAAGTCATGGGAAGCACCGAGCAGGTGCGCCAGTCCCTGCTGGCAGCCCTCATTGAGAGGAAGATCAACAAGTATTTTGGCGGCCACCAGGGGATTGTCCGCAAGATGGAAAAGGATAAGTTTTTCCTGCTCTTAAAGCAGAAAGACTTAAAGAAGGTGGAGGAAGAACGGTTCTCCGTGCTGGACGAGGTGAAGGCCCTGAACATTGGCAACGAGACGGCCCCTACCCTGAGCATCAGCATCGGGGTGGGCGGGGAAACCTACGCCCGCAACGGGGAGTACGCCCGCATGGCCATGGACCTGGCCCTGGGCCGGGGCGGCGACCAGGCGATTGTGCGGGACGCAGAGGGGAATAAATACTTTGGAGGCAAAACCCAGCAGAAGGAAACCAACACCCGGGTAAAGGCGCGGGTGAAGGCCCAGGCCCTGAAGGAGCTGCTGGCCACCAAGGACCAGCTGCTGATTATGGGCCATAAGATGGGGGATTTCGACTCCTTCGGCGCCAGCATCGGCATTTTCCGGGCGGTGAAAACGCTGGGGAAAAAGGCCCATATTGTGCTGGACAACGTGACCTCCTCCGTGCGCCCTATGAAGCTGCGGTTTGACGGGAACAGCGAGTACCCGGACGATATGTTTATCAGCGGGGAAAAGGCCCTGTCCCTCTGGGATGAGAATACCACGGTGGTGCTGGTGGATGTGAACAAGCCCAGCTACAGCGAATGCCCGGACCTGCTGAAGCGGGCTTCCAGCATTGTGGTGCTGGACCATCACCGCCAAGGCAGCGAGACGGTGGAGCGGGCGACCCTGTCCTACATCGAGCCCTTTGCCTCCTCCGCCTGCGAGATGGTGGCGGAGATCCTCCAGTATTTCGCGGACGACCTGAAGCTGAAGCCGGTGGAGGCGGAGGCCCTTTACGCCGGTATTGTGGTGGACACCAACAATTTTGTCAGCAAGACCGGGGTCCGCACCTTTGAGGCGGCGGCTTATCTGCGCCGCTGCGGGGCGGATATGACCCGGGTGCGGAAGATGTTCCGGGAAAAGATGGAGGATTACCGGGCCAAGGCGGAGGCGCTGCAGGGCGCGGAGCTTTTCCAGGATTCCTTCGCGCTGGCCGTCTGCCCCAGCGAGGGGCTGGAAAGCCCGATGATTGTGGGAGCCCAGGCGGCCAACGAGCTGCTGGACGTCATCGGCGTAAAGGCGTCCATTGTGTTTACCAAGTATGAGGATAAGATTTACATCAGCGCCCGCTCCATCGATGAGGTGAATGTCCAGCTGATTATGGAACGGCTGGGCGGCGGCGGCCATCTGAGCACCGCCGGTACCCAGCTGACCGGCTGCACGGTGGAGGAGGCCAAGGAACTGGTGAAGGAAACGATTCTACAGATGTTGGAAGAAGGAGCGATTTGATATGCAGGTAGTATTGTTGGAGGATGTAAAGTCCCTGGGGAAAAAGGGACAGGTGGTAAAGGTAAACGATGGCTACGCCCGGAATTTTATCCTGCCCAAAAAGCTGGGGGTGGAGGCGACGCCCCAGAACCTGAACCAGCTGAAGCAGCAGAAGGCCTACGAGGCCAAGGTGGCGGCGGAGCAGCTGGCGGAAGCCCAGGCCCTGGGGGCGGAGCTGGCAAAAACTTCCGTGAAGCTGGCGGTTAAGGTAGGGGAAGGCGGCCGGCTGTTCGGCGCCATTTCTTCCAAGGAAATCGCCCAGGCGGCGAAAGAGCAGTGCGGCCTGGAAGTGGACAAGAAAAAAATTGTGCTGCCGGAGCCCATTAAAACCCTGGGCGTCCATACGGTGCCGGTGAAGCTGCACCGGGACGTAACGGCGGAGCTGAAGGTGGAAGTAACGGAAGCGTAAGGAGAAGGAAAAATGGAAGAATCCCTGATCAAGCGGGTGCCGCCTCACAGCATCGAGGCCGAGCAGTCGGTGATTGGAGCCATGATCCTGAACAATGAGAACATTGCCGTGGCGGAAAACCTGGTGCGGGGGGAGGATTTTTACCACCGCCAGTACGGCATTATCTTTGACACCATGGTGGAGCTCTACGAGGAGGGCCGCCCGGTAGACCTGCTGACCCTGGAGGACCGTCTGAAAACCAAGGACGTGCCGCCGGAGGTCAGCAGTATGTCTTATATCGGCGAACTGGTGGCCGGCGTCTCCACCGCGGCCAACGCCAAGTATTACGCGGAGATTGTGGCGGAAAAGGCGGTGCTGCGGCGGCTGATTAAGGCCAACGAGGAGATTGCCAACGCCTGCTACGCCGGCAAGGAGAGCGTGGAAAATATCCTGGCGGATACGGAAAAGACCATCTTCCACATTCTCAACGGCCGCCGGAACGACGATTATGTTCCCATTCAGGAGATTGCCCTAAGCGCGCTGGAGCGGATCCACAAGGCCTCCAAGAGCAAGAACCCGGTAACCGGCATTCCCACCGGCTTTACCGACCTGGATTACCGGACCGCCGGCATGCAGCCCTCGGATCTGGTGCTGATTGCGGCCCGCCCGTCCATGGGAAAGACCGCCTTTGTGCTGAATATTGCCCAGCATGTGGCGTTTAAAAAGGATCAGTGCGTGGCCATCTTCAGCCTGGAAATGTCCAAGGAGCAGCTGGTGAACCGGCTTTTTGCCATGGAATCCCGGGTGGACTCCCAGGCCATCCGCACCGGCAACCTGACGGACGAGGACTGGGACCGGCTGGTGGAAAGCGTGAACGTGGTGGGGCGCTCCAAGCTGATTATCGACGATACCCCCGGTATTTCCATTTCCGAGATGCGCACCAAGTGCCGGAAGTATAAGCTGGAATTTGGGCTGAAGATGATCATCATCGATTATCTGCAGCTGATGAGCGGCAGCGGCCGCCGTTCCGACAACCGGCAGCAGGAAATTTCGGAGATTTCCCGCTCTCTCAAAGCCTTGGCCCGGGAGCTGGAGGTGCCGGTGCTGGCCCTGTCCCAGCTGAGCCGGGCGGTGGAGTCCCGCCAGGATAAGCGGCCGATGCTTTCGGACCTTCGGGAATCGGGGGCCATCGAGCAGGACGCGGATGTGGTGATGTTCCTGTACCGGGACGATTATTACAACAAAGACAGCTCCGCCCAGAACATAGCGGAGGTGATTGT
>CALWEC010000090.1 GCA_944376945.1 uncultured Lachnospiraceae bacterium | reverse complement strand
TATTGACAAGGGCTACATCCGCCTGGATATGTCCGCCGCCGACTACTTTGTGGAAAAGAAGGTGCGCTTTGTGGGCATGGAAAGCATCAGCGTAGACGGTCCTACCACCGAGTGCCATAAGAAGCTGCTGGGCAACGGGGTCTACATTGTGGAGAACCTGTGCCGGCTGGATGAAATCGGCAGCACCCGCTGCACCACCGTAGGCACCTTCCCGGCTGCCAAAGGCTGCAGCGGCGCCTGGGTCCGGGTCCTGGCTTTGGTGTAAAATTCCAACCGACAGCGGCCGGCTGAAACGCCGGCCGCTGTTTTTTTTCGCTCACTCTAGATCTTCAAAATCCCCCAGATCCCGCAGATCCACCCCGGAGGCATCCACTCCTCTGCCAGGGTGTTCCGCCTGGCCGCGGATGGTGGCAGGTATGTGACCAGCCAGCTGGCCCGCGGCGCTTTCCGCCCGCAGCAGGCAGACTTCCTCCAGGGTTTCCACCGCCAGCCGGTGATCTTCATAGGAGCAGAAGGCGGTGGGATCCGCCTCCACGTAAGAGGCAATCTGCCCTGCCATCCGATACAGACGGGTCTGGAAGAGGCCGCTGGAAAAATATCCTGCCAGCAGCTGGCGGAAGTACTCCTGGTATTGGGCAAAGTACGCGTCCTCCTGCATCAGGATATGGTACAAAGGACGTTCCCGCATGACGCTTCCCTCCGCCGGCGTATAGATGGGGTAATTAATCAAAACATTGGGATCCCGGATAGGATCCTCCATGCCCAGGGCGTAGGTGCCGAAGGCCAGGTTGTAGTCCCAGGGCAGGATGGAGATCCGCCCGTTCTTTTCGTACAGGAAATAATTGTGGCCGGTGTAGCCCAGGTAGCTGTCCCAGTTCATGACAAAAACCTGCACCGTAAAATAACGCAGCGCCTGGTCCACATCCACCGCCGTTTCCAGGTTTTCCCCGGTGGACAGCACGCGCAGCGCCTCAATCAGCCGCTGCTGGTCTTCGGCCGAGACGGGGAACTTGGCGTTGCGGAAGATATTGCCGTAATCCTCCGGATCCTCCCCCACATACCGGAGCGCCACATCCGCGTTTTCCTCCCGCAGGGAACGGTAATCCGGCTTGTACAGCAGGCCATGGTCCTCCCCAAAGACCCTCTCGGCGAAACCATCCTCCGGCTCCTCCACCGCCAAAAACAGCCCCCAGGGTTCCTGGTTCACTGTCACCCACACAAAGCTGCACAGAGGGGCCGGGACGCCCATATAGCCCATCATGTCATAGGCCAGCCACGTCTTCAGATAACTGTTGTCCTGAAAAGAGGCGTCCAAGTAAAATTTATCCAAGCCATGGTAATGGCCGCCCTCCAGATAATGGTCAAACTCCAGTTTCAGGCTGTACCGAAGCAGGCCGTATTCCTCCGTCAGGCGCAGGGAATTGTTCCCCTTGGCCCGGATCCCCACCTGGCGGAAGGTCTCCCCATCGATCACCAGAGTACAAGGGGAGTATTCTTCCTCTCCCGCTTCCTCCAGAAACCCTTGCCAATCCCTCATCTGAATGTCCACCGTGTGTACTTGATCCGGGTCAAACAGGCGGTTGGCGTAGGCCGGTTCCTCCAGACGGCCCGGCGAGGCCCAACGGGCGGCTGCCCAGAGCGCCAGGGAAAGGATTGCCGCCAGGCCAAAAGCCGCCAGGGCAATGTTGTCAAACCAACGGTGCTCCGCCATCGGCGTTACCCCATATAGTCGCCGTTATAAGAGACCAGAACCACATGGCTGATCCCTTCCATGGCGTCCAGCTCCTGCAGGAAATCGCTGTTATCCTCCCGCAGGCGCACCTCATAGTTCAGCTCTACCCGCCCTGGCTCCAGGCTTTTGCTTTTCAGGTTCATCCGCTTGACCCGCAGCCGGATCAATTCCCGCACCCGCTGCTCCCACTGGCTGTCCGCACAGTGGATCACCAGGATATAAGGGGCGTCCACCGTCTTTTTGCGGGCGAAAACCATCAGCACCAGCCCGATAAACCCGCTTCCCAGCACCGCCAAGGGGATCAAGCCCGCCGCCAGCACAATGCCGGCGGCAATGCTCCAGAACAGGAAGGCAATGTCCAGCGGCTCCTTGATGGCGGTGCGGAACCGCACAATGGACAAGGCTCCTACCATCCCCAGGGACAGCACCACATGGCTGACCACCGCCATAATCAGGAGGGTGGTAATCAGCACCAGGGCCATAAGGGTCACGCCAAAGCTGGCCGCGTACATCACGCCGCTGTAACATTTTTTATAGACAAAAAAGATGAACAGCCCCAGCAGGAAGGCAAAGGCCAGCGCCAGCACTGCGTCCGCCCAGGCAATCTCTCCCATACGCTCCAGAAAGCTGGAGTCAAAAATATCCTGAAATGTCATGCAATTCCTCTCCTTGGCGGCGTTTTCCCAGATCTGCCCGCCGCCTCCTTTTCGGGCCTGCCGCCCGGTTTTCTTTCGTCTGCCCGTCAGTCGTACCGCCGGCACAGGGCGTATTTGGAGCAGGCGGACGCCTGCCTGTCCGGCACCTGGACCGCCGCCCGCACCAAATCCGGCAGGAAGGCGTCGTACTTCACCTCCAATACCGTGTGTTCCAGCGCCGCCAGCCGGATCCCACCGGGGTCCAGGAAATCCGCAACGCCCAGGCCCGTTCGCACCGCCCGGTCCAGGGTTACCCGGACATTGCCCGGACCGTAAAGGAACGCCTCCCGGTCGTAGCAGACAATGGTCCGGGGCGCCAGGCACTGTCCCCGGAGCTTGCTGTACAGCTCCGCCAGCAGCGGATCCCCCGCGGCCAGCAGGAAATCATACGTCCCTTCCAGCAGCCATTGCACCTGCTGCCGGCTCAGCCGGGCGCTCCGCTTGCCGCAGAGCCCCCGGATCTTTACCTTCTTTTCCAGACGGATGAACCCGGTGTCCGTCCCGTAATACCGCAGCCGGAATTTTTCCCGCCGGTCCACGCCGTCGATTTTCTCCCGCAGCGCCCGGTCATCGGGGGTGTCAAAGTACAGGCTGGTGACACGGTAGCAGCCGTCCGGCCCCCCATGGGGATCCCGGTCAAACAGCTTCCCCAGGCGGGCGGAAAGCACCCGGTCTTCCGCCTGGGAGATCGGGTGCTTAAGCTCATGGCGAAGCTTCAAAGGCTGCGGCGGATCAATCCTCGTAACCGCTGTCTCCGTCCTCTCCATCTCCATCGTAGTTGGATCCGCCATCGTCGTAATTGGTGTCCCCGCCATCGTCGTAGTTGGTGTCCCCGCCATCGTCGTAGTTGGTATCGCCGTAGTGGGTGTTTCCGTCGTCCCAGCCATCTTCTCCGTCTGCGTCATAGTTGGATCCGCCATCGTCGTAGTTGGTGTCGTTGTAGTCCGTTACCCCGTCGCTGTTGGGGCCGTAGTCCGTGTCGTTATAATCCGTCACTCCATCGCTGTTGGGGCCGTAGTCCGTGTCGTTATAGGCCTGCGTGCCCTCCGCCTGGGTGGGTGCGGCGCCGCCGGTAGGGATCGCCTGGTGTTCCGCCTTCCGGATCTTTCCGGTACGGGCGTCCACATGGTACTCGTATTCCACTCCGTTGGCCGTAAACTCCAGCTCGTAGATGGGCGTTCCGTCCTCCAGATCCAGCTCCCTGTCGTCAAACCGGGCGTCCGCCGCCGAAACGTTGGCCTGCTCCAGGGCAATCTCCTGGGCCTTCTCCCGCGTAATATACTCCGAAGGATTGCCGCCCTGGGCATACTGGGGATCGTAATCCTCTCCACCAATGGTCACCACGCCGGATTCCAGAGTAAGGCCTTCCACCGCATGCCGGGCGCTAAGGCTCATGTCATCCAGGAAATCCTCCTCCGGCAGTACCGAACCCGGCTCCAGCTGCAGGATGATGTTCCGGCTGTTGCCGTCCAGATCCTCCACAAAATACCCGGCCTCATGGATCTCCCGGATCAGGTCTTCCAAAACCGCATCGCACTCTTTGCCCACATAGTCCGGATAGGCTGCCACAATCGCCCTGCCTTCCTCATTGGCTCCCTCCAGGGCGGTCACCTTTCCTTCTCGGTTGTAGGTAATAAGGATCTCCGGGTTCACGCTGAGCACCAGCTGTCCGGTTTCCGCCAGGGGAGCCGATGTAGGCTGGTTTCCTGCCGTACCGCAGCCGGCAAGAAGGAACAGTGCCAGGGAAGAGGCCATTGCTGCTGTCATCATTCTTCTTAACTTCATAGGTTGTACTCCTTTCCATTGCCCCATGGGGGGTTGGGTTTGATCTGTTTTCCCTTCTGTTCATAGAGTACGGGGTACAGAGTGGGAAAAACGGGGTAGGCGGGAAAAATTTTTGTTTTTAGTCATCTTCTTCGTAGGAGGAATCTCCTTCCCCGGAGCCGTTCTCTTCCGGTTCCTCCGCATAGCCGGAATCGCCGTTTTCTTCCGGCTCTTCCTCATAGAAAGAAGCTCCGTTTTCTTCCGGTTCCTCCGCATAGCCGGAATCGCCTGCCGCCTGCTCCTCATACCTGGAATCGTTCTCCTCCGGCGGATCCTCTTCCGGAGGGTCGTAGGGAGAACCCCCCTCGCCGGACTGGCCGCCGCCATA
>CALWEC010000089.1 GCA_944376945.1 uncultured Lachnospiraceae bacterium | reverse complement strand
CAATGCCCTGGCTCCCGCTGCCGGTGAAGTGTACGGGACCATTATCAAATAAGGATTCCCAACGGCTGCAAAACCGCCCGGCAGGCGCTTTCCTTACGGAAGGCCCTGCCGGGCGGTTTTTTGCGGTTCTGCCCCGCTGGGCTGCCGGGCGGCTTTTTTACGGTTCGGCCCCGCCGGGCCTCCCGCCGCTTATTTTACCGCGGTGATCCGGAAGTTCTCCGCCTCTTTTCCGATCTGGCAGAGAAGGCGGCGCAGGCTGCTCTCCCGCAGGTTCCCCTCCAGGGCCATGGAAACCTTCTGCACTCCCTCCTGGGTCTCCACTTTCATCCGGTCGATGCGGATTTTGTTCAGCTTTGCCATATTGACAAACAGGTTCAGATCGCTGGCCTCCGCCGGGCAGTCAAAGGCGATTTCCACCTGCGTATGGGCCGCGTCCTCATCCACACCGGCCGCCGCCGCAGCTCCGTCCACCACCGTGTCCTGCATGCCTACCAGCTTCCCATACTGGTACCGGCGGCTGACGCTCATCAGATGCCGCAGGAACATGACGTACTCCTCGTACACCTCCGGATCCACGTCCCCCGCTCTTTTTTCAATAATGGCCAATTCCCTCTCCAGGACAAAAACATCCCCGCCGGTCTCCGCCTTGACCTCGGCCACCTTCCGGGCGCATTCCATTCTCTTGAGGAACAAAGGCTTCATCTGCGTATCCACTGCGTCAATTTCTCTTCTGGCTTCTTCTAGGGTCATTGTCTTGTTCCTTTCTTTTTTATTCTACAGTACCCTCAGCCGTCCCGGATCGCTCCGGGGCGGCTGAGGGTAAGGATTCCTGCTATACGAGAGCCCCCTGCCGTTCCAGCTCCGCGCGGACGCGCGCGGCGTCTGCCCGGCCCTCTTTGGCCTGCAGGGCCGCCGCCACCCCCGCCGCATGGCCGGTGGCAAAACAGGTCCCCATGACGCGCACCGCGGCAAAGGCGGTTTCTTCCGAGGAAATCAGCCGGCCCGCGCCAAACAGGTTCCCGATGCTGGCGCACTGCAGGGCGCCCAGCGGAATATCGAACCAGCTTCCCTCCGAAACCTCCAGATACTCCGCCATTTTGTTGGCGTCCTTATGGATTTCCGGCTTCCAGCCACCGCGGGCTACCCCGTCCGGCCGCTTCCGGCGGGAGAGCACATCGTCCGCCGTGACCCTTTCTTTTCCCTTCATCCGCCGGGTCTCCCGGAAGCCGATGGAGGGGCCGATCACCGTCAGTTCACAGTTTTCCATGCCGGGAAGATATTTCTGGAAGGCTTCTACATAATAGAGCACCTGCCGTCTGGTGTCAAGCTCCATTTTGCTTAACTCACGGCTCTCCATGCTTTTGGGCATGACGCTGGGCAGCAGGACCGAAACCTGATGGGATCCCTCCCGCTTCAGGACAAACCCTTTTTCCTTGGTGAGGTACGGGATGCCCGCCTCCTTCGCCCGGACGACCGCCCTCTCCACCGCCGCCGGCGACAGATCCTGGGAGGTGTCCACGCCGCTTAAGCGGAAGGGAAGCGTGGCCGCCTGTACCTGGCCGTCCGCATCCCCCCAGAGGGTTTCCGCCCCGGCCAGGTGCACTACGTTGGCGTCCCCGGTGGTATCCACAAAGGCGTCCGCCGCCACGGTAAAGCCGCCCTCATCGTCCACGCACTCCACGCTTACGATCCGGCCGTTTTCCGTGTGGACGCCCGTTACCCTTGTGTGGAAGAGACAGGCGACGCCATTTTTCTCCAGCACATTGTCCATGGCGCATTTCAGGTATTCCGGATGGAAGTTGATGTTTTTGTTCCCGGTGGCGGAAATGACATAATTCCAGGAAGCCGGGCTCAGGCGCTGCATCTCCTCCAGGATCTGCTCCCCGGCGCCGGCCACCACCTGCACCGGGTTCCCCCCGCAGGTGAAAAACCCGCAGAACGCCGCCACGCCGGAATGCGTGGCCTCTCCGCCCAGATAAGGGTTCCTCTCCAGCAGCAGCGTTTGGGCGCCGGCCTGGGCCGCTCCGATGGCCGCCGCCACGCCGGCCGTCCCGCCGCCCGCTATCACGACATCATACCGTTTGATTTCTCTTTCCACGCAAGGTTCTCCTCTCTCCGATACTTAGGCGATAAACAGGGAGCCCAGCGGATAGGCGACAAAGCTAAGGACCAGGATACCCGCTACGGCAAAGAGCGCTCCCCAGATAAACATGGATTTGGTATCGGTCCAGCCCGATCCGATGGCCACCGTATTGATGGTGCTCTGGCCGGCCGGCGTCATGTTGCAGATGGCCGCCGCAAAACCGACCATGCAGACCACCGTTCCCACGTTCACGGTGCCGGCCGGAAGCGCCGTCAGCACCGACAGGGCCACCGAGCTGACCACCGTGGTGGTCACGATATTGGACGAGAAGTTGGTCTCCACCACAGCCCAGGTCATAAAGAACAGGATGAGGCCGATAACCGGCAGGTTCTGGGTCAGCGGGGCCAGGGCTCCGGTGAGCCAGTCGCTGATCCCCACCTCGGCGTTGGTCAGGCAGGAGCCCAGGTACGTGGCGGCCGCCGTCATCAGGATGCTGCCCCAGAGGACGCCCTTGCTGACCGTCTCCTTAAAGTTCATAATGCTTTCGCCGTCTACCCGCACCAGGAACAGGATGATGCAGCCCAGCAGCGGCGGCATGGCCGTGGACCAGCCGTTGATGGTGTTGTACACTTCCGGCAGCACGCCCTTGATCAGGCTGGGGCCTACCCAGAGGACTACGGTAAGCGCCATCACCGCCAGGATTACCTTCTCCTTGAAATCCGCCGCCGGCACCGTGCCGCGCAGGCTCATGGCCTTTTCCGGCTGGATGGTGTTCACATCGTCCGGACGGTAAATAAACTTAAAGATCAGGATCAGGATGATAATCAGAAGGATGCCCGCCGGGATGCCCATGGCCATGTACTGGAACTGGTTGACATCCTTGCCGGTGGCGGCGGTGTAGTAGCCAATGGCCATGGTGGGCCACACGTGGCCGATGGCCGTCATTCCGGAGGAAAGGCTGATGCAGAACGCCGTTCCCATCATCATCACATTTCCTACTTTTCCGCCCTTCTTCACGCCCAGGACCTTATAAATATCCTCCAGGAACGGCATGAAGGCCACAAACAGCACGGAGGGCGAGATGAAAAGGCCCATGAACGTCACCGCGGCCAGCAGGAAGCAGATAAAATACCAAGGGCCCTTTCTGGCAAAGCGGTTGGTGATAAAATAGATGGTGCAGCGCCGCACAAAGTTGGTCTTGGACAGCGGGTACACCAGCATGAACGTAAACAGCAGGAACGCCACCGTGGTGTTTCCGAACGCGCCCGCAAACGTGCTGGAAAAACCGAAAACCGGGATCAGCCCCAGGGCCAGCAGCGTAATCATGCTGGGCCAGTCGATGGAGACGCCGATCCACATGATCAGCGAGCCGAAAAAGACGCCCAAGACGGCCCACGCATCCGTTGACAGGCCTGCCGTGGCCGGCATAAACCGGGAGCCAATGATAACGGCAAGCGCAACCACCAAAAAGATCGCGTCTTTCGCGCTTTTTTTGTTGTTCATTGTCATTCTCCTTTTCACAAGATATTTAGTTTTTCCATATATGGATTTATGTTTTTATTATAAGCTGTTTATGATATTTGTAAAGAAGTAATAAATTATGGTTTCGATAGATACGGCCTATACCATAAGAGCGAAAAGAAATAAGGAAATTTAAAATACCGATGACTTTTGGGCGTTTCCATAGTAAACTATCCCTATACGCCGGCAGGCCCAGGATGCCGGCGCCATTTTCCCTGCGCCCAGGCGCCTGCGGCGCGGAACGGAGGTTTTATGCAGCTTCACCAAATGCGCTACGTGCTGGAGGCCGCGGACAAAAAAAGCTTTTCCTCCGCCGCCAAAGCCCTGTTCCTCTCCCAGCCCTCCCTCTCCCAGCAGATCCTCCAGCTGGAAAAGGAGCTGGGGGTCCCGCTCTTTGTCCGGCACTCCAAATCGGTCTCCCTCACGGAAGCGGGGGAGCAGTTCGTCCTCTCCGCCCGCCGGATCCTCAACGAGATCGACCAGCTCACGGAGGATATAAAGAAGTACGGGCTTCTCCAATCCGGCACCCTCCGCGTCGGCATGCTGTGGATTGCCGGGTACCTGCAGCTGCCCCGGATTGTGACGGACTACCACAAAAAATATCCCCTTATCGACTACCAAATCCATGTGGAAGGAAGCAAGACGCTCTTCCATATGCTGGATTCCCGTGCGATCAGCGCGGCCTTCGTCACGCTCTCGCCCCATGCAGTCAAACAAGAGGAATACTATTATCACAAAATTATGGACGACTCTTACGTGGCGGTCGTTTCCTCCGCCCATCCCCTTTCGCAAAAGCCGGTGCTTCGCATCTCGGAGCTGGACGGAGAAAACATTGTCATGCCCGCCAGAGGTTCCACCTTCTGGCAGGATATTCAGCGGGTCTTTTTTGACCACCAGGCCACGCCCCGCGTCCTCTGCGAAACCAGCCAGTCGGACATCGTCATGCAGCTGATCTCCCAGAACCTGGCCATTGGCTTCGCCTCGCGTTCCATTGCGGAGAAGCTGCTGCCGCCCCAGTGCCGGATTGTCCCGCTGGAGGTACAGCTGCCGCGGCCAATCTACTATGTGACGCTCAACGAGCTCTTAGAGTACCCTACCGTGCGTTCCTTTACGGATTTTGTCTGTTCCTATTCCGCCTGGGAGGATTAGCAATCCCCCCTCAGCCCTCCTCCAAAAAATCCACCGCCGTCTGGGCCAGCACCGCCGCGCCCTCCCAAAGGACGCTTTCGTCGATGTCGAAGCGGGGGTTGTGATGGCCCACCCTCTTGGCCGGATCCGGCTGGGGCGCGCTGAGCATCAGGAAGGCTCCTGGCGCCTTCTCCAAATACCAGGCAAAATCCTCGCTGACCATGGACGGCGTAACCGGACGGTTCCAGACTTTTTCCGGCGGCAGCCATTTGCCGGCGGCCTTTGCCGCCAATT
>CALWEC010000088.1 GCA_944376945.1 uncultured Lachnospiraceae bacterium | reverse complement strand
AACCGGAGGATGCCGGGCAAGAACCGGAGGATGCTGGGAAGAAACCGGAGCGGGCGGAAACTCCCTAAGAATAAAAATGGATCAGCGGCGGTTTTCCACGGCGCGGCGGAGGGTACGATTGAGCGCCGGTCCCAGGAAAACCGCCGCTGCTATTTTTACGGCATCCCCTGGCAGATAGGGCACCACCCCCAGCAGGAGGGCGGCGCCAAAGGAAAGCTTCAGCTGGAACGCAAGCCAGAGGGTCCCCAGCAGATAGCAGGCCAAAATGCCCAGGCTAAGGCCCAAGGCGTGGAGGCAGCGGCGGAGCAAGGGATTCTTCTGGAAGCGGAAGCGTTCCAGGAACAGGCCGGAAACAGGGATCTGCAGCAGAAAACCGGCCAAATAGCCGCCGGTAGGCCCGGCCAGCTTTCCCAGCCCTCCGGCAAAGCCGGAAAATACCGGAAGCCCGGCAGCCCCCAGGAGCAGATAGGCCAGGCAGCTTAGCTCCGCCCATCGCCAGGGAAGCAGGTAGACGGCCAAAAGCAAGAGCAGGTTGGTCAGCGAAAGGGGGACCGGCGTCATGGGAAGGGGGAGAGCCAGGGGCGCCAGGGCGCACAGCAAAGCGGTGGCCAGGGCGGATAGCACCAGCGGATAGACGGAGCGGTGAGTACGCATCGGAAGAAAACCTCCTTTTTCGCCGCCGTCCAGGCGGCATGGGATTTATTATAGGTATTTTGCCGCAAAATGTCAACTGAAATAAAATACAAGTTAACAATTCGCAAACACGGAAGAATTGGTTGAATTCGCAGGAGCGGCATGGTATCATGGAGAGGAACTATGTGCATGAGTTTTGGGGAGAAAAAAGAAATTTTCGCGTACAGAAAGGAAAACCTTATGAAATACTTGATTGCCTCGGATCTCCATGGATCCGCCTTTTACTGCCGCCAGCTGCTGGAGGCCTACCGCCGGGAGCAGGCGGATAAAATGCTGCTTTTGGGAGATATTTTGTACCACGGTCCCCGCAACGACCTGCCCCGAGAGTACCAGCCCAAGGAGGTCCTTTCTATGCTGAATGGCATCAAGCAGGAGATCCTCTGCGTTCGGGGAAACTGCGACTGCGAGGTGGATCAGATGGTGCTGGAGTTTCCTATTTTGGCGGAGTACTGCCTTCTGGACCTGGGTTCCTCCCTGGTGTTTGCCACCCACGGCCATGTGTTCCACGAGAAAAACCTGCCTATGCTGAAGCCGGGGGACATCCTGCTCCATGGCCATACCCATGTACCGGCCTGCCGGCAGGTGGGGGAGAGCGGTGTTTGGTATCTGAACCCAGGCTCTCTTTCCATCCCCAAGGAAGACAGCGCCCATAGCTACATGACTTTGGAAAACGGCACCTTTACTTGGAAAGATCTGGAGGACGGCCATGCGCTTCAGGTATTTTCTCTTTGATCTGGATGGCACGCTGACAGACCCGAAGGAAGGGATTAACAAGAGCGTCCAGTATGCGCTGGGGCATTTTGGGGTGGAGGAGCCGGATCTGGAACGGCTCACCTGCTTTATCGGCCCGCCGCTGGTGGATTCTTTTATGGAATTTTACGGTTTTGACCGGGAAACCGCTCTGTTGGCCCAGGACAAATACCGGGAGCGGTTCGCGGTCCAGGGGATCTGGGAGAACCGGGTGCTGCCGGGCGTCCCGGAGATGCTGCGGCGGCTGCGGGAGGCAGGCGGCCGGATCGCCCTGGCCACCTCCAAACCGGAGGTGTTCGCGGTCCAAATCCTGGAACGGTTTGGGCTGGCCCCCTATTTTGACCAGGCGGTGGGAAGCGGCCTGGACGGAAGCCTGGGGACCAAGGCCCAGGTGGTGGAGGAGGCCCTGCGCCGCCTGGCGGTCCCGCCGGAGGAACGGAAGCGGGCCGTGATGGTCGGGGACCGGAAGCACGACATTGCCGGAGCCAAGGCCTGCGGTATTTCTTCCCTGGGCGTTTCCTTCGGCTATGGGGAGCCGGGAGAACTGCAGGCGGCCGGGGCGGACATTACCGTGGAGACGGTGGAGGAATTGGAAAGATTCCTCCTGGAAAACGTGGAATGAGGAGGAAGCGTTTGTGAATATACTGTTCTTTTTAACGCCTAAGGCGGAGGTCGCCTATCTGACGGACGAGATGACCCTGCGGCAGGCCCTGGAAAAGATGGAGCATCACCGCTATACCTGCGTGCCTATGCTGAACCGGAACGGCCAGTATGTGGGTACGGTTACCGAGGGAGACCTGCTGTGGGCGGTCAAAAACCAATACAATCTGAATTTGAAAAATGCCGAGGATATTTCGATCCTGGATGTAAAGCGGCGGCGGGATTACGAGCCGGTTAATATCAACGCGCGGATTGAGGATATGGTGTTTGTAGCCATGGGGCAGAATTTTGTGCCGGTGGTGGACGACCGGGGCGCGTTTATCGGCATCGTCACCCGGAAAGATATTATGCGCTACTGCTACGATGAGTACATACAGCCCAAAGCCCGCTGAAAAAACGCGGTAGCCTGCGGAGGCGGCGGGCCGCGGAACAGGCACCGGCCGGCTGCGGAACAGGCACCGGCCTGCCGCGGAACAAGCGGCGGACCGGAGAAAGGATGGGGGAGAGAATGGAAGAAAAGGAGAAGGAAGGGCGGCTGTCCGCCCTGCTGCCCATAGGGGTATTTTTGGTACTGTTTGTGGGGGTCAGCCTGCTGACGGGGGATTTTTCCGCCATGCCGGCCATTGTGGCGTTTTTGCTGGCTTTGCTGGCCGCGTTCCTGCAGAACCGTTCCCTAAGCTTTGAGGAAAAGCTGCACATTGCGGCCCAGGGCGTGGGGGACGACAATATTATCACCATGTGCCTGATTTTCCTGGCTGCCGGCGCGTTTTCCGGTTCGGTGACCGCCGCCGGAGGGGCGGACAGTACCGTCAACCTGGGGCTTTCTGTCCTGCCCGCCGGGGTGGCGGTCATGGGGCTGATGGTGATCGGCTGCTTTATCTCCCTGTCCATGGGAACCAGCATGGGTACCATTGCGGCCCTGGCTCCCATTGCGGTGGGCATCAGCCAGCGGGCCGGTTTCCCTATGGCCATCTGCATGGGGGCGGTGGTCAGCGGCGCTATGTTTGGGGACAACCTTTCCATGATTTCGGATACCACCATCGCGGCGGTGCGGACCCAGGGTGCCCAGATGAAGGATAAATTCCGGGAAAACTTTTTCCTGGTCCTTCCGGCCGCCATCCTGTCCTTGGTTTTATATGGAATCCTGGGAAGCGGCGGCAGCTACCAGCCCTCGGAGGCCTATACCTACCATTGGCTGCAGGTGATCCCGTACCTGCTGGTGCTGGCTGGGGCCCTGGCAGGCATCAACGTGTTTGTGGTGCTGGTAGGCGGCACCGTCCTATCCCTGGCGTCCGGCCTGATCACCGGAACCATTGTCCCGGCGGAAATCTTTACCGTGATGCAGGAGGGCATTGTGGAGATGTACGATATTACCATCATCTCCCTGGTGGTAGCCTGCCTGGTGGCGCTGGTCCGGAAAAACGGAGGCATTGCTTACATCCTGCGGAAAATCCGCGGCCGGATCCACGGAAAGACCGGCGGAGAGTACGGGATCGCGGCGCTGACGGTTCTGGTGGACCTGGTAACGGCCAACAACACCATCGCCATTGTAATGGCGGGGCCGATTGCCAAAGAGATCAGCCAGGAATATGAGATCTCTCCTAAGCGGACGGCTTCGATTTTGGATATTTTCGCTTCGGTGGGCCAGGGGCTGATCCCCTACGGGGCCCAAATGCTGCTGGCGGCGGAGAAAGCAGGGCTGCCGCCGTTGGAAATTCTTCCTTATACATTTTACCCGATGCTGATGGGCGTTACGGTGCTGGTATTTATCGGCCTGCGGAAAGGGCGGTAGGAGCCAGAGACGAACGAGGAAAAGAGGCGGATGGTATGAAACGTCTGGCGGAAATTTTTCAAATCTACGGAGAGGCCCGGAAACAGTTTTTCCGGAAGGCCCGGGGGCAAATGGCGGAGGACAATCTGCGGACACTTACCGGCGCCTGTTTGGCTACCGTGGGGATTTTGACGTTTTTCCTGGTGCTGACTCCCTTTTTGATCCAGGGCTGGACCCCTTCCTTTTATCACCTGGGGTTCTGGCCGGCCTCTGTGGCGGTAAGCGGCCTGGTGCTGTTCCTGCGGGGAAAGAACCTGAGCAGCCAGGGGGTGACGGCCTTGTGCGTCCTGTTTTCCGTCCTGGTGTTTACTTTTGTAATTTTGATCGACACGGCGGCGGCCCAGCACGCGCCGGCCTCTTTCCTGCCAGTGATGTGCATTGCCCTGCCGTCTATTTTCACCTTGCCGGTGTGGCTGGCTTACGGCCTGCCGCTGGCGGCGGCGGCTGTTTTTGCGGCGTTGGCGGCGGCCCTGAAGGATCCAGAGGTGGCCCAGTATGACATTTTTAACACTTTGGTAGGGCTTCTGTGCTCCGCGGTTATGAGCCACCTGGTCTTGTCCCTGCGGCTGCGGGACTACGAGACACGGATGAAATATAAGCTGGAGAGCACCTACGACGCCCTGACAGGCCTTTACAACAAGCAGAGCAGCACCGAGGCTTCCCGGCAGTATTTTAAACGCCACAATCCGGAGACCGTCTGCGCCATGCTGGTGCTGGATCTGGATGATTTTAAGCAGGTCAACGATACCCGCGGCCATTACGTGGGCGACCAGGTCCTCCGCTGCATGGGCGAGGCCCTATCCTTTTCTTTTCGCAGTTCGGATATTACCGGACGGTTTGGCGGAGATGAATTTTTTATTCTGATCAAGGGAACGGCTTCCCAAACCCTGGCAGAACGCAAATGCCAGATGATCCAGGATACCTTCCGCCGCCTGACCCAGGAGGAGGCGGGCTTCCCGGTGGGCTGCAGCATCGGCGCGCTGCTGGTACATAAGGAAAACGTCCGGTTTGAGGAACTGTTCCGCCAGGCGGACGCCCTGCTGTACCAGGCGAAAAGCGCCGGCAAGGGACAGTATCTGTGCCAGAAGTACCCGCTGGAGGAGCTGCTTACACCGTGAAATGTATGGAAAGTTAAACCATCTCTTGTTTTTATAAACTATTCTTTGTAGGAGAATCAATGAGCAGAGTAAAGAGAGCACTGCTAATAGCACTTCTATTCAAGACGATCGCCCTGGTGTACCGCAGTCCTTAACCGGATTGCGGTATTTTTGTCTGTGTGGAGGGGCGGATACTTCCGAATTGTCTTAAGGAGGATCGTTGAAGAGGCGCTTTTTCCGTAGGGACAAAAAAGACGGAAAAGAACGAAAGTATGCTTGAATTTCCTCCGCATTCATGCTAAACTATAGCCATCTTTTCAAATCGAGCCGGAAACGGCGTCTGGAATATCTCAAATCGATCTGTCAGGAGGAATTGCCCATGAGCATCGGAAGAACGGGCCGGATTGCGGGCCTGGAGG
>CALWEC010000087.1 GCA_944376945.1 uncultured Lachnospiraceae bacterium | reverse complement strand
CGGAACCACCCCCACCGAAAAAAAGGAAACCAGCTCCAGGCCCATCAGCACATGGGCCAAGGCCAGGGAGCTAAGCCGGAACAAAAAGAACCCGCACCAGAACAGGAGGATGCCGGCCAGCACAATCAGGAAAATCTGGCAGCTTTCCTCCAGCAGGGCCGCCTGCCGCGCCTGGGAAAGCCCTTCCAGTTCCGGCATTTCCGGCCCTGCCTTCCACTGTTTAAAATACCAGTTAAAGTAATCGATCCAGTTGGCTGCCGCCTGGCGGGCCCCCAGGGAGAAGGGTTCCCAGAACCCATACAGCGCAAGCCCCGAGGCGGCGGCCCCGCCTAAGGCCAGCCACCCGGCCGCCACCGGAAGGCAGCACAGGCCGGCGGACAAAAGCGAGAACCCGGCAATGACGCCCCACAGGATCCCAGAGGAGAAAGGCAGGTCCAGTTCCTCCGCGCCAAAAAACAGGATGCCGGAAACCAGCCCTGCCAGCAAGATCACCTGGCAGAGCCATCCCAGCATCCGGTTGGTTCTTTCCTGTCTCTGTCTCCCCATGTACGCCCTTTCCTTGGATCGATCCTTCCCTTATACTTCCAGCCCGCACCGGGCCAAATCCTGTTCCAGCCGCTCCGGGGCCAGCGCCCCTACCAAAACCTCCCCGTAAAACAATTCCAGCTTCAGATTCACCCGAAGGATTCCTGCGTAGCGGGGGATCAGCCGTTCCGCCCGGCAAAGCTCCCAGAGATCCACCGGTCCCTGGTATAGGCCTGCCCCCATCAGCTCCTCCCCTGCCGGATACAGCTGCTCCAAATCCTGGATCCGCCTCCGCCGGATCTTACCGTCCTCCGGCCGGTACCAGCCCAGCTCGTGGCAGCAGCCTTCCGCCGCCAGGGCCTGGCTGATGGAAAAAAGGGCCGTCAGAAACGCGCCGCACTGGGCCGCGGTAAGGGCCGGGGGGCGCTCCAGATCTGCCAACAGCAGGATCCGGGGGATTTCCGGCAGGCTCAGCTCCCGGATCATCCAGGTTTCCGACCGGGCGGACAGCTTCCAGTGCACCTGCTGCAGCCGGTCCCCCGGCTGGTAGTCCCGGAAGCCAAAGACTTCCGCCGGGTCGTCCCCCGGACGGCTGTCCGAAAAAACATCCCCTTCGGTCCGGAAGGACCAGGTGCGGCCGCTGACTGCCACATCCACCGGCACCAGCTTGGGAAACCGGCAGAATTCCCGACGCGCCGCCGTCCCTTTTCCCAGGAAGAACAGCCCCATATAGTCCCACAGGCGCAGCCGGTTCAGTTCCACGGTCCCGCGGCCCACCGGGACCTGTTCCAAATTCAGCCGGATCTCCTGTACGCCGCGGCTGTTTAAAGAAAAGCGTTCCCACTTTTTCCATACCTGCCCGCTCCATCCATGGCGCACTTCCGTCCGCACCGCCAGGCGCGTCAGCGGCAGGAACCCGCGGTTTTCCACCCGGAACCTTACGCTGCCCTGGCTCTCCGACACCTGGGTCCGTAGCCCCAGCCGCTGGACCGCCAGAAGTCCCAGCTGCAGCAGAGGGAAGGCCAGTTCCAGAAGGAGCATCAAAAGGAACGGCTCCGACGCGTACATCACCATCAGGTAACCGGTTCCCGCCGTCAAGGACAGGTAGGCAATCCAGCTCTTCATCTTAGCGCCCCCGCAGCGCCGGGCCCGGCACGCTCCGCAGGATCTCCCGGATCAGGTCCCCCACGGAAACCCGGGACGCCCGGGCCCGGGCCGTCCGGATCAGCCGGTGCACCGCGGTATCCGGGAACATATCCCGCACATCCTCCGGCAGCACATAGTCCCGCCCGCTCAGATAGGCCCTGGCCTTGGACAGGCGGCAGAGAGCCAGCGTAGCCCGGGGGCTCATGCCCAGTTCCAGCTGCGGGTGGCTCCGGGTAGCGCCGGCCAGGGCCGTCATATACTGAAGAAGGGCATCGTGCACATACACCTGCTCCACCTGCCGCTGCATCCCCAGCAGGATCTGGGGATCCGCCACCGGCTTTACCTGCTCCATAGGATTGCCCTTCTGCCGTTCCCGGAGGATCTCCACCTCGTTTTCCGGGGAAGGATAGCCAATGGTCAGGCAGACCGCAAACCGGTCCAGCTGGGAATCCGGCAGCAGCTGGGTTCCGGCGGAGCCCACCGGGTTTTGGGTGGCAATCACCGTAAAGGGCCGAGGCACCGGGTGGGCCTGCCCCTCCAGCGTCACCTGCCGTTCCTCCATAACCTCCAGCAGGGCCGACTGGGTTTTGGGGGAAGTACGGTTAATCTCATCCGCCAGGAACAGGTTGCACATCACCGGCCCCGGCTGGTAGCGAAACTGTCCGCTTTCCTTTTCATACAGGTAAAACCCTGTAACATCCGAAGGCATCACGTCCGGCGTAAACTGCATCCGGCTGCTGGCAAGCCCCATGGTCTTGGCAAACGCCAGCGCCAGGGTAGTCTTCCCCACCCCCGGTATATCGTCCATCAAAATGTGCCCGCCGGACAGGATGGCCGTCAGGACCTTGCGGATACAATCGTCCTTTCCCTGTATCACCTGCCGGACCTGCCCGATGATTTCCTGCGCTTTCTGATATCCTTCCATACAGCCTCCCCTGCAAAATCCTATCTTTATCCTACCATAAAAAAGCGCTCCTGTGTCTTACGATCCCCTTACATTTGCCGCCTCCCGGCCTACCAGTTCCACGGCAAAACGGGAAACCGTCTGAGGCTTGTGGTAATGCTCCCGGGTCCAATAGACGTGAAGATGGGTCTTGGCCCGGGTGGCGGCCACGTAGAACAGGCGCCGCTCCTCCTCCAGGTCCGCCTGGCTCTGGGCTTTTTTGTAAGGGGTCACCCCCTCGTTGGCGTCCAGGATGTACACCACCTGGTACTCCAGCCCTTTGGCGCTGTGCATGGTGGAGACCCGGATCCCCTCCGGCGTTTCCGGTTCCTGCTTCCCGGACCCCGGCCCGTTTTTTCCCGGAAGCTTCTGTTCCTGCAGCTGCCGGGTGTACTCCCGGATATGCTCCAGCCACTCTGGAAGCGTCCGGAAAGGCCGGGCCGCCTCCTCCAGCTCGTCCAGGATTTCCAGCAGTTCCTCCGGCTGCATCCTCCGGTACTGGGCGTACTCCTCCAGGAAGCCGTCGTAGCCGATGGTCTGCCGGATATAGTGGATGGCGGCGGCCGGAGCCATACGCCCCAGCGCCTTCAGGTCATAGGCCAGCCGGTCCAGCTTTTCCTCCATCCAGTCTTTTCCCTGGTACCAGGCCTTTAGATGGGCCAAGTCCAGTTCCGGCTGGTCCAGTGCCGCCCGGTGCACATACCGCTTAGGCCGGTTGATGACCCGCAGAAGATCCCCCCGCTTGCGGCTGCCTGCTGCCAGGAACAGGTAGGTCAAAATATCCCCGGCGATCCAGTGTTCGTACAGGTTGGGTACCAGGTCCCGCATGTAGAAAGGCAGATTCATCCGAAGCAGCTGCTCCACCATGCCCCGCGGGTTCTGGTTGGTCCGGAACAGCAGCCCCATCTCCTCATAGGGGATGCCCTGCCGGTGGTACTCCTGCAGTTCCCGGACCACCTGCCGGTTTTCCTCCGCCGGATTGGCAAAGGACCGGACCGTCAAGGTGCCTCCAGGGCCGGCGGCAGCTGTCAGCTGCTTGGGGAACCGGGCCCGGTTGTGCAGGACCAGCTGGCTGGTGGCCCGGACCAGCTCCGGGCGGGAGCGGTAATTCACCGAAAGCAGGATCTGCTTGGCAGCCGGATAATCCTTGGGGAAGCCCAGCATAATCTCCGGCTTGGCGCCTCGGAAACGGTAGATGGACTGATCATCATCCCCCACAATAAACAGGTTGTTTTCCGGCGCCGCCAGCAGGCGGATCACCTCATATTGGATCCGGTTGATATCCTGGAATTCGTCGATCAGAATGTACTGGAATTTCCGCTGCCAGGCAGCCAGGATGTCCGGCCGGGCCCGGAGCAATTCCTCGCAAAGGCGGAGCATGTCGTCAAAATCCAGAAGCCCTGCTTCCCGCAGCCCTTCCTCGTATCCGCGGTAAAAGGCTCGGAACACATCCTCCGGGCAGTTTTGGGAATAATAATGGTCCGGGTCCACCCGGTCCCCCTTGACACGGCTGATCTCATTGGAAATGTCCGCCAGGAATTCTGCCTCGTCCTCCACCTGGGGCCGCACCTGGGCAAACACCCGGCGCAGCAGTTCCTGGCGTTTTTCCGGGCGCAGGATATGGCTTCCGGTATAGTGATAGGCGTACTTGAGAATTTTGAAAAAGACGGCGTGAAAGGTTCCGAAGGTCACCGGCGGCGCGGCGCCTTCCATCAGGCGGAAAAACCGCTCCTGCATTTCCAGGGCAGCGGCTTTGGTAAAGGTGATCACCAGGATCCGGGAGGGATCCGCCCCCTTCCGGAGCAGTTCCCGGACCCGGTGGGTGATGACCGTCGTCTTCCCGGAGCCGGGGCCGGCCAGCACCAGGGCCGGCCCCTCCCCCCAGGAGATGGCTTCTAATTGGGCTGGATGGAATGGCATAGCTTCTCTATCCCCACCCGGATCCGCCGCAGGCTTTCTTCCTTCCCCAGGATCTCCATAATCTCGTACGCGCCGCCAGGGGTGGTCTGCCGCCCGGAGACGGCGGTGCGCAGGGGCCACAGGGCCTGGCCGTTTTTGATGCCGGTTTCCGCCACATAGGCGGCTACCAGTTCCTGGACCCGCTCGTGGCCCATATCCGGCAGCTGCTCCAGCCGGGGCAGCAGGTCCTCCAGGGCCCGCAGGGAATTCTCCCCGTTGGTCTTCATCTTCTTATGGGTGTACATGGACACATCGTAATCCGGCAGTTCCTCAAAAAAGCCGATGGGCTCCGCAATGTCCGGAAATACCTCAATGCGGGTCTTCATCAGGTCCGCGATGGCTTTCTTGTCCACATCCCGCTTGACCACGGCTTCCACCACCGGCAGCGCCCGGGCGTAGTACTCCTCCAGGTCCATGGCCTTGATATATTCGCCGTTCATCCACCGGAGCTTCTGCATGTCAAACACCGCCGGGGACTTGCTGATGTGATGGTAGTCAAAGGCCTCCACCAGCTCCGGCAGGGAGTAGATCTCCCGGTTTTCCTCTGGGCTCCAGCCCAGCAGGGCCACGTAATTGACCACCGCCTCGTTGACAAAGCCCTGGTCGATCAGATCCTCATAGGAGGAGTGGCCGCTGCGCTTGGACAGCTTTTTGTGTTCTTCATCCGTAATCAGCGGGCAGTGGACGTACACCGGCTCCTCCCAGCCGAAGGCCTCGTACAGCCGGGTGTACTTGGGGGAGGAGGACAGGTACTCGTTGCCCCGGACCACGTGGGTAATGCCCATCAGATGGTCGTCCACCACGTTGGCAAAATTGTAGGTGGGATAGCCGTCGGACTTGATGAGGATCATG
>CALWEC010000086.1 GCA_944376945.1 uncultured Lachnospiraceae bacterium | reverse complement strand
AAGGCCCGTACACCACCCGTCTGAAATACCTGGCGGATGTGCCGGTGGGCAAGGTGATCTATCACTTTGAGGAAGTGGACTTTAAGGAGGCCAAGAAGACCCTGGGCGGCATCGCCTGCATGATGGGCGGCTTCCCCAACCAGAACCTGATGTTTGACACGCCTCAGCAGATCAAGGATCGGGTTAAGGAGATCCTAGATATTATGGCTCCTGGCGGCGGCTATATGTTCGGCACCGGCGCCAGCATTGATCATGCTCCCAGAGCCAACCTGGAAGCTCTGTTCGAGGCAGTGGAGCAGTACGGCAAGATGTAAAGCTTTCCGTTTCCCGGATTGCGCCAAGAGTGCCCCGCAGGTTAGAACGCCTGCGGGGCTTTTTCCTGTTCCCGGCAGTAGTCCAGAAAAGCGCTTACGGCAAACGCCGTATAACGGCGCTGGGGAAGCAAAAAATAGAAATCCCGCTGGGCCAGCTGGGAAGAAAGGCGGAAAAAGCGCAGATGGGACGGGGACGTTTGAACCAGCCGGTCGCTGAGAAGGGCGGCGGCCATCCCGCTGTCCGCAAAATGGAGGGCAGTGGCCATCTGGCCCAGCTGCATCTTTATCTTTGGTTCAAAGCCAGCTTCCTGGAACATGTCCTGGCTCCGCTGGCGCAGGTTGTTTCCCTGGCGGAGCAAAAGAAACTCCCTGTCCTGGAAAAGGCCCAGCGGCACGGAAGGGCAGGCGGGGGCCAGGTGTTTTCCTGCCAAAATGTCTTTGGCGGAGAGCGCCGCGGCTTTGGCTTCTTCCGGAAGGGTCCAGTCCTGTGGAACCGCCAGCAAAATATGATCCTGGAAAGCAGGCTGGCGTCCGTAGCGATGTATCAGCTCTGGGTCGCAGCTTAGCAGCAGATCCAGTTCATTCTTTTCTAAAGCTTCGGCCAGCTGGCTGGAGTTGTCTTCGGTTACTTCTATCTGGATTCCCGGATAAAGCTGGCTAAAGCCGGCAACCAGCGGAGGCCAGATATAGGCGCACAGATAGTGGGTGCCGCCAAGACGCAGGCTCCCGGTCCGCAGATGGCGCAAATCCTCAATTTCCTGCTGCATTTCTTCTTCCAGCCACATCATTCGCCGGATGGCCCGGAGGCAGGCCTCCCCGGCTTGGGTCAGTTCCAGAGGATGGCGGCCGCGGCGGAACAGCTCCGCCCCCAGCCGTTCTTCCACCCGCCGGACGGCTATGCTCAGGGCAGGCTGTGTCATATAAAGCTTTTCCGCGGCCCGGGATAAGCTTCCTTCCTGGTAAACGGTGTAAATGTAACGCAGATCCTGTTCCATAATATAACTCCTATTTATGTATACATTAAATCCATAAAATTGATTTTATCTTATGAGAAGGATATTGTAAAGATAGAGTTAGGGCTTGGCTCCCTAAGAGAACCAAAATGGCAAGACAAAGGAGGCAGAAGATGGAAGTGAATGCTCTGCGGCTGGATCCGGCGGACAATGTGGTAACCTGTGTGGCGCCGGTGGCCAAAGGAAGCCCGATTGTTTACCCAGACGGAGAGGAACTGCGCGTCCTGGAAGCCTGGGAGGATATCCCCATTTGGCACAAGGCGGCGCTGGAGGATCTGCCGGAAGGCGGCGAGGTGCGCAAATACGGGGAGCGGATCGGGCGGACGAAAGAGCCCATTCCCCGGGGCGGCTGGGTCTCGGACAAAAACATTTACAGTGTGCCGCGGGATTACGACCAGGAAATGATTTAGAGATGGGAGGGACAGACATGCAATTTTGGGGATACAAGCGGAAAGAAGGAAGGGCGGGGATCCGCAACCATGTGCTGATCCTGCCGGCCTGCGCCTGCGGCAGTGAAAGCGCCCGGGTGGTGGCCAGCCAGGTGCGGGGGGCGGTGAACATTGTGCTGAATACCGGGTGTTCGGATGTGGCGGCCAACACGGCCATGACCCAGAAGGTCCTTACCGGCTTTGCCTGCAACCCCAATGTATATGGGGTGGTGATCCTTGGGCTGGGCTGTGAGACGGTGCCGCACCGGGAACTGCGGGAGAAAATCCAGGGCATGACGTCCAAGCCGGTGGTTTCCTTCGGCATTCAGGATGAGGGGGGAACCTTAAGAACCATAGAAAAGGCGGTGCGGGCGGCCCGGGATCTGGCGGCGGAAGCGGCGATGCAGCAGAAAGAACGGTGCGATATATCGGAACTGCTGCTGGGTATTGAGTGCGGCGGCTCAGACGCCACCTCTGGGATTGCCTGCAACCCGGCGGTAGGGGAGTTGAGCGACCGGCTGATTGACCTGGGGGCGTCCACCATGATCAGCGAATCCATCGAGTGGATCGGCGGGGAGCATGTACTGGCCCGGCGGGCCGCCACGCCGGAAATCCACAATCAGATTATCCAGGTCTGCCAAAACTATGAGGAGCATCTGCGGGCGGCTGGGCAGGACTGCCGCGCCGGCCAGCCGACGCCGGGAAATAAGGCCGGCGGCCTTTCTACCCTGGATGAAAAAAGCCTAGGCTGTATCCGCAAAGGCGGTACCCGGCCCATTGTGGAGGTGCTGGAGCAGGCGGAGAGGCCTAGCAAGACCGGGGCCATTGTCATGGATACGGCGGGATACGATATTTCTTCCGTAACGTCCATGGTGGCCGGCGGCTGCAACGCCATAGTATTTACCACCGGACGGGGCACGCCTACGGGCAACGCCATTGTGCCGGTGCTGAAGGTGACGGCCAACGCCCAGACCTACCGGAAAATGGAGGACAATATGGACGTGGATCTTAGCCCCATTATCACCGGGGAGAAAACCTACCAGCAGATGGGAGGCGAAATGGTCCAGACCATCCTGGACGTCTGCAACGGCCGGATGACCAAGGCAGAGGCATATGGGTTTTCGGACATTGCGGTGGATCATATCTGCCGGTTTGTTTAAAGCAGGAGGGGAGGCGCTTGACGGCGCCTCCTTTATGGTTATTCTCGGACAGCCCTTTCCCTTGCAATTCTTTCCTTTATCCCATAAAATGAAAAAAACGACACAAAGAATACAAATCCAGCGTGTATCCTGAAACCAGAAGGGGAGGTGGGGCCATGGACTGCCGGATCTTGATTGTAGAGGACGAGGCCAGGCTGCGGGAGGTACTGTGCGATTATTTCCGCAGCAAGGGGGAGCGGCCGGTGGAGGCGGAAAACGGGCGGAAGGCCCTGGAGCTGGCGGAGCAGGAGACCTTTGACGCGGTGCTTTTGGATATTATGATGCCGGGCCTGGACGGGTTTTCCGTCTGCCGGGCGCTGCGCCGGGAGCAGGACGTGCCCATTGTCTTTCTGACGGCGCTTTCGGACGAGGAGGATAAGCTGCTGGGGTATGAGCTGGGGGCGGACGATTATGTGACCAAGCCCTTTTCCCTGTCCATCCTCTATGCCAAGACCATGGCGCTGATCCGCCGGACCCGGGGCAATATGCGTATGGGAGACCGGCTGGAGGCGGCGGGGATCGTCCTGGATCTCCGCTCCCAGCGGGTGTTCGCAGGCAAGCGGGAGGTTGCGCTGACGCCCAAGGAGTACGCCCTGCTCCGGTGCCTGATGCAGAACAAAAACATGGTAATGAGCCGGGAACAGCTGTTGGTCAAATGCTGGGGCTACGACTATGAGGGAGAGTCCCGGGCGGTGGACACCCATATCCGGCGCCTGCGGGAAAAGCTGGGGGAGCACGCCGCCTCCATTAAGACCGTCATCAAAGCCGGATACCGACTGGAGGGATGAGTATGAAACGGGAAGGATTGCTGCGCAGGAAGGGCAAAAAACGGATGCCGGCGGACACCGCCATGGGGCTGCGGCTGCTGCTGTCCCTCCTGGCGCTGTGGCTGGCGTGCATGGCGGCCCTGACCCTGGGGACCGCCCAGTACGTCCTGCGGGAGCTGACGGACACCGGCCTGGGCCTGGCGGAGTACGCCGCGATGGTGGGCAGCTTGGATTCCCTGTACGAGGACAGCCCCGAGGCGGAGGAGCGGCGGCCGTACCCTGGGGCGGCGGAATATAGGATGAACGACGCCATCGCCCACACCGGGGCCAGCGTGTACGCCCCCTCCTTTGACGGGTATCCGGGGATGGAGGAGATGCCAAACCTATACCGGGCGGTAGAAGGGGAATGCGAGACCGCCCTCCTTTTTCTGGATACGGACAACCGCGTACTGCGGCAAAGCGGGGATTTTGTGTATTTTCGCTATATGACGGAGGAGGCCTGGCAGGCCGCCGGGGCGTCCGGGGCGGAGGAATCGATCCAGGGCTATGGCTGGCTGGATCTGGGGGAGGAGGCGGATGAGCGGTACACGCTCCTTCGCACCACCTATTCCGGCGTCCACAGCCTGTACGATTACCGGGTGCTGCGTCTTACCGGATACTGGGACGGCAGCCGCCTGGAGCCGCTGGCCATGGCCATCCTCACGGATGGACAGTATTACAGCGCCCTGGAGCAGGCGGAGCTGGGGGGCACCGCCAGCCAGCTGGACGCCATGGGCCTTTTGGAATGGGACGTGCGCTTTGACCAGACGGCCCAGGCGGAGCAGGGGCAGGAATGGACGACCCTCTACGCCCTAAACCCGGAGATGTCCCTGTATGAGC
>CALWEC010000085.1 GCA_944376945.1 uncultured Lachnospiraceae bacterium | reverse complement strand
GGGGATGGTCCCCCAAAAATTCACCCACTTTTTCTTCATCTGATCCTTCACATCCCTAAAAAATGATCATCTTTTTTATTTTAACAGAAAAATCCGGGGAAATCAACCAAATAGCGCTATAAATAGCTGCCAAGTATGGTCTTATAATTACGATTTGTCGTTGATTTTATTATATAATAACCGGCCACTTTTTGGAATAGATGAATTATAAACTTGCCGGACAGAAACAGGGGTTTGGGGATATGCCCCAACAAGCAAAATCCCCGGCCCGGCAGGGGTAGCCGGGTCAGGGATTTGCCCGTATTTATAGGCTCTTTGGGATAATCAGGGTTACTCTATGGAGCCTTCCAACAAAGCCCTGAGCTTTTTAAGGACCTTCATTTTCCGAACATGAACAGCGTTGCGGAATGCGCCAAGCTCGTCTGCATATTGCCGTTCCGTCTTTTCCTCAAAGAACAGTGCCTGAATCAGGGATAGGCTTACCGAACCATGCCGGATCAGAGCCTGAATTTCTCTATACACCGCAGAAATACGAGGCAGAGCTCCTGATACAGATCCTCATCCAAACTGCTGTCCAGAATCGCCTCCTTTAAAAGAAGCGGCCTGTACATCATCAAAAGCTCCGTAACAGCAGCGGTATCTCCGCCTTTCGCCCGTTCCAACAGCTGCTTAAAATTCATTCCTGTCACCTCCCAATATGAGCCTTAATTTATGGATTGCGCGGTAGTAAATGGCGGCTGCGCCTTTGTAGCTCATTCCCAGTTCTTCCGCAATCGTATCAAAGCCTTTTGCGTCAATCACCCTTGCAAGCACCACATAACGCTCTTTTTCCTTGATAACCTGCAGGGCGGCAAGAACATCTTCCGCATCCGCCAGCTCCTCCATCTGATTCTCAGCCGGAATCCCAAGGTATTCGAGTTCTTCGATAGTCAGCTCAATCTGAAGACGCCTTACCTTATTGCGTATATACTGCGCCCGTGCATTCCGCAGGGCCTTTGTTAAGTAAGCAGTAAACTGATTCTGTACCGCATTGATTTCATTAGAACCGTCATAGCCACGCCAGCCTTCTGGTGGAAATGGAAGTCTCTGTCCTATATATCAGTGAACGCTTAGGCCACGAGGATATTCAGACCACTCTTGAAACCTATGCGCATCTGTATCCCCATAAAAATGAGCAGATTATGGACAGGCTAAACGCCATCTGTGCATAAGGCTGAAATGTACTTCCGTGTACTTTTCGTGTACTTCGGGGCATAAGAAGACCCCGAAAACCCAGTCTTATGCGGGTTTCCGGGGTTAGGTTAATTACTCAAACTCAATCGTCGCCGGCGGCTTCCCGGTGCAGTCGTACAGCACCCGATTGACCCCCTTCACCTCGTTGACAATCCGGCTGGTGGCCTTCATCAGCACCTCCCAGGGAAGTTGGGCCGCCTCGGCGGTCATAAAGTCCGAGGTGTTGACGGCCCGCAGGGCCACGGCATAGTCGTAGGTCCGCTCGTCCCCCATAACGCCTACGGAGCGCATGTTGGTGAGGGCCGCAAAGTACTGGCCCAGGCCCTTGTCCGCCCCGGCCTTGGCGACCTCCTCCCGGTAGATGGCGTCCGCCTCCTGGACAATCCGCACCTTCTCCGGGGTAATCTCGCCTACAATCCGCACGCCCAGCCCAGGCCCCGGGAAGGGCTGCCGGTACACCAGGTACTCGGGAATCCCCAGCTCCAGCCCGGCTTTGCGCACCTCATCCTTAAACAGCATCCGCAGCGGTTCGATAATCTCCCGGAACTGAACCACGTCCGGCAGGCCCCCTACGTTGTGGTGGGATTTGATGACCGCGGACTTGCCCAGGCCGCTTTCGATTACGTCCGGATAGATGGTCCCCTGGACCAGGAAATCCACCGCGCCGATCTTCTTGGCCTCCTCCTCGAAGACCCGGATAAACTCCTCGCCGATGATCTTCCGCTTCTGCTCCGGCTCCGTGACGCCCTTCAGTTTGGCGTAGTACCGTTCCTGGGCGTTGACCCGGACAAAGTTCAGCTCATAGGGGCCCTCCGGGCCAAAGACCGCCTCCACCTGGTCCCCCTCGTCCTTTCGCAGCAGGCCGTGGTCCACAAACACGCAGGTCAGCTGCTTTCCCACCGCCCGGGACAGCAGCACCGCCGCCACCGAGGAATCCACGCCGCCGGACAAGGCGCAGAGCACCTTGCCATCCCCAATCCGCTCCCGCAGGGAACGGATGGTGTTCTCCACAAAGGAATCCATCTTCCAGTCGCCCCGGCAGCCGCAGATGCCGCGGACAAAATTGTACAGCATCTTCTGGCCTTCCGCCGTGTGCATTACCTCCGGGTGGAACTGCACCGCGTACAGCTTCTTTTCCGGCTGTTCCATGGCCGCCACCGGACACACCGGCGTGGAGGCCGTTACCGCAAAGCCCTCCGGCGCCTGGGCGATATAGTCCGTGTGGCTCATCCAGCACACCGTGGCGGGGGAAACATCCTGGAACAGGGCGGACGTTGTATCCACCTGCACCTCCGTCCGGCCGTACTCGCTGACCGGAGCCGTCTCTACCGGAGCCCCCAGCAAGTACGCCATCAGCTGGGAGCCGTAGCAGATGCCCAGCACCGGGATCCCCAGCTCCAGCACCTCCCGGCCGCAGCGGGGCGCGTCCTCCGTGTACACGCTGTTGGGCCCGCCGGTAAAGATAATCCCCTTCGGGTTCATCTCCTTCAGCTTGTCCAGGCCGATGGTGTAGGGATGCACCTCACAGTACACCTGGCATTCCCGCACCCGGCGGGCAATCAGCTGGTTGTACTGTCCGCCAAAATCTAAAACCACAATCATTTCTCTTTCCACACTGGTTTCCTCCGCTCGTTGAATCCTGTCAGTCCATTTTGCAGCCGCACTTGCCGCAGTAAGCCGAATCCGCCTCCACCGCCGCGCCGCAGGCCGGGCAGATCTGCCGGCCCTTCAGGGCGTTTATCTGGGCCTGGTAGTCCTCTATGGCCGCGCTGGCCTCGCCCACCTGCTCAAAATAGGGGATGTACGCCTCGTCCAGCTCGCCTTCGTGCTCCTGGTAGTACAGCTCTCCAATGGCCCGGTAGGCCGCCTTCCGCTTGCTCTCCTCGGAAGCCAGCTTCTGCTTCAGGCGCAGGACGTCCGCCGTGTCCTTCACCTTCCCGCCTACCTCTTTCCCAAAATCCGTAATTTTCTGTCCAAACTCTTCCCAGTCCATGGCAACTCCTTTCGTTTTTCCAAATCCTGCCGCGCGGCGGCGGCATTCCAGTCAGCCCTGCGGCGGCATTCCGGTCAGCCTTGCGCAGTGTCCCTGCCGCTCTGCGGCGGCGTTCCCGTCAATCCTGCGGCCCTTTGCCGTAGAAGCTTTCGATCCCCTTCATGGTGGCCCCCATATTCAGCAGCAGGCCATCCAAAACCACCAGCGCCGCCATGGCTTCCACCACCACCACCGCCCGGTTCACCACAATGGGGTCGTGGCGGCCTTTCACCTGAATGTCCACGTTTTCCCCCTGCCGGTTCACCGTCTGCTGCATCTGGGCAATGGAAGGCGTGGGCTTAAACGCGGCCCGCAGCACAATCTCCGAGCCGTCGCTGATGCCGCCCAGGATACCCCCGGCATGGTTGGAGGTTTTATAGATCCGCCCCGTCCCGTCCGCCCGGAAGGGGTCGTTGTTCTGGGAGCCGCAGACCTTTGCCGCGGCAAAGCCATCCCCAATCTCCACGCCCTTGACCGAGCCAATGCTCATCACCGCCTTGGCCAGGTTGGCGTCCAGCTTTTCAAACACCGGGTCGCCGATGCCGGCCGGCATCCCGGTAATCCGGCATTCCACAATGCCTCCTGCCGAGTCCATCTCCGACATCCGCTGGTTCAGGAAAGCCTCCACCGCCTCCCGGTCCTCCGCCGGATAAGGGCCAATCTGAACCGCCCGGGCCTGCACCTGGATCCCCAGGGCCGCCAGCGCCTTTTCCGCGATGGCTCCCGCCGCCACCCGGCCGATGGTTTCCCGGCCGGAGGAGCGGCCGCCGCCCCGGTAATCCCGGAAGCCGTACTTGGCGTCAAAGGTATAGTCCGCGTGGCCCGGCCGGTACACCTCCGCAATGTTGGAGTAATCCCGGGACCGCGGATCCTGGTTCCGCACCATCAGGGAGATGGGGGTGCCGGTGGTCTTTCCCTCAAAGGTGCCGGAAAGGATTTCCACCAGATCCCCTTCCTTCCGGGCCGTGGTAAAGCGGTTCTGCCCGGGCTTCCGCCGGTCCAGCATCTGCTGGATGTCCTCCTCCGTCAGAGGAAGCCCGGCGGGGCAGCCGTCCACTACCGCCCCCACCGCCTTGCCATGGGATTCCCCCCAGGTGGTGACGGTAAAAATTTTTCCAAAGGTTGATCCTGCCATCTTATTGTTTCTCCTTACTCTGCCTGCTGCCCCATCTGGGCCTGGAGCAATTCCTGGGCCTGCTCCAGCTGTACGTCCGCCTCCGCCCCGGCCTCCCTCTCCACCGTCACATCCGGCTGTATGCCGGCGCCGTGGATATCCGTCCCGTTGGGGGTAAAATAGTGGGCGGTGGTCAGCTTAATGCCCGACCCGTCGCTTAACTCGTAAAAGGTCTGCACAATTCCCTTGCCAAAGGTGGTGGTCCCCACCAGCTGGGCCACCCCGTGATCCTGCAGCGTGCCGGACAGCACCTCCGCCGCGCTGGCGGTGTTGCCGTTGACCAGCACCACCAAGGGGCCGCTGTAGACGGTCCCTTCCTCCGCGTCATACTCCACCCGGTTGCCCGCCTTATCCTCCATATAGAAGATGTTTTCCTCGCCCAGGAACAAATCCGCAATGTCCACCACGCTGGTCAAAAGGCCCCCGGGATTGTCCCGCAGATCCAAAATCAGCCCCTCCATGCCCTGGGCCTCCAGATCCGCCAGGGCGCTTTCCATCTGGGCCAGGGATACATCGTCAAACTCCACCAGCTGCAGGTAGCCCATGCCGTCCTCCAGCATCCGGTATTCCACCGTGTCTACCTCTACCTCCCGGCGCTCCATGGACAAATCCAGGGTTTCCCCGGTGCTGGCCCGGTACACGGTCACCGTAACCTGGCTGCCCTCCGCCCCTTTGATGTAGGCTACCACCTGGTCCAGCTCCATGCCCTCCACGTTCTGGCCGTCTACGCCTACAATCCGATCCTCTTTCTCCATGCCGGCCTCCATGGCCGGGGAATTGCGGAACACATTGACCACCTGGAGGCTTCCGTCCTCCATCTGGCCCACCAGGACGCCGATTCCATAGTACGCGCCGTTGGTGGACTCCAGCACGCTGTCCAGCTCCTCCTCCGTATAGTACACCGAGTACGGATCCCCCAGTCCAGCCACATATCCGGCCAGCAGGCTGTCCGCCATGGCGTCCGCGTCCACGTCAAAAATATAGAACGCGTCAATGTATGCCTGGATCTCCTGGATCTTTTCCGTCCAGGACGCCTCCCCATTGTCCTGCCCTCCTGTCTTCTGCCGGGAGGAAAGCAGGTTGGGAAGCAGGAAAAACGTCCCTGCCACCACCAGCACCGCCACCACGGCCAGCGTTGCGCTGATCCCTATCAGCAGGCCATTTTGAAAGCTTCGATCCTTCTTCTCCACGTTTTCCACTCCTTATAGACCAAAAATCCCCGCGGCGATGCCGCCACTGTTCTATTGTACGCCGGAAAGCGGAAAAATAAAAGACATATTTTTCCGTTTCCCCAAAAAACATGGCGGAAAGCCTCTTTTTGTGTTAGACTGAAAAAAAGCCCCAGGCACGGGGATGCCGCAGGAAACGCGGCGGATTTCGCAGGAAACGCGGCGGACTTCGCAGGAAATGCGGCAGATTTGGAAAGGAGCGCAGATACATGAAAAAAGTTGCGTGGATTGGCACCGGCGTCATGGGACGCCGCCAGGCGGGGCATCTGGTCCGGAATGGGTATCCGGTAAAAGCCTACAGCCGCAGGCCGGAACAGGTGCGGCAGCTGGCCGCCCAATATGGCTTTACCCCTTGCGGAAGCATTGCGGAAGCCGTGGCAGATGCAGATTACATTTTTGTCATGGTAGGCTATCCTCGGGACGTGGAGGAAGTCTTTCTCTCTCCCCAGGGGATCCTGGCCAACGCCCGCCCCGGCGCCCTGGCAGTGGATATGACCACCTCCCTGCCCTCCCTGGCGGAACGGCTGTACCAGGCGGGGAAGGAGCGGGGGATCCGGGTGCTGGACGCTCCGGTTTCCGGCGGCGACCAGGGGGCGGAAAACGCCACCCTTTCCATTATGGTAGGAGGGGACGCTGGGGATTTTGAGGAAGCCCTTCCGCTTTTTTCCTGCATGGGCAAGAACATCCAGCACATGGGGCCGGCCGGCTTTGGCCAGCACACCAAGGCGGCTAACCAGATCGCCGTGGCCGGCGCTACCGCCGCCTACACGGAAGCCATCGCCTACGCGGAGAAGGCCGGGCTGGATCCGCAGAAAATGCTGGCCGCCATCGGCAGCGGCGCCGCCGGCAGCTGGCAGATTGACCACATGGCCCCCCGGGCCTTGGCGAAGGACTTTGCCCCCGGCTTTTTTGTGAAGCATTTCATCAAAGATATGAAGATCATCGAAGAGGAAAGCGGGCAGCGCGGCCTGCGGCTGGAGATGTTAGAAGCGGTCCTGGCCCTCTACCAGGAGTTCGCCGCCCAGGGCGGGGAAAACCAGGGCACCCAGGCGCTGATCCAACTGTACCGAAACCGGTAATTACTCTTTTTCACACACTTTTTGTCACGCTCAATCCCGCTTTCTATGTTTGTTATCTTTCCTGGAAAAACAGGGTAAAATAGCAGAAACAGAGGAATTTCGTGACAAAAAGGAGTTTTCATGGAAAAAGCCCGTTTTCAATCGGACCCTCCGCAGTTGATCGGCCAGCGGATCCGGTACCAACGCTGCAAATGGAATCTTACACAGGAACAGCTCAGCGAACACCTGGGTATTTCCACCAATTATCTGGGGCAGATCGAGCGCGGACGCTCTTTTTCCCGCTCCCTGGCAGAGCGCATTTGCGTGTTTTTTCATATTACGTATGACTATCTTTATTATGGCGTGACCGACGCTTCGGAAGATCCATCCACGGAAGCGGAGGACCAACTGGCGCTTTTAATCCATTCCTGCACCACGGAGGAAAAGCGGCTTTGCCTGCGGATTCTCACGGAAATTTTAACCGAACTCCGCTCGTTCCGCCGTGAGGACGGACGCGCCGCTTCTGGGCAGCAGAGCTGATCCCATTGGGAAAAGCGGGCTTTTCCCGGCCAATGCCGGGAAGAGCCCGCTTTTTCAGTTGCCTTTTTGGGAATAGCCGGCGCCAGACGCTTTACCCGCGGCACCCATGGCCGTGGCCGTGATGGCCGCAGGATTCCCCGTCCCCGTGGCCGTGGCCGTGATGGCCGCAGGATCCGCCCTCATGGTCGTGGTGGTGGCAGGTGGTGTCCGGGTTGTAGGACAGGCTTCCGGCCATCAGTGCTTCCACCGCCGCGTCCGCCTCCCCGGTTACGCCTGGATACAGAGTGATCCCCGCCTCCGCCAAGGCGTTCCGGGCGCCGCCGCCCAGGCCGCCGCAGATAAGGGCGCTGATCCCTTTGTCCTTCAGGAAGCCTGCCAGGGCCCCATGTCCAAAGCCGTCCGTGCCAATCACCTGGGAGGAAACAATCTTCTCCCCGTCCGTCTCGTACACCTTAAACTGCTCGGTGTGCCCGAAATGCTGAAAAACCTGTCCGTTCTCATACGTTACCGCGATCTTCATGTTTACGCCTCCTTCTGGCCTAAAACCTCCAGGCAGCCGGCCATGGAATCCAGCCAATCTCCCTGGAACTGCTCGATCTTTCCTTCATCGCAAAGGGCCGCCAGCTGAGGGTCCATGGGCAGCTTAGCCACCTGCTGGATCCCGTACCGGGCCGCAATCTCCTCGATATGGCTCTCGCCAAAAATCTTATGCTGCTTCCCACAGTCCGGGCACTGGAAATAAGACATGTTTTCCACCAGGCCCAGCACCGGCACCTTCATCATTTCCGCCATGCGCACCGCCTTCTCCACAATCATGGAAACCAATTCCTGGGGAGAGGCCACCACCAGGATGCCGTCCACCGGGATCGACTGGAATACGGTCAGCGGCACGTCCCCGGTTCCCGGCGGCATATCCACAAACATATAATCCACGTTGCTCCAGATGACGTCCGTCCAGAACTGCTTTACCGCCCCGGCAATCATAGGGCCCCGCCACACCACCGGATCCGTATCGTGATCCAGCAGCAGGTTCAGGGACATAATCTGCACGCCGGTCTGGCTGGTGGCCGGGAACATCCCAGAAGGCCCGGCCATGGCCCGGCCGTGGACCCCAAAGGTGGTGGGGATGGAAGGCCCGGTAATATCCGCGTCCAGCACGGCCGCCTGCAGGCCCTTCCGCTGCATCAGCACCGCCATCATGGAGGTCACCAGGGATTTCCCTACGCCGCCTTTTCCGCTGACCACGGCGATAACGTGGCGGATGCTGGAAAGCTCGTTGGGCTTTTCCAGAAAGCTCTTGGGCTCCCGGCGCTCCGCGCAGTCGCTGGAGCAGGATCCACAGTCGTGATTACATGCTTCGCTCATTGTTCCATTCCTCGCTTTTTTGTTTTTTGCAGCGGGGGCATGCCTGCCCGGCCCCGCATCCCGGCGTCCGGTGTTCGCAGAGGGCGAAATCCCCTCCCTCAATCACCAGCTGCCTTCCGTTGACCAGCACGTCCGCCAGCTTTTTCCTCGCCGACATGTAAATCCCCGTCACGGTGGTCCGGGCAATATTCATTTGTACGGCGCATTCCTCCTGGGTCCTTCCCTCCCAGTCTATGAGCCGGATGGTTTCATATTCATCCACGCTCATGGACAGGCATTCCTCCAGGCGGCACCCGCCAATAGGCGCCACTCCGGCAATGGTGGGAAGGGAACAGACCCGCCGGCATTTCCGCGGCCTGGGCATACAGGCATCTCCTTTCCGCCTGCCGCCGTACTGCCGGCGGCACAGGATCACACCCGAAAGGTGTTTTTGACTTATGTCAAAAATAGTATACCGCCGTTTATGACATATGTCAAGTCTCCAAAAACAGGAATGGGGAATAAATATGACATAAAAAGAAAAAAACCACGGAAACCCGTGGATCATAAGATGAGCGATGGGGGATTCGAACCCCCGACAACTTGATTAAAAGTCAAGTGCTCTACCGACTGAGCTAATCGCCCCTGCGGCCATTGCCGAGCTGGGCTAGTTGGATT
>CALWEC010000084.1 GCA_944376945.1 uncultured Lachnospiraceae bacterium | reverse complement strand
CGTCCTTCTGACCGAACCGGACCCTTCCCTGCTGCGCGGCCTGGATTTCCGGCTCTGCCCCGTAGAAAACCAACGTCCCCAAGGGTAAGCCTTTTCCCCCAGACGCCCGGGATCCGCTTACTGGCTGTCCTCCTGCACCGCCAGCAGCTTTTCCAGTTCCTTTTCGTAGGCATGGTTCTGGCGGATCAGCGCCTCCAGCTCATCCTCCCCGGGGCGGCGGTCCTGGCTGTCCCAGTCGCTGGCGGTACCCTTAAACTCCGGCACCGGCTGGGCCGTATAAGTCTCGCCGGCCGGGAAGGGGGAGGGGCCGCCGGGACGGCCGCCTGCGTTCCGGGAAGAGCCCCCGGCGTTTTGCGCCGGGCCGCCAGGCTGCCGGGAACGGCCTCCGCGGGGGTAAACGGTCTGCTGCCCCCAGCCGGAATACCCTTCCCCCCGATTCCGTTCCCTCTGGTTTCGGGACGCTTGGGCCTTTAACGCGGATACCACAATCGAAATAGCGATTACCGCAATCAAAATATCCATTTTCTGTCCTCCCTGCCTTTAGTATACGGGCAAGCGGCCATTTCTGCAAGAGGGTTGTTTTTCCCATCCGCTTTCATTATAATAAAATGGTAACATTCCGCCGGGCCCTGCCCGGATCCGCAGCATAGGAGGCGCCAAATGGACATTCAGCAACTGTTTACGGAAAAAGACTATGAGGAGATAAAGAAAATGGAGGGCCGCACGGAGACGGAAACCTACCGCGGCCCTGTGATAGACGATTATGTGGTGGACGTGACCCACCGGCCCCACCGGATGAAGCCAGGGCAGATGATCTACATGGTGGCCTTAAACCACGCCCTGGTGGACAACCTGGCCAACGACGACCTGTACTGGCGGGCGGAGCCGGCCAAGTTTTTCCACGGCATCCCCACCTTGGAAGAAATCCACCGGGAAATCCAGCGGATGTACGACTACCTGACGGACAACTACGAATGGACCATGCCCGAATGCCCGCCGCCGGATCCCAACGCTTATCCGGAATTTGATTCCTGAGGAAGCCGGTATGACGCTGACCCAAATGCAGTATTTTTACGCTGTCTGCCGCCACGAAAGCTACACCAAAGCCGCCCAGGAGCTTTTGGTCTCCCAGCCTGCCATCTCCCAGTCCATGCGGGAGCTGGAGGCCGAGTGCGGTGCCCCTCTGTTTCTCCGGCAGGGCAACAATCTGGTGATTACCCAGGAGGGCCGGCTGCTGCAGCAGGAAGTCCGGCAGGTGCTGGAACAAATCCAGCACCTGCACCATGTGATCCAAGACCTGGGCATGACCCGGAATTATGTGCGCATCGGCCTTTCCACCATTTTCGGGAACACGGTTTTTCCCCGGCTGCGCCGGGAATTCCACCAGCGCTATCCGGAAATTGAAACCATTTCCTATGAGGACGTCACCCCCGCCCTGTTTGAAATGCTGGATTCCGGCAGGGTGGACCTGCTGGTCACCACCCCTGGGAGGGAGGCCGAAACCGAAGACCTCCAAAAGGCCTACCACATTTACCCTCTCCATGCGTCCCAGCTGAAATTCTGCGTGAACCGGGAGCATCCCTTGGCTTCCCGGGGCCAGGTAACCCTGGAGGAGATTGCCCAGGAGCCTCTGGTCATGCTGGACAGCCACTACGCGCCTACCCGGATGGTCCAGCAGCTGTTTTGGGAGCGGGGCCTTTCCCTCCACGTCATCCACTACACCTCCCAGATTTATACCCTGGAACGGTTTGTGGAACAGGGGGCCGCCGCCGGGTTCCTTCCTGGGGAAATCTCCCTCTATAACCCTCATATCGCCAGCCTGGATTACCCTGGGCAGCAGCCTCCCAAATACGCTTCCCTGGTGTGGAAGAAAAAGAAGGTCCAATACGACGCGGTAAAAAAATTTATCGCGGCAGCCAAGGAAATCTTCCCCCAGTCCCAAGACCGGTAAAAGGCTTTTAGCGGTCTACAATGGATCCGTCCTCATGGAGATGGATCCCGCCGTACCGTCCTTCAAAGGGGAAACGTTCTCCTATGCCGTCGATCAGCTCAATCCCAAGCCCCGGGCCTTCCGGCACCCGGACGTAACCGTTTTCCACCACAAACGGCTCCTTCATTTCCCGGTCCAGCCGGCAGACGCCGTTGGCCATCGGATATTCCTGGATTTCAAAATTCGGGATCACCGCGTCCAGCTGCAGGCAGGCTGCCGTAGAAATGGGCCCCAGAGGGTTGTGGGGAATCAAGTAAATGCCTCTGGCCTCCGCCTGGGCGGCAATCTTGCGCCCTGCCGTCAAGCCGCCGGCCAGGCACATATCCGGCCGGATATAGCGAACCGGGGCGGTGGTCATCAGGGAGTCAAATTCCTGGGGATTGATAAAGCGTTCGCCGGCGGCCACCGGAATCCGGCACTCCCGGATGACCGTTGCCATGGCCTCCAGGTTGTCCGGGATCGGATCCTCATAAAAATGGGGCCGGAACGGTTCCATGGCCCGTCCCAGTTCAATGGCCTCCGCCGGGCGCAGCCCCCGGTGGCATTCCACCGACACATCCACGTCCCAGCCTACCGCCTCCCGGATGGCCTTCATGGTGCCAGACGCCCGGTTTACCAGGGCGGAGAAAGACTCCCCGCATCCACCGCCTTCCGTTTCCGGATGGCGGACGGTAAAGCGGATGGCCCCAAAGCCATCCTGGGCCAGCTTGGCGGACGCCTGCACCAGCTCTTGGTCGTTTTTCCCTCTGGCGTTTACATAGATACGGACCTTATCCCGTGTTTTTCCGCCCAGCAGCTCATAGCAGGGCACGCCCAGCGCCTTGCCCTTCAGATCCCAAAGGGCAATGTCGATGCCCGATACCGCCGCCTGCGTAACCGAACCGCGGAAATGCAGGTTGCGGGTCAGAGCGTTCCAGATCCACTCAATGCGCATGGGATCCTGGCCCACCAGCAGCTTTTCCATCTGCCGGAGGACCTGCACCGTCGCCTCCTGGTATCCCCAGGCCCCGCACTCTCCGTATCCAATGAGCCCTTCGTCTGTGTGAAGCTTTAAAAAAAGATAGCGGCCTCCCGCCAGCACCGGTTCCAGTTTGCTGATTTTCATACGGCTTCCTCCTGTATGTTGGATTCCAAACCTTAGGTTTTCGTATGTAAATTGTAGCATCCGCCGGAACCCTTGGGAAATACGAATCTCTTAGCCTCCCCAAGCAAAACTTATTCTTCCGCTACTCCTTCCACCGCAGCCGGTGCAGCTCCCCCTCTGTCCGCAGCCCCGCAAAGCCCTGCTGCCGCAGGGCCTCATAGAGCACGATGGCCACGGAGTTGGACAGGTTCAGGGAGCGGGTATCCCCCAGCATGGGGATCCGCACCGCCGTCTCCTGGTACTCCACCAGGATCTCCTCCGGGATCCCGGCGCTTTCCTTGCCGAACATCAGATAACAGTCTGGCTCGTAGGAAACCTCCGTATACACCTGGCGGGCCTTGGTGGTGGCCATGTAAATTTTGGCCCCTGGGTTTTTCTGCCGGAAATCCCCAAAATTGTCGTACAGGGTCACATCCAGCTGGTGCCAGTAGTCCAAGCCTGCCCGGCGCAGGCTTTTTTCGTCCAGCCGGAAGCCCAGGGGGCAGATCAGATGCAGCCGGGCGCCGGTAGCCGCGCAGGTCCGGCCAATGTTCCCGGTATTGGCCGGCATTTCCGGCTGGTGCAGCACAATGTTTAACATATCCCATCCCCCTTTCCCGTTTCCGTCTCCGGCGAGGCCGGGCAGCAGTTCCCCTGGCAGTTCTCCGTCTCCGGCGGGGCCGGGCAGCCGTTTTCCCGGCAGTTCTCCGCCTCCGGCGGGGTCAGGTACCGGGTCCCCCAGCGGCTTTCCACCACCCGGGCGCTGTCCTGGGTGGTATGGCCGATGACCGTGCCGCCGGACCAGTTCCCGTTTTCCGCCAGCCAAAGAAAGCCTCCCCACGGAAGCTCATAGGGCGATACCTCCGCCATTTCACAGATCTCGATGGTTTCCTGGAGAAGGGGGATACGGGCCAAGTCCACCCAAAGGCCGGTCCCCGCCTCCTCTCCCAGGCGCCACAGGGCGCCGAACACGCCGTCCTCCCCCGTGGCGGCCCACAGAACACCCTGGGGAAGCCCCTCCAGTCCGGGCGTTTCCGCTCCCGCCGGGCTCCCAGCCCTCCCCAGGCCTTCCGCTCCCTCCAGGGGCACCGCCCACCCTAGGCCTTCCGCTCCCTGGGAGACGCCTTCCAAGCGCGCGGCAGCCCGCTCCAGGAAAGAGGCCGGCAGGCGTTTTTCCAGTTCCGTCCATCTGGCCCGCAAAAGCGCCGCGCTGCCTAAATCCCCGGCCCAGCCGGTCATCACAATATCCCAGGTCCGGGCCGCGGTTCCGGCGGGCGCTCCCGCCTCCATCCGCCTCAGCGCAGGATCCCGCTTAAAAGCGGAACCACCATGCACAGCACCAGGATGACCACAATCACCCCAACCACGCCTCTTTTGGCTTTCTTATCCTTAAAATTAAACATTTGGCTTTCCTTTCTGGCTTTCGCCCCATCCGATTCTACTTTTCCGCCAGGCTGGCTTTTTCCGGGTGCTTTTCCATCCAGCCCCGGGCGTAGCTGCACGAAGTGCGGGCCTTCCACCCGTTTTTCTCTATGGTTTCCACCGCCGCCGCCATCAGCCGGCCGGCCATCCCCTGGCCCCGCAGCGTTTCCGAAACGTACGTGTGGTTCAGATCCACCACCCCCGGCGCGACCTCCGGGAAATCAATCTCCGCCAGGATCTCCCCGTCCTCTCCCTTGCCGTAGATCCGGTGCTCCTCATAAATCAGTTCCATACGAACCTCCTTCCGGGCCGTGCCCGTTTCTCTTTTGGTTTCCTCCTCCCAGGGAAGGGAGAGGATTTCCGCGTTGTGGTCCAGCGGGTTCCGCCGCTGGTAGTCAAAGACCAGCAGCTGCGGCGTGCCGCCGGTTATCTCCTCCACCCGCTCCAGGTGCAGGGCCCGCTCCAGCTCCCGGGGGCCCCAGCCCTGGTAATGGGGCAGGTACCGGCGGGTCTCCGCCTCCCGGCGGATCCAGGCCCGGAAATAAGGCCGCCACGGCGCGTCTTCCCCGCCAAAAGGCGGACGGTTTTTCAGGTTTTCCCGGGCGTAGCAGTCCACCAGCAGACACTCCCGGAAGGCCTCCTGCCCTCCGCGGCCGGCCTCCTCCTGGAAAAACTCCCATAGGATCTGGTATTTCCGGACGCGGGAGGGCTGGATCCCCAGGAGGCCCCGGCGGCGGCAGTACCTGGCCAAGGCCTGGTACAGGGCAAAGGGCCCGGGGAACCGCTTTTCCAGAAAGTCCAGGGAACGGGCAAACTGGCCGCTGTTGTAGTAGGTTTCCACCACGGCCTCTATGTCCTCCAGCTCCAGCACCTCCTCCGCATCCAGCCACCGGGTGGCCAGCACCTGGTACGGCGGCGACTGGGAGAAAAGGATCCCCCACTCCCCGGCCCGCCGCTCCATCTCCGAGCCTTTGAGGACCTTCAGGAACCCCAGCTGCAGCTGCTGGGGCCGCAGGCCGTACACCTGGTCAAAGGAGCGGCGGAAGCTGCCGGCGTCCTCCCAGGGCAGCCCGGCAATCAGATCCAGATGCTGGTGGATGTTCCCCCAGGAACGGATCTCCCCCACGTTCCGGGCCAGCCGCTCCCAATCCATGGGCCGGCGGATGGCCTCCAAGGTTTTGGGGTTGGTGGTCTGGACCCCAATCTCCAGCTGCACCGCCCCCGGCCGCATCCCCCGCAGCTCTGCCAGCAATCCTTCGTCCAGCAGGTCCGCGGAAATCTCAAAGTGGAAATTGGTCACCCCGTTGTCGTGCTCCCGCAGGAAACGCCAGATGGCCGCCGCGTGTTCCCGGCGGCAGTTGAAGGTCCGGTCCAGAAACTTAACCTGGGGGACCCGCTTTTCCAGGAACCAGGCCAGCTCCCGTTCCACCTGGGGCAGCGGCTTAAAGTCCAGCTTTTTTTCCAGGGAGGAAAGGCAGTAGCTGCAGGAAAAGGGGCAGCCCCGGCTGCTTTCGTAGTACAGGATCCGGTGGGGATCCGGCTGGGTTTCCGCGTACCAGAACGGCGTTTCCGAAAGGGGCAGCGGCTCCCCCGGCAGCACCCGCTGTTCCGGCGCCGCCAGCCCCCGGGCATAGCGCCCGGCCAGCCAGGCAAAGGTCCTTTCCCCAGGGCCGGTCATCACCCCGGTCACCGGCAGGCGGGCCCGCACCGCCTCCGGGTCAAAGCTTACCTCCGGGCCGCCCAGCCAAATGTCCATCTCCGGCCGCAGCCGGGCCAGATCCTTTACCAGCGCCTCCACCTGGGAGATATTCCAGAGATAGCAGGAAAAGCCCAGCACATCCGGCCGGCGGCGGCAGATGTCCCCCCGGATTTCCGAAAGGGGCTGGTTGATGGTATATTCCGCCGTCTCCACCAGGCCGGCGGCCTCCCCGGCGCAGGCCTTTAACAGATGCACCGCCGGGCTGGTATGGATGTACTTTGCGTTGATGGCTGCCAACAAAATCTTCATAACCCGGCCATTATACCATGGATCGCCCAGCGGAGCAAGGGCGGTCGGCCTTGCGCGCCGCCGGAAAACGTGCTAGACTTTGGGCAGAATCCAACAAAGCAGGGGCGCTGGGCCCCGAAGGAGGAAGGATATGAGCAAGGCCTCTTGGGAAATCGAACGGAAATTCCGGGTCCGGCGGATGCCGGAGCATTGGGAGCAGTCCCCCTGCCTGGCCCTGGAGCAGGCCTACCTGTGCACGGCCCCGGTGGTGCGGGTGCGGCGGGAAAACCAAACCTTTTACCTGACCTACAAGGGCGCCGGAAAGCTGGCCCGGGAGGAGTACAACCTGCCCCTGACCCAGGACGCCTACGAGCACCTGCGGGCCAAGGCGGACGGCGCGGTGATCGCCAAAAAGCGCTGGCGGATCCCCCTGGGCCCCTACACAGCGGAGGTGGACGTCTTTGAAGGCCTCCTGGAAGGGCTGGTCCTGGCGGAGGTGGAATTCCCCTCCCGGGGGGAAGCCCTGGCCTTTGTCCCGCCGGACTGGATGGGGGAGGACGTGACCCTGGATTCCCGCTTTGCCAACAGCTTCCTCAGCGGCCTGGAAAGCCGGGAGGAGGCAAAGGTTTTCCTGGTATCCGCCGGTATTCTGTGATACAATATCCCTATATCCCAAAGACTTCCGAGAAGGGAGAAGCATTGGACGAAAAACATATCCGCAAGAATTTAAAGCGCACCACCCTGCTGGTCGGCCTGGCCGGCCTTCTGCTGCTGGCCATCGGCGCGGGTTCCTCCCAGGTCCTCAGCAGCATGCTGCGGCGTGCCGCCGACAACCAGATGGAGGCGGAGGCCCAGGAGCACCGGGAACGCCTGCTGCGGCGGATGGAAGCGGACTTCCAGACCCTGTACACCCTGTCCAGCTTTTTGGAATTCAGCGAAGAGATGGATCAGGAGGCCTTCGCCCAGGGGCTCTACGAATCCAACAACCACAACGATTTTATCACCATGAACTATTTTGAGAAGGATGGGCTGGGCGTCCGGTCTATTTTAAACCACAGCGTCTCCGTTGACGTGCCGCTGGAGTCTCTGGAGGAGGAGCTGCAGGAATCCGTCCGCAAATCCTGGAACGGGGAAGCCGCCGTCTCCCAGCTTTTTTACGAGGAAACCCTGGAGAATACCCTGTACGTATACAGCGTGCCCGTCTACCGGGACGGCCAGGTCATCGGCGCCCTGACCGCCAGCCACAGCACCGACTCCCTGTTCCAGATTCTCAACGCCCCCACCATCCTCAACGGCAACGGCTATATCCACCTGCTGGACTCGGAAGGGAATTTCCTGCTCCGCTCCGACCGGCAGGTAATCCCGGAGCCCCTTACCTCCATCTTTGAGGGAGGCTATATCGACGCGGACCAGCAGGCGGAAATGCGGGAGACCATGGCCCAGTCCGGCAGCGGCTTCTATTCCTTCCGCTACCAGGGGAAGAGCTATCAGATTTTCCTGGAGCCGGTGGGGGTAGGCGGCTGGTATCTGTTCTGCGTCAACACGGTCCAGTCTGCCAGCGGGGCCCTGTACCAGCTGCGCCTGATTACCCGGCTGACCTTCGGCTTTATCCTGGCCCTGTCCGTCTTTCTGATGGTCTACGGCTACCGCCTGCTCCAGCGGAACAACCGGGATTTAATCCGGGCCGCCTACCAGGACCCGCTGACCGGCGCGGACAACCTGCCCCGGTTCCACCAGCGGCTGGACCAGGCCCTGGCGGAAGGCGGGACCGGAAGTGTGATCGCCCTCAACCTGCGCCAGTTTAAATTTATCAACGAAATCTTTGGCCGGGATACGGCGGACCGGCTGCTCTGCCATATCCGGGAGGTGCTGTCCCAGACGGTGGGGGCCGGCGAGTTTTTCTGCCGGGATACGGCGGATTCCTTCCACCTGTTCCTGCGGGAGCGGGAGCGGGAAGCCCTGCGCCCCCGCCTGGAGGCCCTGCAGGACCAGATCCGCCGCACCCCCTTCAGCCAGCGGAACAATTACCGGCTTCAGCCCTACTGCGGCGTGGCCATCGATGACCCGGCGGCCCCCCGGGAGAAGGCCGGGGACCGGCTGCTGGGCCAAGCGTCCTTTGCCCTGGCCAAGGCCCACCAGATGCGTCCAGACCAGATCTGGTTCTACGACACCGAGCTGCACAAGCAGGAAATCCTGGAAAATTATATTACCACCCATATGGAGCAGGCCCTGCGGAACCGGGAGTTCCACCTGTACCTGCAGCCCAAAATGGATTTGGCCAGCGGGCTCCTAGGCGGCGCGGAAGCCCTGGTCCGCTGGATTACCCCGGAGGGGAAAACCCTGGCCCCCGGGCAGTTTATCCCGTTTTTCGAGCGCAACGGCTTCTGCGCCCGCCTGGACCTGTATATGTTTGAGGAAGTCTGCCGGCAGCTGCGGGAGTGGATGGACGCGGGGCTTACGCCCCCTCCCCTTTCCATCAACCAGTCCAAGCTTCTCTTTTACGAGGTGGACTACGTCCAGAACCTGCGGGACCGGCTCCAGAAATATCAGATTCCCGCCCGGCTGATTACCCTGGAAATCCTGGAGGGGCTGGCCCTGGAAAACGTGGACGAGCTGAACCAAAAAATTATCCAGCTGCAGGAGCTGGGCTTCCGGGTTTCCATGGACGATTTTGGCAGCGGCTATTCCTCCCTGAACACCCTGAGCCAGCTGCGGATTGACGAGCTGAAGATGGACCGGGGCTTCCTGATGGAGGCTTCCCGCACCGACCATGAGCGGCAGCGGACCATTATGGGGCAGATTGCGGAGCTGTCCCGGAAGCTTCACATCTCCACGGTGGTGGAGGGGGTGGAGACCCGGGAGGACGAAGCCTTTATCCGGGAGTTGGGCTGCGACCTGGGCCAGGGCTACTACTACAGCCGCCCCATTCCCGCCGCGGAGTTTACCGGCAAGTACCTGCAAGGGACGCAGGATTCCGGCTCATCCCTGCAAGGGACGGATCAAAAATAAAGCCCGGGCATGGCAAAGGCCTGGCGGAAAGCGGTTTCCCGTTTTCCCCAGGCCTTTTCTGTCCGGTTTTTCTCTCGTCTTACTGGTGCAGGTAATCCAGCGGATCCACCGGGCTCCCGTCCTTGGTCACCTGAAAGTACAGGTTGCAGCCTTCTACCACGTAATACTTGGTAGGCTCCGCCAGCACCGCCAGGGATTGGCCGGTTTCCACCGTATCCCCCTCCGCCGCGCGGATGGCCTCCAGCTGGCCGTAGGTGGCCTGGTAGCCGCCGCCCAGATCCACCACCATATACTGGCCGATCTCCTCGTTGCTGCCAATGGACTGAACCACGCCGGGCGCGGCGGCGCAGACCTCCTGGCCCGGCTCGCCCTGGATCAGGATGCCGGGGCTTACCTTATAGGCTTCCAGCGTAGGGTAAAACACCGTGGTATCCATGCTAAATTCCCGCAGGATGGAACCGTGAAGGGGCCAATCCAGCGTGCTCTCCTCCGAGAACACCGGCGCGGCGGCCTCCGCCGGATCCGCTTCCGTTTCCGGCTCCTGGGCCTCTGCCGGAGCTTCCGTCTCCTCCGCGTCCGTCTCCTCCGGCTCCGGGGTTTCCGGCTCCGCGTCCACCGGCTCTTCGCCCCTTACCGGCCGGTCCGGGCGGGCTGGCGTTTCCTCCGGCTCCTCCTGTTCCTCCGGCTCCGTCTGGGAAAGTTCCGGCCCCTCCTCCGTGGGAAGCACCGCTTCCGTGGTCCCGTAGACAATCTGCTCCGGCGATTCCTCCAGCGCCAGGTACGGCCCTTCCTCCGCCGGGCCCTCCTCCCCGCCCAGGAGCATGGCCCCGGTGGCCGCCACGCCCACCGCCAGGATCCCTACCGCCAGAGAATAAACCAAACGTCCGTTAAAAAACCTTTTGAACTTATTCACATCGTCACCCCTATCTGTGTTCTTTGCACCTGTTGGATTGCTAGGGATATTGTTGACGGAATAAACGGGAAATATACGGAGGGTTTTGGATTGTCATTTTGAAAAACAGGCGTTCTTTAGGACCAGCTGGGCAATCTGGACCGTATCCACCGCCAGCATTTCGTCAAACATATCATAGGCATGGATGGCGTACCGGTTTTTGGGGTCGGTCTGCCCGTAAGGGATCGGGACCAGCTGGGAAAACTCCCGATACACCCTTCGGTAATCCCTCCGGCCCCTTCCCAGGGACCGGGCGGCGTAACCGGCCGTCCGTTTGAAAATCCCTGTCAGGAACCGGTCCATATCCGTCCGCTCCAGGATCCGGTCCCGTTCCTCGTAGATTAAATCCCTCTGGACGTTTAGGACCTGGTCCTACTCCCGCACCGACTTCCGTTCCATATAGCGGACGCCCTCCGCTTTTTTCTGGGCCTTTTTCACAAAAGACCGGATCCGGCGGCTGCGGATCTTCCGGTAAGGGGCCCGTGCCTGGGCCCGGATGGCCGCCGCTTCCTTTTCTGCCCCGTACTGCTTGAACAGCGGATCCTCCAGGGACAGGAAAAACACCGATTCCCCCGGATCCCCCTGGCGGCCCGCCCTTCCGATCAGCTGGTCGTCGATCCGCCGGGACTCTGCCCGGCCAGTGCCGATGACCTTTAACCCGCCGGCCGCCTTGGCCTTCCGGTCCAGTTTTATGTCCGTGCCTCTTCCGGCCATATTGGTAGCGATGGTAACGGCCCCATACCGTCCCGCCTGGGCCACAATCCGCGCCTCATAGGCGTGGCGTTTGGCATTTAAAACGCTGTGGGGAATCCTGCCCCGGCGGAAATACTCGCTTAGGATTTCCGAATCCTCCACCGACCCGGTGCCGATCAGCACCGGCTGGCCTTTGGCCTGGGCCCGCTTTACCTCCTTGACAATGGCGCGGAATTTTGCCTCCCGGGACACAAACATTACGTCCTCCCGGTCGTTTCGCAGCACCGGCCGGTTGGTGGGAATTCGGTCCGTATCCATGTCCTGCTCCGAACCCTCTACCGCCGCTTCCAGGTCCGCCGCCTCCAGGTCCGCTGCTTCCTGCTCCGCGTCTGCCACGGCGTTTTCAAAGCTGTCCTGGGCTTCCTGTACCGCGGCGCTTTCTTCCTCTTTGGCGTCCTCCAGGACCTGTCCGGCCTCTTCCGCCGCCTGGTCTGCCTCGTCGTACGACTCCTGGGCCTGGTCCAGCTCCTCCTCTGCCTGATCCAAAGCCTCCGACGCGCCTTCCAGCTCTTTTTCCGCCTCCTCCAGCGTACCGGCCTGGCCGTAGACGGTTTCCTCCTGCCGCAGGACTTCCTCCTGGCTGGTCTCCGGGACGCCCTGCTCCAGCTCCGCCGCGCTTACGCTTGTGGCGGGGATCACAAACGCCGCCGCGCCTGCCGCCAATACCGTTGCTTTCTTAAATGCCTTCATGCTCCTCTCCTTCTGCCCCGCCATGGGGCGATATGTTTTTTCTTTAAACACTCCTGCCTGTCTCATGGGATGCAGTAAGGATACCATATGGAAAAGAAGGCCCTGTAATTTCC
>CALWEC010000083.1 GCA_944376945.1 uncultured Lachnospiraceae bacterium | reverse complement strand
GCCTGCCACGGCGGCCAGAAGCGCTACAACCTGCCGGACGGCCGGAAGTATGTGGCCAGCGTGTTCGGGCTTTCCGGCTCGGGGAAATCCACCATTACCCACAACCGCCACAACGGCAAATACGACATCACCATCCTGCACGACGATGCGTTTATCATCAATTCTGAAACTGGCTCCTCCGTGGCCATGGAGCCTACCTATTTTGACAAAACCGCGGACTACCCTCTGTCCTGCGAGGCCAGCAAGTATCTGCTGACGGTGCAGAACTGCGGCGCCACGGTGGACGAGGACGGCAAGGTGGTGCTGGTGACCGAGGACATCCGCAACGGCAACGGCCGGGCCATTAAGTCCAAGCTGTGGTCCCCCAACCGGGTGGATAAGATTGAGGAACCGGTGAACGCTATTTTCTGGATTATGAAGGATCCGACCCTGCCGCCGATTATCAAGGTCAAGGGCGGCGCTTTGGCCTCCGCCATGGGCGCTACGCTGGCCACTAAGCGGAGCTCTGCGGAAAACCTGCTGAAGGGCGTGGACGTCAACGCGCTGGTGTACGAGCCGTACGCCAACCCGTTCCGCACCTATCCGCTGAAGTACGACTATATCAAATTTAAGAAGCTGGTGGACGAGAGAGGCATCGACTGCTACATCATCAACACCGGGGACTTTATGGGCAAGAAGGTAAAGCCTTCGGATACCCTGGGGATTATCGAGCACATTGTGGAAGGCCAGGCGGAGTTTAAGCCTTGGGGGCCTTTCAAAAACCTGGAGATTATGGAGTGGGAAGGCTTTGTGCCGGACATGGAGGATCCGGAGTATCTGCGGATGCTGGCGGATGCCATGAAGCGCCGCCGCCGCTTTATCAGCCTGAAGTACACGGAGAAGGAAGGCTACGACCAGCTTCCTTCCGAAGCGCTGGAAGCCATCGAGGAGGTAATCCAGCCGCTGTGCGGCCTGACAGACTGACGAAAGCAAAGACAAGGAAAAAGTCAAAGGGGAGCTGCCGTACACCGGCGGCTCCTTTCTTGTGCGTGACAATATAAGCCAGACCCAGGAGAAGAAGGGGAATTCTTTGAATTATCGCAAAAAATATTGCAAATTCAAGAGAAGGGTGTATAATATAAGCAAAGAAAAATCGGAATCCTGCGTTTTACAGAAAAGGGGGATGGCTATGTCTAGAAAGATTATTACAGTGGGGCGTCAGTTTGGAAGCAACGGAAGAGCCATTGCCAAATTGATGGCGGCGGAATTAGGCCTGAATTTTTACGATAAGGAACTGATTGAGATGGCGGCCAAGCGGATGGGCATGGAGCCGGAGCAGTTTGCCGCAGCGGATGAGAAGGGGGCCAACCCTTGGCTATACGCGGGAAACCACGTGCAGAATTATCCCAATCACATGCTTCCCATCAACGATGTGCTGTTTAACGTCCAGTCCCAGGTGATCCGGGACCTGGCCAACCGGGAAAGCTGCGTGATTGTAGGCCGGGCGGCGGACTATGTGCTCCGGGACCGGCGGGACATGCTGAATATTTTTATCTACGCGCCCATGGAGTCCCGGCTGAAAACCATCCAGAAGCGGTTTGATATCGACGAAAAGGAAGCCCGGAACCGGATCCGGAAGCAGGACAAAGACCGGAAATACTATTACAACTACTACACGGACAGCGGCTGGGGGGAGATGGAAAACTACTTCCTGACCATAGACAGCAGCCGCTTCGGCATTGAGGAAACAGCACGGATCCTGGCGGCCACGGTGGGAGCGGTAACCTTCTGAACCGCTGGTTTTCCGGCAGCGGGGCATGGATGGAAAGAGGGCGGAATATAGTGGAAAGAGAAGTCCTTTGGGGAAGGAGCGATCCGGATGAAAAAAAGGTTTCTCTGCCTGCTGGCTTCCGCCCTCCTTTTTTGGGCCCCGTATACAGCCTGGGGGGAGGCTCCGCCGGAAAACGGGCTGTACGCCCAGGCAGCGGTGCTGATGGACGCGGACTCCGGCCGGGTCCTGTATGAGAAAAACGGGGTGCAGCCGCTTCCTATGGCCAGTACCACCAAAATTATGACGTGTATCCTGGCCTTGGAAGAGGGGGATCCAGACGCGGTTTACGAGGCGTCTTCCTACGCGGCTTCCATGCCCAAGGTCCATCTGGGGGTCCGGGCCGGGGAGCGGTACCGGCAGGAGGATCTGCTGTACGCCATGATGCTGGAAAGCTACAACGACGCGGCGGTTGTCCTGGCGGAGGGGCTGGCCGGCAGCGTGGAGGCCTTTGCGGAGCGGATGAACCAGAAGGCCTGGGATCTGGGCTGCATGGATACCTACTTTATTACCCCCAACGGCCTGGACGCGGCGGACGAAAAGGGGATCCATTCTACCACCGCCCGGGATTTGGCCCGGATCTTTTCCTACTGCATTCAAAATCCCCGCTTTTTGGAAATCACCCAGACGCCCTCCTATTCGTTCTCGGACGTGGAGGGAAGCCGGTCCTTCCAATGTGCCAACCGCAACGCGTTCCTGTCTATGATGGACGGGGCCCTGTCCGGGAAAACCGGATTTACCAACAACGCCGGTTACTGTTATGTGGGGGCCCTGCGGCGGGACGGGAGAACCTATGTGGTGGCCCTTTTGGCCTGCGGCTGGCCCAATAACCGAAGCTACAAATGGTCGGATACCCGGAAGCTGATGGAGTACGGGCTGGCAGAATACCAGTACCGGGAGGTTTGGAGGGAGCCGCTTCTCTTGCCGGTCCGGGTGGAAAACGGGATCCCGGCGGAGGGGGATTTATCCCAGGAAGCCGTCCTTTCGGTAAAATTGCCGGAGGAAGCCGGGTCCTCCCTAAGGCTGCTGCTGCGGGAGGATGAGAAGGTAGAGCAGGAAGTCCAGCAGGTCCGGATCCTGGAGGCTCCGGTGGAGGAAGGGGAAACGGTGGGCAAGGTGGTGTACCGGCTCAACGGGGAGACGGTGGCGGAATATCCGGTGACGGCGGCGGAGACCGTGGAGCCGGTTACCTGGGGCTGGTGTCTGAAACAGGTGGGAAAAGGCTTTTTTCTTGCGGAATAAATGGGAAAAAGCCTTGATTTTTTAGGATACAGCCGTTATAATGGAGATGGAAAAAGGAATGTACAAAAAGTACAGGCACACAACCGTGTGTCAGTGGGCGGCCTGAGGGCCGCTCACTTCCCTTCTGGAACGATTTTGAGAGATGCAGGAGGAGACGGATATGAAAGCTTGGAAAGAAGTATCCCCGGAGCAGTGGACCGAAAACGCCTTTACCCTGATTGGAAAGGAATGGATGCTGGTGGCGGCGGAAAAGGATGGGCGCGTCAACGCCATGACAGCCGGCTGGGGCGGGCTGGGAATCCTGTGGGGGAAAAAGGTGGCCTTTATCTTTATCCGGCCGCAGCGCTTTACCAAAGAGTTTGTAGACGCGGCGGACACCCTGTCCCTGACCTTTTTTGGACCGGAATACCGGGAAATGCTGGGCTATATGGGCCGGGTTTCCGGGCGGCAGGAGGACAAAATCCAGCATGAGGGCCTGACGGTGCTCCACCAGGGAGAAACGCCGTATTTTGACGAAGCGCGCCTGGCCCTGATTGGCCGGAAGATTTACGTTCAGGACATGAAGCCGGAGTGTATCCTGGATCCTAAGGACGACGCCCAGTGGTACGAGGAGAAGGATTACCACACCATGTACGTGGTGGAACTGGAAAAGGTTTTAGAGGCAGAGTGACCCGGCTATGTTTTCAGCGTTTGTAATCGCGTTTGCCATGTATTCCAAGATCCCGATGCCCCGGCTGGAATGGACGGAGAAAAACATGCGCTACGCCATGTGTTTCTTCCCCTGGATTGGGGCCGTCATCGGCCTGCTGGAGGTAGGGTTCTGGCATCTGTGCGGGCTTTTGGAGCTGGGCGGCTGGTTCCGCGCCGTAGGCTTAACCCTGATCCCGGTGGCGGTAACCGGGGGCATCCACCTGGATGGTTTTTTGGACACGGTGGACGCCCGCAGTTCCCACGCGGAGCGGGAGCGGAAGCTGGAGATCCTAAAGGATTCCCATACAGGGGCCTTCGCCATATTGGGAGGGATCGTGTACTTCCTTTTGTCCACCGCCGGCTGGAGTGAGCTGCGGGAGGGGCAGCTGGGAGCGGCGGCGGCGGTCTTTTTCTTGTCCAGGGCGTACAGCGGCTTGGCGGTGGTCAGCTTTCGCCAGGCCCGGAAGAAGGGGATGCTGGCTACCTTTGCGGAACAGGCCCACCGCCGCCGGGTGCGCTGGGTGATGCTTGCCAGCATTTTGGCCTGCAGCGCCTTCCTGGTGTGGCTGTCCCCTCTATATGGCGGGCTGGCCGCCTTAACTGCCCTGGGGGTATTTGGTTACTACCGGTATTTTTCTTACCGGGAATTTGGAGGCGTCACCGGAGATCTGGCCGGATATTTCGTGCAGGTCTGCGAGCTGACGGTTTTGCTGGCGTTGGTGCTGGCGGAAAGGGTGGCGGCGCTGCTGTGAAAGTGATTTTGATCCGCCATGGGGAGACCCTTGGCAACCGGGAAAAACGATATGTAGGTATTACCGATGAGAGCCTGACGGCGGAAGGTCGTCAGGCTCTTTCTCGTGTTCCGGCGCCGCCGGCGGAGAGGGTGTACGCCAGCCCCCGCCGCCGCTGCCTGGAGACCGCCGCCATCCTGTATCCAGGGCAGCCGGTGTTCCAGGAACCGGGCCTGGCGGAATGCGATTTTGGGGAATTTGAGTACAAAAATTACCGGGAGCTGGCCGGAAACCCAGATTACCAGCGGTGGATCGACAGCGGCGGCACCATCGGGTTTCCCGGCGGGGAAACCCGGGAGGCATTCCAGCGCCGCTGTGTGGAGGCGTTTCGGAAGGTGCTGGAAGAGTCCCGGCAGGCAGGCTGCCAGGCGTTGGCCCTGGTGGTCCATGGAGGCACCATTATGGCCCTTATGTCGGCCCTGGGCGTGCCGGAAACCTCCTACTACGACTGGCAGCTGCCCAACGGCGGCTGAGTGGAAAACAAGAAAAAAGCCGGATCCCTGTACTGGGAGAAAAGAGAAAAAAATTATCATTCCCATAAAAAATAGAAATGAAAAATTCCTTAATTTTTTCTTGCGTATTTCGGTGCAATGCTTTAATATATAGTGGGGGAGAAAGCAAATTATACCAAGAAGAGGTGAATAGCATGAATTTTTTGG
>CALWEC010000082.1 GCA_944376945.1 uncultured Lachnospiraceae bacterium | reverse complement strand
GGGCAGACGCGGTGACGCTGACCACCTTCCACGGCTCCAAAGGCCGGGAGTTCCCGGTGGTGTTCCTGTTCGGCGTCCGGAAGGGCCTGGTGCCCATGGAGACAGGAGATCGGACGGCAGGGGAAGGGGACGGCAGCCAGGTGGAGGAAGAACGGCGGCTGCTGTTTGTGGCCATGACCCGGGCCCGGGAGGAATTGATCCTAACCAGTTCCGGGGAGGAATCCCCCTTCCTGGCGGAAATTGGGCCGGAGCGCCTGCTGCGGGAAAAGGCTGGCCGGGAGCCGGAGAAAATGCGGCAGATGAGCCTGTTTGAGTTCCTTTGATATTCCCGGAGGGAATATCATCATGGAAAACGGCCATTTCCCAAACACGGAAAGGTGTGCTATGCTGGAACCAGAATCAAGACAGGCCGGGCCGGGGCCGGAGGGGGGATACCCGGAGGCGCCGGCCCGGCGGAGAGGAGCGGAAATGGGCAAATCCCTTACGAGGAAAATCCTGGAATCTCATTTGGTCAAAGGGAATCTGGCGCCTGGAGAGGAAATTTTCATACGGGTGGATCAGACGCTGACCCACGATATCAATGCGGTTATGACCTATCTGGCTTTTGAGGCCACGGGCCTGGACCGGGTGAGGACCCGGTGCAGCGTCAGCTATCTGGATCACAACCTTCTCTATGTGAACAGCATGACTCCGGACGACCATATTTACCTGCAGTCGGCGGCCCGGCGGTACGGGGTGTATATTTCCCGGCCTGGGAACGGCATCTGCCACACGGTGCATATGGCCCGCTTTGGCGTGCCGGGAGAGATCAGCATGGGCGGGGACAGCCATACGCCTCACGGCGGGGCCAGTGGGATGCTGGGTATTGGCGTAGGCGGAATGGACGTGGCCACGGCCATGACCGGCGTGCCCATGCGGCTGAAGGTGCCTCGGGTGGTAAAGGTGAACCTGACCGGAAGGCTGAAACCGGGGGTAAACGCCAAGGAAGTGGTGCTGGAGATGCTCCGGCGCGAATCGGTGAAAGGTGGCCTGGGCAAGGTGTATGAATATGTGGGGCCTGGCGCCGAGGCTTTGGAGGTGCCGCAGCGGGCCACGATCGCCAACATGGGGGCGGAAATGGGCGCTACGGCGTCGATTTTCCCGGCGGACGCCCAGGTAAAACGTTTCCTGGAAGGCCAGGGCCGGGGCGGCGCTTACCGGGAACTGCTCCCGGACGAGGATGCGGAGTATGAGGAGGAGCGGGAGCTGGACCTGAGCCAGCTGGAGCCGCTGATGGCCTGCCCCCATCTGCCGGACCAGGTTCTGCCCCTGGCCCAGGTGCCGAAGCGGAAGGTACAGCAGGTGTTCCTGGGATCCTGTACCAATGCCAGCTACGCGGACATCGCCAAGGCGGCGCTGGTCTTCCAGGGCCATCGTGTGCATGAGGATGTGTCCTGCACCTGTGCCATCGCCTCCCGGCAGACCTACCGGGAACTGCTGCGGGACGGTTATCTGGATATGCTGGTGGAGGCAGGAGTGCGGATCCTGGAGATTGCCTGCGGACCCTGCTGCGCCATTGGCCAGACGCCGCCTACCAACGGGGTGGCGGTGCGGACTTCCAACCGGAATTTTAAGGGCCGGGCCGGGAACCCTACGGCAGAGATCTATCTGGTGTCCCCGGAAAGCGCCGCCGCCACCGCCGTCTGCGGAACCTTCGCCGCGGCGGAAGATGTGATGGGAGCGGAAGTTGGCCGCCTGGCGGAGATAAGAGAGCCGGAGCGGTATCTGGTGGACGATTCCATGCTGATCCCGCCGCTGCCGCCGGAGGAGGCGCGGAAAGTGGAGATTGTCCGGGGGCCCAACATTCAATTCCTGCCGGTGCCGGAGGCCCCGGAGAACCACCTGACGGCGGCCATCAGCCTGAAGGCGCGGGACAATGTGACTACGGACGATATTACACCGGCCAGCGCGGAGTTTTCTTCCATGCGTTCCAACATCCCGCTGATGAGCCAGTATTGCTACCACCGGTACGATCCTGGGTTTGCGGAGCGGGCGAAAAAGATGGGGCGCAGCGTGATTATTGGCGGGGAAAATTACGGCCAGGGATCCTCCCGGGAACACGCGGCCATCAATCCCATGTATCTAGGCGTCAAGTGTGTGATTGCCAAGAGCATGGCCCGCATTCACAAGGGGAACCTGGTCAACCACGGCGTGATTCCCATGCTGTTTGCGGATCCGGCGGATTACGGCCGGATGGATCAGATGGACGAGCTGGAATTCCCCTGTTTGCTGGAGCAGCTTCCCACCCGCCGGGTGCAGGGATTCAACCGGACCAAGGGATTTTCTTTTCAGGTGGTGCTGGACCTGACCGACAGCGAGCTGGAGGTGGTATTGGCCGGCGGCCAGCTCCGGTATCTGAAGAAACAGCTGGAGGAAGGGAAAGACAGCCAATGAAGGATTCGGATTGGAGGATTCTGGCGGAACTGTATAAAAACCCCAACATGACCCGGGCGGCGGAACGGCTCTGTACCACCCAGCCTTCCCTGACCAAGCGGATCCAGCATATGGAAGAGGAATTTGGCGCGGCCCTTTTCCAGCGCCTGTCCAAAGGGCTGGCTTTTACGCCGGAAGGGGAATACCTGGGACGCCAGGCAGACATTTATCTCCGCTTTCTGGAGGAAACCAAGCGGGAATTGGCGCGTATGCAGGACGCCGCGCACCGTGTGATTACCATTGGATCTTCCTATACATACAGCAAGTACGATCTGGGAGATCTGATGATCCGCTACCGCCGGGAGCATCCGGACATCCAGTTTCAGGTGGTTACGGAGGGCAGCGACAACCTGTTCCGGCGGATGCTGGAGGGCACCGTGGACGTAGCGTTTATCCGGGGCGACTACGAAGGCAATTTAAACCGGGTCCTGGTAAGCCGGGACAACGCCTACGTGGCGACCCGTGATACGGTCCTGATCTCGGACCTGCGCTCCATGTCCCGGATTGGCTACAGCACCAACCGGCAGACCCAGCAGCAGATGGACGACTGGTACGAAGAGCAGTTTCAGGAACCGGCCCCAGCCAATATGGTGGTGGGATATATCGATGTGGCCTGGCAGCTGGCGGAAAAGGGAACCGGTTATGTGTGCGGCTTTGTGCCGGAACACTACGAGGGGCGGAACCGGCTGGCCCTTACGCCCATGTGCCACCGGGACGGCACGCCGGTCAGCCGCAATACCTGGTTCTTCTATCCGCAGAACAAACGGCTTCCGGCGGAACAGCAGGCATTTATCACCTATGTGGAGCAAGAATTCACATTAGGTTTGCGCGAAGCAGAGGATTTTACCGGCTGTTAACCTTCTCCAAGGCGGTGGACGGGGTGGATCTGCTGGGCAAGGCCTATTACGAATACTACTTTGAGGTCGGCGACGGCGTTTGACCCCATGGCTGGGGTCAGCGCCCAGGATTATACCGGCAAGGACATTACGGACCGGATTACCGTGGACGGCGCGGTGCTTGCCATGGCTGGACTTGGTGTACTGCTTAAGAAAAAGTTTGAGGAGTAACCGGCAGACAAAACCAGAACCCCCTCCCGTGATCCAGGCGGGAGGGGGTTCCGGGTATAGAGATAAAGAAGAGTAAGTGTTCATAAGCACGTACGGCTAAGATTTCCGGGCAAAACAAAAGCCGCTTGTAAAGCGGCGCCCAGACGGAAGGCTGGTAAAACAGCGTTCCGGCATTTATCTGCCATCCTGAGTGGGTCACCGATAAATCTTATTATAAGCAGGTCTTCTGGCTTGCGGATCTACGCGGCTTTCTCCCTTCCCGTTTGCACAGTGGTTTGAGAAGCGCTCCCCGCTTACAGCTGCAGGACAGCTCCGGATTTCCACCGGATTCCCTTTTCACCCGCCGGAGCGGGCACTTATAACGTGCCATATGAAACTGCACT